>JADGQX010000193.1 GCA_017881445.1 Gemmatimonadota bacterium | reverse complement strand
GATCGCCAGCTCGGAGCGTTGGACCCGCTGGTGGCCCTTCTCGCCGTGGTACCAGGCAACGGTGGCGGCCACCGCCAGTCCGCAGGCGAGGACGAGCAGCGCCACGTCCATGACGACCAGCGGCCAGCCGAAGGTAGACTGGAGGAGACTGAGCGCCTGCAGAACGCCCCACGATCCGCCCACGTAGACGATGATCGTCTGGACGATCTTGCGCTGGCGCAACTCGGCGAAGAGCCTAGCGTATTCCATATGGCGTCGTGAATCCGACTGGAAGGGCCACCAGCGGCCAATTAAGCGCCCCGCCCGCCCCCGGGCAACAGGGGGCGGCTGGCGAAGCCCGCCGCGGAGCACGAGCACGGCTCACATGCACGAGCAGTGTGCGGGTGGAGGAGCTATGTGCGGGGTCGGAGGTAACGGAGCGGGAGCAGCAGGGCCGTTCCCTGCTCCCGCTCAACCTCCCCGGACCGTCTCCTGCACGTCCTCAAGCACGTGCCCATGCACCTGAGCCGTGCTCGCTCGGCCTATAGCCCCAGCGGTGTCCGCCAGACGACCAGGTTGACCGCGTCCACGACGAAGAGCAGGCGGTAGGGGGAGACCGCGATGTCGATCGGCAGGGGAAGGGCCGTCTCGGCGGCGGCACGACCGGCGCCACCAAAGCCGGCGGCGCCGCTGCCGGCGAAGGTGCGGATGACGCCCGTGCCCAGGTCGAGGGAGCGGATGCGGCGGTTCAGCTGGTCGGCGATGTAGAGGGTGCGGCCGTCGGGGGTCACGGCCAGCGCCTGGGGCGTGGCCAGCGTCGCCGCCGTGGCCAGGCCGTCGTCGCCGGTGAAGCCGGAAACGCCCGTGCCCGCGACCGTGCGGATGATACCCGAGGCGAGGTCCACCGCCCGCACGCGCTGGCTGCCGGCGTCGGCGATGAAGAGCGTGCCGCCCTGGAGGGCGAGGCCGGACGGCCCGTTGAGCGCGGCCGAGACCGCGGCCCCGCCGTCGCCGGAGAACCCGGCCGCGCCCGTGCCGGCCACGGTGTGCAGCGTGCCATCGGCGTCGAGGCGCCGGACGCGGTTCCCACCCCGCTCGCTGAAGTAGATGCGGCCGGTGGCGTCCAGCACCACGTGCGCGGGACCCGCAATGGACGTGGAGAGCGCGGGGCCATCAGCTCCCGAGCTTCCGCCGCCGTTCCCCGCCAGGGGCGTGACCTCGCCGAAGCGCTGCAGGCTGACGCGCCAGATCCGGCCGGCGCCCGGATCCGCCACGTAGAGCGAGGTCGAGTCGACCGCCATTCCTTCGGGCTGCTGCAGGCATGGGCCGCAGCCTGCGGCGGCGGAGTATACGTCCAGCGCCCGCCCGGCCGGCGTCACGCGGATGATGCGCCCGAACTGGGCGCCCGCGCCCTGGTCGCCCACGTAGATGGCGCCGTCCGCAGCCGCGGCCACGCCGTAGGGCACGAAGAGGCGCGTGCGCACGGCCGCCGTGTCGGTGGTCGTGCCGGCGACGCCGCCCACGCCCAGCACGACCCGCATGTAGCCGGGCCAGTCGCCGAGCACGACGACGGGATCGCCGCAGCCGGCGGTCAGCAGCGTCGCCGCCAGCGTCAGTGCGAGAGTCGGACGAGCCATAGGTCGTGATTGCTGGGGGTGACCTGCCGCGCGAACGCGAGCCACTGGCCGTCCGGCGACACCGCCGGGTCGTGGCCCGCCACCGTTCCGGCCACCGCCGTCGCCGCGCCGCCCGCGACCGGAATGCGCCAGATCTGGTTGCTCGACGCGCGCCTGGCGTAGATGGCCGTGCCATCGGGCGACCAGGCCGGCTCCTCGCCCTCGCCCAGGTCCAGCGCCGCGCCGCCGTCCAGGCGCAGGAGCACGATGCGCTTGTCCGTGACGTTGTACGAGATGCGCCGCTCCACACAGTACCTGTCGACCCCCTTGAACCAGAGCAGGTCCGTAGTGACCGAGTCCTGCACGATCGCGCGGGACACCGCGATCCGGTCGCCCGCCGGGCTCCATGCCGCCGAGACCGCGAACTGGCTGCCCGCGAGCGCGACGCCGGCGGCGTCGCCCGGCGTCCAGGTCATGGCCCGAAGCCCGTCGCTGTAGGCCAGGCGTCGGCCGTCGGGAGACCAGCTCGGCCGGAAGGGCAGCGCCCCGCCCGCGGCATAATCGAGCTGGAACGGGTACTCGTGGATGAGGTAGTGCGTGAGGTTGGGATCGACGCCGGGGATCGGAAGCCCGGGCGCAACCTGGACGCTGGTGAAATCGAGCAGCACGCGGGGATCGCTGCCCGGGGCGGAGGCGCCGACGACCGGCCGCACCGACAGTCGCCCCCCGGTGAGCGGGGGCCTGAAGAGCCCCGTAACCTTGCGCAGGTTCCTCAGATTGATCGCGCTGTCCCCGGTGCAGGAAAAGGCGTAGAGCGCGTCCAGGGCCACGTAGGCGACGCGATCACCCGAGGGCGTGGGCAGCGGCGTGGCCAGGAACACCGTGGCCTGCTGCAGCTCCGGCAGTACCAGGCGCGCGGCGCCGCCCTGGCGCGGCAGCGCCATGAGCGCGCCCTGCGAGGCCGGGAACGGGTCGTAGCCACCGCTCCCGTAATAGAGCGTGTCGCCCCCGCGCCAGGCCGGCGCCCGGTCCTCTCCCAGGTAGTACGTCAGGTGCACGCTGTCGCCCGTGGGCGCGACGCGGTCCACCGCCGTGAAGGCCGTCGGCTCGCCCCGACACGCGCCCGCCAGCAGCGGCAGCACGAGCAGCAGACCACGGAGGCGCCGCATCAGAACGTCACCTCGAAGCCTGCCCGCAGCTGGCGCGGCTCGCCGTAATAGAGGGACGGGTCGAAACGGTCGAGGGCCGCCGCGAAGCGGGCGGTCCGGAACTCCTCCGGCGTGATGTTGCCATCGTGGTTCAGGTCGATCATCGCCGAGTAGAGCGGCGATTCCAGCGGGATCGGGTGGGCGGGCACGGGGACCGAGTTTTCCACGGCGCCGAAGGCGGTGGCGTCGGGACCCAGCAGCCCGGTGTCCCGGCGCAGCGCCAGAATATTGTGGAGTCCCAGCAGGTTGCGCCCATCCACCGTCACGCGCCAGCGACAGCCCCCGCAGGTGGCCAGCCGACCCAGATCGTAACTGACGCGACCGGTCACGTCCGCCGTCCAGGGCAGGTACTGGGGCTTGCTCGATCCGACCAACGACGCGGCGCCGTGCGGGTCGAGCGGGTAGCCGCTCCGCGCGGTGGCGGCGACCGCCGCGCCGACGCGCCTGGATGCGCCGGCGGCGCGGCCGTAGAGCACCGACACGTCGATCGCGTGACGCTGGTCGAAGGCCAGGGGATAGGTGACGCGACTGTCGCTGGTGCTGATCACGGTGTCGCCCAGCGCGCTGGAGGACACGCCCACGGCCTTCTGCAGGGAGTACCCCGCCCGCACGGTCCAGTCCGTCCAGCGCCCGCGCAGCGCCAGCTCCAGGCCCGTGACCGAGCCGTAGTCCGCGAGGGAGAAGGACGGGTCGGAGGCGGAGCCGAAGCGCACGTCGCCCGAGACGAGGTTCTCCAGGTTCTTGCGGAAGAACGTCACCGCTCCACTGAGCCGTTGGCCGAGCAGCTGGGTCACGCCCGCCTCGTAGGCGGAGCCGCTCTCAAAGCTGAGGTTCGCGTTTCCCTCCCGGCGAATGGAGGTGCGCAGCGAATCGCCCAGCGTGGTGTCGAGGAAGTACTGGAAATCGGGGGGCTCGGCCAGGCGCGTGAAGTTGACGCGCATGACGGTACGCCCGCGGCTGCCCGGCAACGGCATGGACGCGCCGAAACGCGGCATGACGGCCATCTTCCAGTCCGCCTGCAGGGAGGGTGCGAGGAAGTTCGCGCGGTCGAAGCGGAAATCCAGCCCCGGACGGAAGGCATCCACGCGCACGCCGATCTGCGCGTTCAGGTCGTCGCTCGTTCCCCACTGCACCTCGGTGAAGCCGCCGAAGGAGACGGGGAAGAAGCGCGCGTAGTTGAAGCTCGAGCCGAGGTCGGCCGCCAGCGAGCGCTCGTAGCTCTGCACCCGGTAGAGCTTCCCCGAGAAGCCCGCGCGCGCCACCACGCCGCTCGCCGTGTAGACCTCGCCCAGCACGTCGCCGCCGACCTGCTCCGAGCGGGTCCAGTTGGCCAGCTGGGGCGTGCCCGTAGTGAAGAAGATGCCATCGGCCGCCGGACCGTAGGGCGAGCCCATCGCGCCACCCTGCGTGACGTAGCCGGGCACGCCGGTCCCCGCCTCCAGCTGCGCCTCGGGCGAGGAACGAGCGAAGCCTTCACCCAGGAAGTGGAAGGGCGTAAGCCCGAACCCCGCAATGGTCTGCCGATCCGCCAGCGACGACCCGTCCAGGGCGCCCAGGTACCGGTCCAGCCGCATCACGCCGATGCGCGCCAGGGCGTGCCGCGTCATCCCGCCGCTATTGCGATTCCAGTCCAGGAGGAGCGTCCCCAGCGAGCCGTAGGTCCGCTGTCCCAGCTGCGAGCCGGTCGAGTACTTGAGCTCGGGCGTGTAGAGCTGGCGCTGGAGCCGGTTGCCCAGCACCGATGCGCTCAGAGAGAAGCCGCCGCCCAGCGGCCGATCGAAGCGCACGAAGGCGATGAGCTTGTCGCCCGCGTCGTGGGGCAGCACCGAGGGCGCATACGGGCAGTAGAGCGAGGACCCGGACCCGGCGCGCAGCGCGTCGAGGCGCGAGACCAGGTCGTTCGGGACATCCTGCGGCCGCAGACACGCCGCCCCGAGCGCATGCGGGTCGGCGTCCGCCATTCCCTGCGCCAGCACGTCGGCGAAGATGGTGGTGCCCTCGCCCAGCAGGCGCAGCGGTCCGCCGGCGGAGAAGGACAGCGACGTGAAGCCGGTGCCCTGCGGGTTCATGCCGTCGCCGCGCAGCGCGGCTCGGGTCTCCCAGCTCTCGCGACTTCCCCGTCGCGTGGCGTAGCTCACGGCGCCGGAGATGGCCGAGCCGTAGGCCGCGCTCAGGCCGCCGGTGATGACGTCCATCTCGTCCAGCGAGCTGGGCGAGAACTCCAGCGCCGATCCCTTCGACGACGCCTCCAGCACGTTCTTCACGGGGAGACCATCGACGACGTAGGTCTCCTGCCCGACGCGGCCACCGCGGAAGTGGCCCTGAGACACGCCCGTCGCCAGCTCGAGCACATCCTCGATGCGGTCAACCGGCAGCTCTCGCAGCTCGCGGCCGGTGACCACCTCGTGCGTGGTGCTCACGTCCGGCTCGATCAAGCGGACCCGCTCCGCCTCCACCTCGATGGCCCGCATCGGCACGGGCGCGGGCTCCAGTTCCAGCCGCAGCTCCGTCCCCCGACCGCTCGACACGCGGACCGCCGTCACCGTCAGGCTGCGATAGCCGAGCATCTCCACGCGCACCGTCCGCTCGCCGGCCGGCACGGCTCCCAGCACGAAGCGACCGTCCGCGCCCGTGACCGCCCGCATGGCGGGGGAGACCACCGAGACCTGCGCGCCGTGCAACGGCTCGCCGGACGAGGATTTCACCTGACCGAGGATGCTCCCGCTCGTCTGCGCCGCGACCGCAGCCGGCAACAGACCGAGCATGGCCATCCCCAGCAATGCAGCGGCGAACGCGGGGCGCGGGCGCGACCGAACGGGCAGGCCGACATCGGGGGCATGCTCTGAAGGCATATCGCAAGAAAGCCCCGGATCCGCCCCATCGCAATAGCGACTCAGGCGCGCCCGGCCAGCGGTTATCCGGCCGGGCAACGAAAGTGCGCCGGCGCAACCTGCGCCGGCGCCCACCCCGCCTCACCACCCCGTTTCCGCCCTCGAAGGTCAGGCGCCGATCGGCAGCACCACCCCTTCTTCCTCCCTCTCCGGCTCGTACGGCTGCGGCAGCCAGTCCGGCTCCGCGCCATGTTCCGGCTCGTGCCACCCGGGCTCCTCGTACGGCTCCTCCACCGGAGGCTCCGCCGGCGTCCCGGGCAGCGCCAAGGATCGATCCGGTCGTGGGCCGGGAACAGTCGCCATCCTTCAAGCTCCTTCCGATTCCTGCTCTCCGAACGGAGCACTGCTTTTCGGAAGTGCCTCGTCTACATGAGGTTGGGCAGGAGCCGTGCCAGCCCGCCCCTGCGCGCCTACGACACCCAGGGGCTGCTCCGGACGTAGAAGCGCAGATCCCAATCGGCCGCGCGAGTTATGCCGATCCTGGGCCCGATGGCGACATCGTCCGGAGCCACCGCTTCGCCCGGCGCGATCCAGAGAGGTGGGCCATCGAGGGCGTGGCCGTCGAGCGCGCCGTCGATGCCCAGGGCCTGGGCGAGCCGGGCCGGGCCCCGCGCCAGCTGGGTGTCGGGCGGCCAGTCGGCGGCCCGCTCGACGGCCCGCCGCGTCCCCGAGCGGCGGCGGCGTCTCATGATGTCGATGCCCTGCAGCGGCTGGGCGGCGCGGATCAGCACGGCGGCGGGGTGGCCGGCCAGGCCGGTCACGGTGTTGAGGCACCAGTGCAGGCCGTAGATGCGGTACACGTAAGCGATGCCGGGTGGGCCGAACATGGAGGCGTTGCGCGCCGTGCGGCCGATCCGCTCGGCGGCGTGGGAGGCGGGGTCGTGGGGGCCGAGATACGCCTCGGTCTCCACGATGCGTGCTACGGCACGCTCACCCCCGGTCGTGGAGACCAGGAGCGCGCCGAGGAGGTCGCGAGCGACCTCCTCGGCGGCCCGGGCGTAGAAGAACGGCGGGAGCGGCCGGGGCTCCCCCGCCGGCTCGCTCATTCCGCCGAGGGCCCGCGTCCCCGCCCGCGGGCGCGGCGCCCGCCGCGGCTGCCGCGATGGCTCCGGGCAGCGCGGGCGGGAGCGTCGCCCTCCGGCTGCTCCTCTGCCGTGACAGCTTCCGCGGCGGCGGGCGGCTGCGACGCACGCGTCCGGGCTGGACGCGCCGGGCGGGCCGCCGGAGCGGCCTCCGCTTGAGCGGTCTCCTCCGGAACGGCCTCCGCCGGAACGGCGCGGCGGGCGTGGTCGCCCGTCCAGGCGTCGAGAATGGTGTGCGAGCGCCGCTCGCCCAGCAGGTCCCGGACCTTGTTGGGCTCGTTCTGCAGCACCGTGAACACGTAGGAGGGACCGAGAGCGTCCACGAGGGACTCGGCGGTCTTCTCGCCCACGCCCTTGTAGTTGCCCACCAGGTAGTCCACCACGGACTGCCGCTCCGTCGGCAGCCCCAGCTCCTTGGCCAGATTGGCGCTGGCGCCCGTCTTCGCGGGGCCGGCGGCGCGACCGCCGCGGGGCCGGCCACCGCCCCGCGCGGGCCGCGGCTGGCGGGCCCTCTCCGGCTCGTGCGCCTCGGGCTCGGGCACTGCCGTCGCGGGCTGAGCGACCTCAGCCATGGGCTCCGCCAGCGCTGCGTCATCCTCCACCCCGGTGGACCCGGCGTCCGGCGCCGCCTTGCGACCACGGCCACGGCCGCCGCGGGACCGCCTCCGGGCCGGCCGCTCGCCCGCGAGCGTGGACTCCGCAGCCTCGGCGGCAGGACCCGGCTCCGCGGCGTGGGCCGTTTGCGCGGCCGCGCTCGCCTGCTCCGGCTCGGGCGTGACGGCGGCCGTAGCCGCCAGCGGGACCGGGCTCGGGGGCGGGGTCGCTGCCGCCTTACCGCCCACGACCTGGCCGGGCAGCAGGGGCGGTGGCGCGGCCGAAGTCCGCCCCATGCGTGAGCCGGTGCGCAGGCCCAGGCGAATGGGGGCGTGGGATGCCGCCGGGGGCGCGCTCGCCTGCGCCGCAGCGGGCGCCGCGCTGACCGGCTCGGCCGTCCGCTCGGGCGTGCGGGGCTCCGCGACGGGTGCTTCCGGCGCCGCCGACTCGCGGGCGACCGTGTCGGCGTGCTCCTCGCGCGGCGGACGGGACTCCCGCTCCGGGCGTCCCTCGTGCTGACCGCGCCGTGGGCGCTCCGGACGCCCGCCGCGCTCCTCCCGCTCACTGCCGCCGAAGCGCGTCTCGGTGCGCCCGCGCCCGCCAGCGCCCGGCAGCTCCACCTCGTAGCTGCCATTCTCGGCCTTCTGCAGGTTCACGACCTCGGCGTCGTGCGCCTGGCGCAGGAACCGGCTGAACTTGCCGAAGCCGTACTGCGCCTCGTCGAAGGCCGGGTCGATCTCGAGCATCCGGCGCTTCACGTCCGAGTCGCGCACCGCCTCCGTGCGCCCGCTGGCCAGCTCCTCCAGCGCCCGGCGCAGCAGCGCGTAGGCGCGGCGCAGATCGCCGGCGCGGCCGTTCTCCGCGGGGGCCGCGGCAACCTCCGCGGGTAGCTCCAGCACGGGGTGCTCGGCGCGGGCCGGCTCCTCGTGCTCTATGCGCGCCGGACGATCGCGGCGGGGCCGTTCCTCCCGCCGTGGCCGCTCCTCGCGCGGCGGCCGCTCCTCCCGCGGTGCGGGCGTCTCGGCCGCGGGCTCCGCCCGCGCGACGGGCGGTTCCGCTGCGGGCGCCTCCTTGGGGGGCGCAGGCGCGGCCGCTTCCGGCGAATCCACCCCCGCGCGCTCCCGCTCCTCGCGCGCCGAATCCCGGCGACGGCGCCGCTGCCGCTCGCGCTCCCGCTCCCCAGCCCGCGAGGACTCCTCGCGGAAGGTAGCCTGCTCGGCCGCGCCCACCGGCGCCACCTCGTACTGGCCGTTCTCCAGCTTGCGCAGCGAGACCAGCCCGCGCTCGGCGGCGTCCTGCACGAACTTGTTGAACTTGCTGTAGCCCAGGTGGGACTCGTCGAAGCTGGGATCCAGGTGCAGCATCACCTGCTTCAGACGGTCGGAGCGCATGACGTCCCCGTCCTCCGCCATCTGCAGCACCGCGCGCTCGACCACTTCCCACGGGTCCTGCCGGATGGCATCGCCTTCCTCGCCAGCCCGCGTCAGCCCGGTCAGCGCCGAGTACGAGTAGTACTCGTCGCAGTTCTGGACCAGCAGGTCCGACGTGGACTCGCGGATGCCGACGCCGATGACGTACTTGCCGTACTCCTTCAGCTTCAGCACCAG
>JADGQX010000192.1 GCA_017881445.1 Gemmatimonadota bacterium | reverse complement strand
CCCTGGCCACCTTCTCCGACACGACCTCCGCCGCCGAGCTGCTGCGCGAGAACCAGCGCCAGATGATCGTCATCACCGCCGGCGTCGAGGGCCGCGCCCTGGGCAGCGTCATGGGCGACGTCAAGAAGGTGCTCGCGGAGAACCCGCCGCCGGCCGGGATCCGCCTGGTGCTGGGCGGCCAGTACGAGAGCCAGCAGGCGGCCTTCCGCGCCATGCTCCTGGTGCTGGCGCTGGCTGCACTCTGCGTCGTCGCCGTCATGCTCGTCCAGTTCGAGTCCTTCATCGAGCCGCTCGTGATCCTGCTGGCCGCGCCCCTCTCCTTCGTGGGCGCCCTCGGCCTGCTGCTCGTCACCAACACGCAGCTCAACGTCGACTCCCTGATGGGCATGATCCTGCTGGTGGGGCTCATCGTGAAGAACGGCATCATCCTGCTGGACTTCACCCGCCACCGCATGCGCTACGAGGGCGAGGCCCTGGAGCCGGCCCTGCGCGCGGCCGCGCGCGTCCGCCTGCGCCCCATCCTCATGACCACGCTCTGCACCCTTTTCGGTCTCCTCCCCCTGGCGCTGGGCATCGGCGCCGGAGCCGAGATGCAGCGACCGCTCGCCCTGGCCGTCATCGGCGGGCTGGCGCTGTCCACACCCATCACCCTGTTCCTCGTCCCGGCCTTCGTCGTGGCCATCCGCGGCCGGGACTGGCGGCTCGCTCCTTCCCTGGAGGACCAATGAACGTGACGTCGCTTCGCATCGTCCGGCGTTTTCCCCGCACCGGTCTCGGAGCCGTGCTGCTGGCGCTGCTCGCCCCGACCATCGCCGGGGGGTTCGCGGCCGCGCAGACGCCGGCACCCGCCTACAAGATCGTGAAACGCATCCCCATCGGCGGCGACGGCGGCTGGGACTACCTGGCCGTGGACCCGGGCGCGCGCCGACTCTACGTCTCCCACGCCACCCACGTGGTCGTGGTGGACCTCGCCCGCGACACCGTCATGGGCGACATCGCCAACACCCCGGGCGTGCACGGCATCGCCTTCGACCACGCGCTCGGACGCGGCTTCACCAGCAACGGCCGCGACTCCACGGTCACCATCTTCGACCTGAAGGACCTGCACGAGATCGCGCGCGTCAACGTGGGCGGCGCCAACCCCGACGCCATCGGGTTCGACCCCTTCACCAAGCGCATCTTCACCATGAACGGCCGCAGCTCGAACGCGTCCGCCATCAACCCCGCCACCGGCAAGGTCCTGGGCTTCGTCGAGCTGGGCGGGCGCCCCGAGGAAGTCGCGTCCGACGGCAAGGGCCGGCTCTACATCAACGTCGAGGACAAGAGCGAGGTCGCCGAGGTGGACCCGAAAGCGCTCAGGGTGCTGCGCCGCTGGTCCATCAAGCCCTGCGAGGGACCCAGCGGCATCGCCATCGACGTCGCGCACAAGCGGCTCTTCTCGGTCTGCGACAAGGTCATGGCCATCTCGGACCTGGCCGCCGGCAAGCTCCTCACCACCGTCACCATCGGCGATGGCCCCGACGGCGCCGGCTTCGACCCGGGGCGAGGCCTCGCCTTCTCCTCCAACGGCGATGGCACCCTCACGGTGGTGCGCACCAACGGCGCCGCCGGCTATGCCGTGCAGGAGAACGCCACCACCCAGCGCGGCGCCCGCACCATGACGCTGGACCCCGGCACGCACCGCATCTACACGGCTAGCGCCGAGTTCGGCCCCGCGCCCGCGCCCACTCCCGAGCGCCCGCGCCCCCGGCCGAGCATGGTGCCGAACACCTTCGTGGTGCTGGTGCTGGAGAGGACGAAGTAGCGGAGGGCGAGCCGGGCGGCGCGGGCTGCGCCCGCGCCGCCCGGATGCGGCCTATCCCCTTCGAAGGGTAGGAAGATGAAGAGTCAACCAAAGGCAGCAGGCACGGCGGCCTCCCAGCTCATCAGCGAGAGGATCGCCGAGCTGGGTGACTGGAGAGGCGATACGCTGGCAAGGATGCGCGCCCTCATCAGGGAGGCCGACCCTGATGTCGTGGAAGAGTGGAAGTGGATGGGCACTCCTGTATGGTCCCATGACGGGGGCATCTGCACGGGAGAGTCGTACAAGTCGATTGTGAAGCTGACCTTCTTCAAGGGCGCTTCCTTGAAGGATCCTGCCAAGCTCTTCAACTCGAGCCTTGACGGTAACACAAGGCGCGCCATCGACATTCACGAGGGTGAGGAGATTGACGCGGATGCGTTCAAGGCGCTCATCCGCGCGGCCGTCGCTCTCAATACTTCTGGCGGAAAGAAGTCCACGAAACGCAAGTGATGCCCTACCGGCGCGGCCAGGGCTCGGTCCAGTCGACCGGCTCCAGCGTCGCGATCAGCGCGAAGTCCGAGCGGTTGCGCGTGACCAGCGTCAGCCCCTGCTCCCGGCACGAGGCGGCGAGCAGCGCATCGTTGAGAAACGAGCGCGGTACGCCGCCGGCCGTGAGCGACTTCCTCGCGACCAGCTCGGAAACGATCTCGCCCGAGCGCTTCCACGCGGCCAGGCTCGGCACCACCACCCGCCCCCGTCGCTCGAACGGATCGATCAGCGCAGCCTCGATCTCCCGACGCCAGCGCGGCGTCACCGCGCCGGCCAGGAGTTCCTGCGCCACTACCGCATGCAGGTGCAGAAACGGCAGAAAGGCCGAGGAGAACGCTTCCAGCTCCTCGGCCTTCCCACGGTCCCGCATCGCATCGATGAAGACGTTCGTGTCCAGCACGTAGCGCTTCACGTCGCCTCGTCGTGCAGGACCTCCCGCACCGCGCCCGAGCCCGCGATCCGCTGCAACCCCTGCAGCACCTCCTCCCGGAAGGCTACCAGGTCGAGGGCCTGCTCGACGGTCTCCGTTTCCGTGCGCGTTCCCAGGATCCGCTTCGCCCGGTCGATCTTCGCCTGCGTCAGCCGCAGGTTCTTCCGCACCGTCCCCTTGGCCGCCATGCCCAGCCTCCATAGCTGTACAGTCTGACAATAATGACTGTACACGCGCCGGTCAACGGCAGGCGCCACGCCCGATCCGGGGCGGCCCCAACAACAACACCCCATCTTACCGCCGAGATCGCCGAGGACGCCGAGCGGCGAACCCTCGGATAACCGGGCGCTCGACGCCACCGGATCTGTTGTCAAAACAACAAAAACCAACCCGCAGTTGATGCTGCGGCCGGCGGCGGGTGGATGTCGCTATCTCGGTGTCCTCGGTGTCCTCGGCGGTGAGATGTGGTGTTCAAGCCGTCGGGCGCGCCTGGGCCGCCTCGCAGATCACGACCGCCGTGGCGCCCTGGAGCCCGGGCGCGCTCGCCTCGATGCGCAGCTCGCCCGCCGCGCGCGCCGATTGCACGATGGCGCAGCATAGCCCGTTGAACGCGCGGCGGGCGGTGCCCTTGTCGGACTCGTGGCTGCTCGGGTCGCCATTGCCCACGCCGATCAGGCGTCCGGCGCCGGTCACGTGGAAGGTCACGAGGTCGTCGGCCGTGGGCACCTCGCGGCCGGCGGCATCCACGACCGACACCACGACCACCG
Source organism: Gemmatimonadota bacterium (assembly GCA_017881445.1). Classification (GTDB taxonomy): domain Bacteria; phylum Gemmatimonadota; class Gemmatimonadetes; order Longimicrobiales; family RSA9; genus JADGQX01. The sequence continues at coordinate 5,476 of JADGQX010000192.1, read as the reverse complement.
ATACGTCCTCACCATCGGCGGCAATGCCCGAGCGGTCGGGGCGCAGCGCGATGCGCGCGGCCGGACCGGTGGTCTCGCGCTTCGCCACGAGCGCCGGCGGCGACGTCGTCGCCTGCAAGGCCGTGAAGCCACGGGCCTCGATCGAGCCGGGCGCGTACGGCACCTTCCACTCGACGTGCCCGTCCTTCGGCACCGACTGGACGCCGACGGACGTGCCGTTCACCAGCAGCTCGACGCGGGCCAGGTTGCTGAAGACCCAGACGTCGATGGGCTGGCCCTCGCGGCCGCTCCAGCTCCAGTGCGGGAAGAGGTGCAGCACCGGCTCGCTGCCCCACGCCGCGCGGTAATAATGGAAGAGATCCTTGGGGAAGCCGCAGGTGTCCAGGATGCCGAAGTGGCTGTTGATGCACGGCCAGTCGTAGGGCGTGGGCTCGCCCCGGTAGTCGAAGCCGGTCCACACGAACCCGCCCGCCAGCCATGGCCGCGCCCGCCAGAACGTCAGCCACTTCTCCGCGATGCTGGCCCAGGACGGGGCGTTCACGTCGTAGGCGCTGAGGTAGCCCTTCTCCTTGTCGTTGGCGTAGATGCCGCGCGTGGAGACGGTGCTGCCGACCTCGGTGCCCATCACCGGCTGCTTCGGGTGTTCGGCGTGCCAGCTGTCCTCGTGGCCGTGCAGGTAGTTGTAGCCCATCACGTCCAGCACCTCGCCGTAGCCGGCTTTCTCCCACCAGTGATCCATCGCCGCCGTGACCGGGCGCGTGGGGTCGAGGCGGTGGACCACCCTTTTCACGGTGGTGGCCGCGCGAGTGCCCCGGGCCGTGCCCTGGACCGAGAACTCCTCGTTCGCGATCGACCAGGCGAAGATCGAGGGGTGGTTGCGGTCGCGCCGGATCATGCGCTCGATCTCACTCAGCGCGTCCGGGCTCGAGCCGAACATGCGCGTCTCGTCCAGGACCAGCATTCCCAGGCGGTCGCAGGCGTCCAGCAGCTCCGGCGTCGGCGGGTTGTGCGAGGTGCGGTACGCGTTCGAGTTCATCGCCTTCAGGCGCTCGATGCGGTAGTACTGCAGCCGGTCCGGCAGCGCCGCGCCCACGCCGGCGTGGTCCTGGTGGTTGCAGGTGCCCTTGATCTCGACGTGCTTGCCGTTGAGGTAGAAACCCGTGTCGGGGTCGAAGCGAACTGTCCTGATGCCGAAGCTGGTGTGGTAGACGTCGTGCGCGGGGCCGCCCCGGGGCGACGCGGCCGGCTCCAGCGTCGTCGCCAGGGAGTACAGGTAGGGCGTTTCCAGCGACCAGAGCTTCGGCGAGGCGACGCGGATCCGCTGGTGCACAGTCACCCGCATGCCTGCCGGCACGGCAACCGCCTCCGACGTCGCCGTGCCGACCGGACGTCCGCCGGCGTCGATCACGGCCTGTGCCACGCGTATGCTGACCCCGGCGCCGCCGTCGTTGTCGATCTCGGTGGTGATGTCGAGCCAGGCGACGCCGCCCGTCACGTCCTGCGCGACGAGCGTCCCACCGTCCGCCACGTGCACCGGGCTCGTCTTCTCCAGCCAGACGTGGCGGTAGATGCCCGCGCCCTCATAGAACCAGCCGGCGCGCTGCGTCGCGTCCACGCGCACGGCCAGGTAGTTCTTCTGGCCGTACTCCAGCATGTCCGTGATATCGACGCGGATCGGCGCGTACCCGCTCAGGTTGCGCACGAGGTACCAGCCGTTCAGGGCGACGACGGCGTCCCTCATGACCCCGTCGAACACCAGTGTCAGCCGCCGGCCGAGGTCGCTGGCGGGGACGTCGATCGTGCGCCGGTACCAGCCGATCGTCGTCGCCGGGTAGCTGCGGCCCAGGGGGTGGTAGCCGGCGTCGCGCAGCTCGCTGGCCTCGACGAAGGGCAGCTCCACGGCCCAATCGTGCGGCAGGTCCACGGCGCGCCAGCTGGAGTCGTCGAACTCCTTCTGCGAGACCTGCATGAACTGGCCGGTCTTGGCGAACTCGTTGCCCAGCCCGTAGCCGAAGTCCTTGGTCGGGTCGTTCGCGTGGCCCAGCGCGAAGCGCCAGCCGAAGTCCAGGAGGAACCGCTCCCGCGCCGATGCCACGGCGGGATCCGGCGTGCCGGTCGCGCGTGCCACGGCGCGCGCCAGCGAGCGCGCATCCAGCCCCGCCAGCGCATCGGCGCCTGTCGCCCCCACCACTGCCCCCGCGGCCGCGCCCAGCCCGGTCTTCAGCACGTCCCGTCGTGTCCAGTCTCGCATCGTAGCCCCGCCAGACGTCACCTGTGGATGAGCCATCCGGGGTAGCGGGTGCCGCCCCCGGCCGAAAGCCGTCGATCCCCGCCGATTCGCTCCTGGCGCCGCGCGCGATCGCCTTCAGCGCAGATCGAAGCTGCGCACGGGGGAATGCACGCCGTTCATGGACACTACCAGCGCATAGCTGCCGGGGGAAAGGCGCGAGACGTCCAGGACCACCTTTCGGATCTGGACCGGCAGCGCGCTTCCGGGTCCGCGGGAGCGCGCGCGCTCAGCGCCCGCCCCGGTCCTGCCGCCCCGCGACCGCCGGCGTTCAGTAGAGGTAGACCGGCCCGGGACGCGTTCACGACCTCCAGGGTCGCAGCCGCGGCCACCAGCGCCGTACGCCCAGCGTGTAGCGCTCGTAGTCCGCACCGAACTGGTCGCGCAGCGTCGGCTCCTCGTAGAACACGACGAAGAGGTGCGCGAAGAGGGCGCAGCCGGCGGCGTAGCTCCACAGCTGCGTGCGCCCCAGCAGCAGCGCCTGCCCGGCGATGATCGCCAGCACCGCAACGTACATGGGGTTGCGGACGTAGCGATAGGCCCCCGAGACCACGAGGTGCTCGGGAGGGTGCGTAGGCGAGGGTGTGCCGCGCCCGGCGCGGGCGAAGCGCACGAACGCCTCCAGCAGCACGGGCAGCCCGGCGCAGACGAGCGCGCTGCCGGCGACGGCCGCCGCGGGTGAGGCGTACGGGCCGGGGCGCCAGCGGGTCAGGGTCCAGGGCACCACCCCCGCCACCACGCACGGCGCCACCAGGAAGAACAGGGCAGAGCCGAGTGCCGCCGTTCGCGAGCGCATGGCCGCTCCAGCCGGGGACCGCGGACCGCGGACCGCGGTCCGTCAGTGCTGCTTGGTCAGCTCCGCCAGCATGTTGCCGTAGAGCGACTGCATGGCCGCGTGGCGCTCCGCCTCCGAGGGGTATTCAGCGCGGATGCGCGCCAGCTCGCCGGCATCCAGGAACATGCCCCCGCACTGCGGGCACTCGTCCACGGTCACCTCGCGCTTCACGCTCCAGAAGTGGCGCATCATGACGACGCCGGGGTCCCGCGGGCAGTTGCGTCGCCGCTCCGGGTCCACCTGGATGGCCGCGCCCGGTTTCAGCTCCAGCAGCGGCGCGGCGGCTTCCGCGTTCTCCTCCACCTTCCGCAACTCCCAGGTATCGAACCAGAGCCCACCGCAGCCCGCCGAGCAGGCGTCCACCTTCAGGTCGCCTACAGCCATCTCCGTCATCGCCCTGCCACAAGCCGGACAGTTCATGACCCCCGTGCCTTTCCTGGTCGGAACGGAACCCCGGACCACCCAAACTACGGCCGGTACCACCCCGCATCCAACCTTCTGAGCGGGCGGGCCCGCGCTTTCGTCCGCCCGGGATGCACGAGATCGTTGCCCCGGCCCGAATCCCGGCCTACCCTGGAGCCTCGTCGCCCCCCACTTCTCTCCCGGAGGTGGATATGCGGAAATGGCTCCCCCTGGTCGTCGCCACCCTGCTGCTCCCGGCCGGCGCTGCCGCCCAGAAGAACCCCACGAGGGCCACGGACGTCAAGCAGGCGCCCGTCAGGATCACGCAGGCGCAGGCGTCCTCCGCCGCGGTCGGCCAGGTACGCAACGACCTCGTGAAGGGCCTCCTCAAGAGCTGGGAAACGGCCCCGGCGCGCTCGGATGGTGGGGGCGCCAGGACGATCCCCGCGTCCAGCGTGGCGGTGGCCGGCGCGCTCTTCAACCCGACCAACGGGAAGGACTGGACCCCGGTCTACGTCGTGGGCATCAGCTCGCCCAACGCCAAGGGTCACGTGCGGGTGATCGTGGACGCCGCCACGGGCGCGGTGCTGGGAAGCGCGGTCTCGTCCTGGGACTGGGGCAACGCCCCGGCCTGGTGGCAGCAGGGGTTGAACGCCGCGCCCAAGGCCAGGAACTAGCGCCACCGATGCGACGCGGGCCCTTCCGGCGGTCGGGGGGCCCGCGGCGCGGCCGAGCGCGAGCCCTGCCGTGCTCGTCCCGACCTCAGCCTCAGCCTCAGCCTCGAGGTTTTGAAATGAAGACCCTGAAGGAAGCCGCCACCGAGTTCCTGTCGCAGCGGCGCATTGCCGTCGCGGGCGTTTCCGCCACGCACGTGGATGCCGCCAACGGCATCTACCGGCGCATGCGCGAGCTGAAGTACGAGGTCTTCGCCGTCAACCCCAACGCCGACCAGGTGGAGGGCGACCGCTGCTACCATTCGCTGGCCGAGATCCCGGGCGGCGTGGACGGGGTGGTAGTGGTCACGCACCCGACCGTGGCGGCGTCGGTGGTGGCGGACTGCGCCGCGCTGCACATCCCGCGGGTCTGGATCCACCGCTCCATCGGCGGCGGCAGCCTCTCGGCGGAGGCGGTGGCCACCTGCGAGCGCGCCGGCATCGGCTACCTCGCCGGCGGCTGCCCCATGATGTTCATGGAGCCGGTGGACGGCTTCCACAAGTGCATGCGCGCGGTCTTCGGCTGGACCGGCCGGCTGCCCGACGGCTCCGGCTACGAGTTCCCGGCGGCACCCGCCACCCACTGACGTGCTTGCAGGAGTGTGAGATGAACCGCCGGCTCCCCGCCGTCCTGGCCGCTCTCGCCTCCGCCCTGCTGGCCTGCGGCGGCGGCGAGAAGTCCACGGGCGCGACTCCGCCCCCGACGGGGCCCGGGCAGACGGGCGGCGCCGCGCCCGCGCTGCACGTGCAGGGCACCCGGCTGGTGGATGCCGCCGGCAATACCGTGCGCCTGCGCGGGGTCAGCCACTCCGGGACCGAGTACGCCTGCGTCCAGGGGTGGGGGATCTTCGACCACGGTGGCGACGGCACGGATTCGGCCGGAGTGGCGGCCATGCGCGCCTGGGGCATCAACGCGGTGCGCATCCCCATGAACGAGGACTGCTGGCTCGCCATCAACGGCGTGAAGGCACAGTACGCCGGCGATGCCTACAAGCAGGCGATCGCGAACTACGTCGGCGTGCTGAACCGCGGCGGCATGGTCGCCATCCTCGACCTGCACTGGACCGCCCCCGGGACGGACTCGGCCAACAAGCAGGCGCCCATGCCGGACCGGGACCACACGCCCGAGTTCTGGCGCCAGGTCGCGAAGGCATACGGCGCCAACAACGCGGTTGTCTTCGACCTCTTCAACGAGCCGTACCCGGACAACAACGCCGACACCCCCGAGGGGTGGCGCGG
>JADGQX010000191.1 GCA_017881445.1 Gemmatimonadota bacterium | reverse complement strand
CAGCCGGTGGCGCCGCCGGTGCCGCGGCCACCCCGCCGAAGTAGCGACCCAGCGAGAGCGGGATGGTGAAGGCGAAGCCGTAGCGACGGCTGCCCGAGGACCGGGATGCGCCCTGCAGCGTGCCCGTGCTCGTGTTCGTGGTCTGCAGCGAGAGCGTGTGCGGCGTGTAGGGGATGGCGATCTGCAGCCCGGCGCCCCACACCACCTTGTGCTCGCCGGAGCCGAGCAGCCGGCCGGCGTCGCCCGCCAGCGCCAGGAAGCGGCCGAAATGCAGCGTGGCGCCACCCGCCAGCGCGCCCCGGGTCTGGCCCGTACCGTAGGCATCGCCCAGCACGCGGCCCTCGGCCTGCAGCCGCACGGGGCCCACCGCCCGTCCCAGCCCCAGGGCGCCATCCACGCTGCGCGCCGCCAGGTTATACCCGCCCTGCACGGTGGCATCGATGGGCGCGCCCAGGTCCGAGGAAAGCGCCTGCCAGCGGCCCAGGAACTCCCATTCGTTGGGGTAGCTCGCGGCCACGTCCGAGTTCGTGGCGTAGTTGAATCCCGCCATCAGCCGGCCGGGCAGCCCCACTCCCAGCAGGAAGGTGGGCGAGTTGCTCACCTTCCGCTGGGGCGCGCTGCTCACCGTGAACCGGTGCAGGAAGTCGAACTGCACCCCTCCCGGCGGGGCCACCCAGCTCACGTCCAGGTTCGGCGGCCGCTCCAGCACCGACTGCGCCCGCAGCGCGGGAGCCGCAACCGCCACCAACCCGGCTGCCAGCGCGAGCCGCCGGCGCCACCCACCGCTCGCGTTGGCCACCATCATTGCACCGTCACCGTGCCGGTCATCGACGGATGAATCGCGCAGTGGTAGGAGAACGTCCCCTTGGTGCTGAAGGTGTGCGAGAAGTTCCCACCGTTGCCGATGTTGCCGCTGTCGAACTCCCCCGCGTTCCCCGTGGCCGTATGCGTCGCGGGGCCGTTGTTCGTCCATTTGACCGTTCCCCCCACCGTGATCGTCACGCTCTGCGGCGAGAACGAGAAATCCGCGATCGTCACCGCGGCGCTCCCCGTAGGCACCGGGTTCGTCACGGTCGAGTTCGAGCTCGAGCAGCCCAGCATGCCTGCCAACAGCAGCATTCCGACCTTCGTCGCAGTCCAGCGCTTCATGAAGCCTCCGACTTTGTCCAAGATTCTCTGTACTTCCCCTTCGCACCGCCCAAGGCGGGGCGGCGGGGGGTGGTTCCCACACAGGAGGCGCCAGGGGTGAGGCGCGCCGGGACAGTTAGCGGCGAACGAGGAGTTTGTGGACCGTCGGGCCGGAAGGGCCGTCGCGGACGAGCAGATCGACCCGCCCGACCGCCAGCGCGAGCCGCCGGCGACAGGCCGCTCGCGTTGGCCACCGTCCTCATTGCACCGTAACCGTGCCGGTCATGGACGCGTGGATGGCGCAGTGGTAGGCGTACGTGCCCTTCGTGTTGAACGTGTGCGAGAAGCTGGCATTGCTGCCCAGATTGCCGCTGTCGAACTCCGTCCCATTCGACGTGGCCGTGTGCGCCACCCCGCCGTTGTTCGTCCAGGTCACGGTCCCGCCCGCCGCGATCGTCACATCCTGCGGGCCGAAGGAGAAGTCCACGATTCCCACCGACCCGCTCCCCGAGGCCGGCGGCTGCGCCTGCGGCTGCGGCTGCTGCGCCAGTGGCTGCGTCGGCGTCGCGTTCATGCTGCCACCCGAGCAGCCCAACGCACCAACCATCACGAACATGCCCAGCATCATCCCCATCCCGCGCCTCATGACCCCTCCGCCTTTTGTCAAGTATCTTCTGGACTTACTTTACGAAAGGCCCAAGCCCGACGCACCCGGGGATTGTTCCCGGGCGGGAAGGGAGAGCGACGGAACGGGGGACCTAGCGCCGGACGAGGAGCTTGCGAACCGTTGGGCCGGAAGGGCTGTCGAGGACGAGCAGATAGATGCCCGAGGCGATGGGGTCGCCGCGGTCGTTGTCGAGGAACCAGAGCGCGCGGCCGTCCTCGAGCTGCGCGCCGGTGATGCTGCGGATGCGTCGGCCGACCGGCGAGTAGATGTAGATCAGCAGCAGAAGGAGCTTCTTGAGCATGCCTGCAGCGGGAGGTGCCTGGAAGAGTGAAAGCTAGGTCGGGCGGCGGAGCGCGGAAAGGCGGGATGGGGGGATGGGGGGATGGGGCGATGGGGTGTCCGAAGCGCCTCGCCGACGCACGGTCCGCGTGCGACTGAAGCCGCAAAAGAAAACCGGGCCGCTTCCGCCGCCCGGTTCTTCCGTTGCGCCCCATCTCCCCATCCCCCCATCGCTGGCGGAGGATGGCCGGTCATCGTCGGCCGCCCGCGAGTGCCCGGACGCCCGGAGTCGGAGGTCGCCCCTACACGCCCCAGGGGTCGAAGCCGAGCATGAAATAGTCGCCGGCGCGGCCCTCGAGGGCGGCGGCACCGTCGATCAGCCCCTGGACCGCGGCCTCGTCCTCGCCCGCGGCCCTGGCGGCTTCGGCAATGGAGGTCAGGACGCCTTTGATCTGGCCCAGCTGCAGCAGGACGTAGACCTTGGGGCCGCCCTCGGTGCCGCGGGGCTCGACCACCAGCTCCACGAGGTCCGTCTCCTGGGAGATCTTCCAGACGTCGCCCGTCTTCTTGAGCAGCTTGTCCGCCGCCTTGACATCGGCGTGCAGCGCGCGTACCAGTCGCTGCACCTCGCGGTCGCCGTTGCTGCCGCGCTGGCGGGCGAAGCGCTGGGAGAGGGAGGCGGCGTCGCCACCTTCCCGCTTCTCGGCGGCGCGCGTGAGCAGCTCGCCGACGTGGGCGTATATGCCGAGCACGATCGGAACGGGGTCGAGAGCTATCCGCATCCAGGTCTCCTGAGTATCTTGGGGCCCGCCCGATCCCGGGCGCACGGGCGGCGGCACAAGGATGGCGGCAGGGGCCCCCGCCCGTCAACACGGCGGGCGGGTCGGCAGGCGACGCGACGGAGGAGGGGACGTCATGGGACGGACGCTTCGGCTGGGAATGGCAGCGGCGGTTCTGGCACTCGGCGCCTGCAAGGACATGGGCGCGCGCGGCTCGGCCAACGTGCCGCTCTCGGTCGCCCGGACCCGCCCCGTCCAGTTCTGGGCCTACCAGGCGGTGCAGCCCGCGACGCGCAAGGCGTACGAGGGGCGGACCGGCGACCAGCTCACCCTGGGCGGCCAGTCCTTCGTCGTCCAGTTCCCTAGCTACGCCGGACCGCAGACGCTGCTCAAGCCCGCCGGCGGCGGCGCGGGCGGAGACGTCTTCGCCCTGGCCTGGGCCCAGCCGCCCTTCGACGAGGTCTACGTCGCGAGCGGCGGCAGGGTCCAGGTGGCCGGGGAGGCGTGGAAATAGGGCGGCAACGGCAGGGCGAGGGCTGGGGCGAAGGCCAGGGCGAGAGAACAAAGGAACGAGCCCGGAGGGCCGCCCCCGGGCTCGTTCTCGTTCCCGCCGTTCCTGCCTCGCAGTCTCCGCTCAGCGAATCGGCCGATCCTGCTGCGGTTGCTGGGGCTGCTGCTCCTCCTGGCCGCCGGTCTTGCGGGCGCTCTGCGGCGGCTTGCCGAAGCTGTAGGTCATCGACAGCGAGATCGAGCGCATGCGGATGTTGCTGCTACTGCTCTGCACGTGCGTCCGGTCGCTGGTCGTGAAGGTGTAGTGGTAGAGCGAGAGCGGGTCCATGACCGTGATGTTGGCCCAGCCCTTCGTCCCGAACTTCTGCTTCAGTCCCAGGTTGCTGTAGAACATGGACGAGATGCGTCCCTGCGGCAGGGCCCGCGGAGGCGAGAACATGGCCATGACCTGCGCGTCCAGGCTCTTGTTCACCTTCACGGACGTATTGGCGTTGGCCGAAACGTACACGTGGCGCTGGGCATACGCCGCCGAGAGGTCGGGCGCGTCGTAGCGCGTGCTGTAGACGCTCAGGCTGACCATTCCGCCCAGCCGCCCGGTCTGGCGCAGCGACGCCGTGAGGCTGCTCCCGAGCGTGTTGGTCGTCCGGATGTTCGCCCAGGTGACCGTCGAGACCCCCACGGAGTCCACCGTCTTCAGGTTGTCCCAGTCGTTCACCGTGCGGCGGAAGTACGGCGCCAGCCGCCACGTGACCTCCGACTTCGTCACGTTGATTTCGGCGCTGAACGAGTGCGTGTAGCGGGGCTTTAGCGTCGGGTTGCCCGCATACCTGTTGAGCGGGTCCGTCACGGGCACGTCCGGGTTCAGGTAGTACGCATACGGGCGATCGAGGCGCTTGGCGTACGACAGCCGAATGCGCCGTCCCTTGCCCATGTCGTAGAGCGCGCTGCCGCTCGGGAAGAAGCTCGTGTAGTCGTTGGGGAACTCCTGGCCCGTTCGGCGCACGTGGAAGGCGGTGCTCGCCCGCTCGCCCCGGATCCCCGCCTGCAGCGAGAGCTTGCGGACCGGGACCGAGGCGTTGGCGTAGGCCGAGCCGATGTCCTCGTCCATGCCGTATCCCGTCAGCGCCGACGACGTCGGCGCGAGCACCGCCCCCGGCGCGAACAGGTTCATCACGTTGTCCGAGACCTCCCGCCGGCGCGTGCCCTGCACGCCCATGTCGATCCTGGCCTTCGCGCCCAGCGGCCGGGTGTAGTCCGCCTGGCCCACCAGCTCGTGGTAGTCGGTGCCCGCCTCGTTCACCGTCAGAGCGGGCAGCTCCACGCTGTCGCCTTCGAGCGTCAGCGGCTGGTCCAGGAACCGGCCCGTGCCGTCGCCGTGCTGCTGGTTGCGCCTCAGCTCCAGCGACCATTCGTGTCGCTGCGGCACCATCTGCCGCCGCAGCCCCATGACCGCGTTCGCGCTCCAGCCGCTGTTGCCGTTGTCGGACGCGCGCTGCGACCGACTCGTTGGGCTCTGCAGCGAGTCCAGCCACAGGTACCCGAGCGTGGCGTTGTTGTCGTACGTGACGGGATACCCGTTCAGGCTGATCCAGCCGGTCGTCTTCTTCCCCAGCTTGTACTCCAGCGTGCCGTCCCCCATGGCGAACGTATAGCCCAGGCTCGTGGCCGTGGTGAGATCGAGGTAGGTCAGCGGCTGCGTCAGCAGGTTCTCGCGCAGGTCGTGGTTTGCCCTCGACATGTTGTAGTAGTTGACGCCCGCCCCCCCGAAGAACGTCAGCCGCCCCTTCTGGTAGGCCAGCCGCGAGCTCACCCCCGTCTGACCCCGGCTGCTCGCGCTTCCCGTCAGCGTTCCGCTCAGCCCCAGGTCGACGTTGCTCTTCAGCACGATGTTCAGGATCCCGCCCATCCCCTCGGGGTCGTACTTCGCGGAAGGGTTCGGCACCACCTCGACCCGCTCGATCGCGTTGCCCGGGAGCTGCTGCAGGAACGTCGTCAAAGCCTCGCCGCGCATCGGCGCCGGCCGGTCGTTCAGGTGGATGGCGACGCTGGCGTTCCCTCGCATCGTCACCTTCCCGTTCACATCAACCTCCAGCTCCGGGATCGCCCGCAGCAGGTCGATCGCCTTCCCCGTGCTGGCGACCGGCATGTCCTTCGTCCGGTACAGCGTCCGGTCCGCGGTCATCACCACCTGCGCCGGCGCCGCGTTGACCTCGATTCCTTTCAGCTCCACCGGCGCCGATTGCAGGCGCACGACGCCCACGTCCACCTGCGCGGCCTCCGGCGCGATGGTCACGGCGGGCAGGGGCTGCGGCCGGTAGCCGAGCTGGCTCACGCGCACGACGTACCGGCCCGGCTGCAGTCCCACCAGCCGGAAGCGACCGTCCGCGGTCGTGAGCGCTCCCGTGATCAGCGCGGAATCGCGCGCGCTCCGCACCGTCACCGACGCCGCCGCGACCGGCTGATCCTGCTCCGTCCGCACTTGCCCGCGGATCACCCCGGTCGCGACGGACGCCGGCGTCGCCGGCCGGCCTCCGACCGGAACCTGCGCCGACCCGACCGCCGGCGCCGCAGCAAGCAGCAACGCGGGGACCCACAACCGCATCATGGCCATGAAGATATCCGGTGAAGGCGCTCGTCCGTCTGCGCAGGACATGCAGACTGTGAAACCGCCGGCGAAGACCTGGAGACCATTAATACGATGCAGGTCCGATTGCCGCCATAATCTCATATGAGGCCGCGGCAACAGTGGTCACGCGTCGATGCGGCCCACATTCGACGAAAACCTTCTGATTCCACGCCGTTAGCGGGAGCCGGGTCTCGCCCCGTACCCGAGACGGAGCGAGCCCGGCAGCCGTTTGGCCGCCGGGCTCGCGCGCGCCTGTCAGCGTGCCGCCGTCAGTCCGTCGCGCTCCCCGTGAGCAGCGGCACGGTGTCCTCCAGGCGGGAGCCGCGCTCGTCGCAGACGGCGAAGCGGGCGGGATACATGGAGAGGCCCGCGTACTCGCCGCGCTTGTTCAGGGCGTAGAAGTTGAGGTAGAAGTTCGGGTTGCCCCTGGAGTTGAGGAGCCGCTTCTCGATGGTGTTGGCCTTGATGCGGCGGAGCGCGTCCAGGCCGGCATCCTTGGGGGTCATGCCGCGGCGCATGTTCTCCACGATGAGGAACGAGGCCAGGTTGTAGAGGTTGGCCTCGCCCCGGCCGGTGGAGCCGGCGGCGCCGATGTCGTTGTCCACGTAGAGGCCGGCGCCCAGGATGGGCGAGTCGCCCGTGCGGCCGGGGATCTTGAAGGCGAGGCCGCTGGTGGTGGTGACGCCGCAGATGTCGCCGCGGGCGTTGATGCCGTCGCAATTGATGGTGCCGTAGTAGTGCTCGGCCTCGATGAGCCCCTCGCGCACCATCTGGAGACCCACCTGCATGCCGACCGTGGCCCGGGTCTTGGGATCGGGATAGTGCTCGGAATCGGTGCGGCGCTTCCACTCGAGCCAGAGGCGGCGGGACTCGGGGGTGTTGAGGTCGGGGAGGATCTCGAAACCCAGCCGGCGGGCAAAGTCCTGTGCGCCGGCGCCGACGAGCAGGTGGTTGTCGGTCTCGTTCATCACGGCGCGCGCCACCTGGGAGGGCGTCTTGACGCCCTCGATGGCGGCCACCCCGCCGGCGCGCTTGAGCGGTCCGTGCATGCAGCTGGAGTCGAGCTGCACCACGCCGTCCGCGTTGGGCAGGCCGCCGTAGCCCACACTGGTGTCCTTGGGGTCGAGCTCGATGATGTTCACGCCTGCGATGAGCGCGTCCAGCACGTCGCTGCCGCCCACGATCATCTCGTAGGCCTTTTCAACGGCCGACTTGCCCGCCGCATCGCGGGAGCGCATGCCGTTGGCCGCCGAGATCACCAGCGGCTTCACGGCGGAGCGGACGATCACGGCCGGTCCCCGCGGCGCCAATTCCAGCGCCTGGAGCGAGCCGGGCAGTGTCGCCGCGACACCCGCCATGGCGCCGCCGACCACGAAGTCGCGGCGGTTCATCTTCCTGTCCATCAGGGCCCTCACGGGTGCGCGAAGCGATAACCAGGTGGGCCCGGGAAGGTTCGGGGGCGGCGGGCCCCGAGTCAAGCCCGGCGCCCGCCGCCCCCACGATTCCTCAACGGGCCCAGGCGCCCGAGCCGGGCCGCCTGCCGCCCCTCAGCGCGCGGCCCGCTCCCCCGCTCCCAACACCCGGTCGAAGAACGCCACCGTGGCGGAATCGGCCTTGAGCCACGACGCGTGCCGCAGGAAATCGTGGATCTCGTCGGGGATGACCATCTCCTCGAAGGGCACGCCCTGCTTTTCCAGCCGGCGGGCGAGATCGACCGTCTGGTGGAAGCGAACGTTGCGGTCGTCGTCGCCCTGGATGAGGAGCACGGGTGACTTCCAGGTGGCGACGTCGGCTACCGGGGAGGATTTCCACGCCACCTCGCGGGCCTGGTCGTAGTCGGCGGGCTTCTCGATGCGGTCGCCGACCAGGCCGCGGCCGTTGTCGGCGGTCCAGTCGTGGACGCCGTGCAGGTCCACGCCGGCGGCGAAGATGTCGGAGTTGCGCGCCAGCGCCATGGCGACCAGGAAGCCGCCGTAGGACCCGCCCCAGATGCCGATGCGCTTCGGATCGACGCCGGGCAGCGCGCGCAGGTACTCGCCGCCCGCCTTCACGTCCAGGTACTCGGAGGCGCCCCAGGGACCGGCGTGCTCCGGGTGGTGGAACTCGCGGCCGTAGCCGATGCCCAGGCGGTAGTTGACGGCCAGGACCACGTAACCGCGGCTGGCCAGGTACTGGTTCACGGCATAAGCATTCGAGTAATACCTGCTGTAATGCCAGCCCAGCAGCATCTGGCGCGGCGGCCCGCCGTGGACGAAGACGATGGCGGGCCGGGCGCGGTCGCCCCGTCCGCCCCGGCCGGCGTCGAAGAGGTCGGCGTGCACCTCCATGCCGTCGGCGGCGCGGAAGACCACCGCCCTGGGCGTGACCATGCCGGCGACGGGGAAGTCCGCGGGCACCAGCTCGGCCCCGATGGTCGTGGGCTTCCCGCCCTGCGCGGGCACGACGGCGGGCAGCGGCGGGGCCTGCGCCCCGGCGGCGATCAGGGCGATGCCGCGGTTGTCGGCGGTGACCACGGGCGACCAGGCGAGGCCTGCGCCGGGAGTGAGGTCCGTGACGCCGGTACGGTCCACGGCCACGCGGAAGACGTGGCGCCGCTCGAGGTCGTCCCTGCCCTTCCCCATGTTGCCGGCGAAGACCAGGAAGCGGTGGTCGGGCGAGATGGCGATGTGCTCCGCCATCCCGGGGTCCGGCGTAAGCAGCACCGGTTCGCCGCCCGTGGCGGCGATCGAGTAGAGGTGCGCCCAGCCGTCCAGGTCCGCCAGGAACACCAGCCGGTCGCCGGCGCCCCACTCGAGGTTCGGCCCGCCGTCGCTGCTGGGCATCGAGCCCCGCAGCGTGGCCGGGCTCTGCCAGACGCGGCGGCCCTCCCCGCTGGCGGCATCGGCCGTCCAGATCGACCACGGGCGCGGGTGCTGCTCCAGCACGGTCTCGGGCGCGCCGCCGCTGCCGGGCGAGCGCACGAAGGCCAGGTGCGCGCCATCGGGCGACCAGCGCGGGCGGCTGTCGCGGCCCGTGCCCGGCGCCAGCCAGAGGA
>JADGQX010000190.1 GCA_017881445.1 Gemmatimonadota bacterium | reverse complement strand
CGGGCCGCCGCCCTTCTTCGGGCAGGGTGACCCGGTCCGGCTTTCGCTGAACCCGCGGCACTGGGTGTGGTCGATGGAGGAGCTGGACGGGCCCGTTTCGTGGCGCGGAGCGTGGACCATCCCGGAGCCGGACCCGTCCGCCGCCGATCCGGACCCGGCCCACGGCCCGCTGGCGGGCCTGCCCGCACTGCCGGTCCGGCGCTGGGAGCGGATCAGCGCGCCGCTGAACGGAGTCCTCACCGACCTGGCAACCGCTCCGGTCACCGCTCCAGCCTCGGACGGGCAGGGCCAGGTGCTGGCGGTGACCGACCGGTTCGGCGTCTACGTGCTCGACAGCACGTTGGCGCGCGTGCTGCACCGTGTGGTCCTGGATCCCGGCTTCAGCATCGATCTCACGCCGCTCGCGGGCGCTGCCTTCCTGGGCGCCGACACGCTCGCCGTCCTGTCCAGCAACAAGAGCTACGTGCTGCTCCGTCCGGATTCCAGGGCGGATCCCGGGCGCGAGTGGCGTCATTTCGTGGACGGCGACGGTACCATGACCGAGCTGGTCCGGGGGCGCTTCGCCACGATACGCGCGCGGCAGATGTATACGCTGGCTCTCGCCTATGATCCGGCGGCCGATGAGCTGATCACGGTAAGCGCGCCGTCGCCACGGCACCCGCAGCTCGTGGTGTCGCGCTTCGAGCGCGCGGATTTCCTGCTTTCCTCGGAGTTCCTGCCTCGCCTCGGGCCCGGTCTGGTGCCCAGCGGCCCGGGCCGCGGCCCGGGGGAATACATGGTGACGGGTGCCACGGTGGCCGACGGTCTGCTCTACGCCATCAGCGCCGCCTACTCCACGCTGCTCGTCATCGACCTGCAATCGAGGAGCGTGACGGCGGCGTACGCCGTGCCCGGGATCACGAGGCCGGTGGGCCTCGCCTCGAACGGCCGACAACTGCTCGTGGCGCAGGCCGACGGGCGGATCGCCGTGCTCGAGCGACCGCCCCGCTAGCGCTGCCTCCCGGCGGACGTGAGGGCTCCGGCGCCGAGCAGCAGGTTGCGCTGGAGCCAGTCCGCTCTCTATCATTCGCTAGCCGAGCATCTGGCCCCCACGGCCTCCCCCTCATTCGCTCGGCTCATCACGACCGCACAACAGAGCTTCCCCCACGTCGGGGAAACGTGCCGGGCCGCATCCCGGCAATAGCCTTCCTGCGGAGGTTCCGTCTATGGTTCGCTACGGCCGTATCCTGGTCGCGGGGCTACTCGCGTCCGCCCTCGCCGCCTGCGCCGATTCCGGCGCACCCGCTTCCCCCGCCGCGAGCGGCCCGACCGCTCCGCGCGCCGACGCCAGCGGCATAGGGCAGACGATGCGTCTCGCCCACGCCCCCGTCTGTCCGGGCGTGCCCGCCGGGAGCGCTCGCTGTCATTCCCTGGTCCTCGTGGACGCCGCGGGGAATCCGTATGCGACGACGTCGCCGTCCGGCTACGGGCCCTCCGATCTGCAGGCCGCGTACGGCCTCGCGCAGGCGGCGGCAAGCCAGGGCGCGGGTCAGACGATCGCCATTGTGGACGCCTACGACGATCCGAAGGCGGAGAGCGACCTCGGCGTCTACCGTAGCCACTACGGCCTGCCCGCTTGCACGACCGCGAACGGCTGCTTCAGAAAGGTGAACCAGAGCGGCGGCACCAGCTATCCGAAGGCGAATGCCAGCTGGTCGCAGGAGATTTCGCTCGACCTGGACATGGCCAGCGCCATCTGCCCGAACTGCAGGATCCTCCTCGTCGAGGCCAGCTCGAACTCGTTCGCGAATCTCGCGGCCGCCGTGGACGAGGCGGCCAGGCTGGGCGCGAACGCGATCTCGAACTCCTACGGGGGCAGCGAGTACTCGAGCGAGGTGACCGACCAGTCCCACTACAACCACCCCGGCGTGGCCGTCACCGTCAGCTCGGGCGACGCCGGCTACGGCGTGGAGTTCCCCGCGGCGTCGCAGTACGTGACCGCCGTCGGCGGGACGACGCTCAGCCGCAGCGGCACCGGCTTCGCCGAGACAGTCTGGAGCGGCGCGGGCAGCGGCTGCAGCGCATACATCGCCAAGCCGACGTGGCAGGCGGACGCGGGCTGCTCGCGCCGGACCGTGGCGGATGTGGCCGCGGTGGCCAATCCGAACACCGGCGTCGCCGTCTACGACTCCTACGCCTATCGCGGCTCGTCCGGTTGGATGGTGTTCGGCGGCACGAGCGTCGCCTCGCCGATCATCGCGAGCGTTTACGCGCTGGCGGGCAACGCGAGCAGCCTGACCTACGGCTCCGATCCGTACTCGCACCTGTCGTCGCTGCACGACATCGTCTCGGGCAGCAACGGCAGCTGCGGCGGGTCCTACCTCTGCACCGGCGTGAGCGGGTACGACGGCCCCACCGGCAACGGCTCGCCCAGCGGGGCGGGCGCGTTCTGAGCCGGTGACCAACGAAGGGGCGGCGTCGCACGCGACGCCGCCCCGACTGCTCCCGCGAACCTCCTCGCGATCTACCGTCCCGCCAGCCCCGGCGCCGGTCAGATCTGCGCGAAGACGACCGCATGGTCGAAAGGCCAGAGGAAGTGCTGGTGGCGCAGGCCGACGGGCGGATCGCGGTGCTCGAGCGACCGCTCCGTTAGAGCTGCGCGGCGGTTTGGCCATGTCGGGAAGAGGAGACGAATTGGCCAGATTGCGAGAACGATCGGGCTCCCCCTCTAACCAGGCCGCGGCGGTGCCCGGGCCGGTTGACGATGGCCGCACAGCGGCGAAACCCTGGTTGCAGGGTTGGCGGCATGTCCAATCACTACGTACCCATGCTGCGCTGGCGGGCGCACCTTCTCACTGCCTGCTTCAGCCTGAGCGCGGCCTGTGCCACGACCGGTCCGCAGCTGCCGGTGCCGCGCCCCCCGGCGCAGGCGCAGGCCGCCGCCGATACCGCACCGCACCAGTTCTACCACCGCCTGCCCTACGGCTCGGAAGCGCAGTTCAATCCGCTCACGCAGATCCTGAACGAAGGCTTCGACATGCTGCGCATGGACGGCGCGGACCGCCGCGTCGTGCTGCGCGCCCGCTACTACGGGGACGGCTTCGAGAACATAGCCCGTTCCTTCCTGCGACCGGATCGCACGTACGGCCGCTACGGCTGGGGGCGGGCGCTGCGCAACGAGATCCTGCCGCTCACCTTCGGCAAGGCGGACGGTGGCGGCGCCTGGGTGCCGAACTACTCCTTCCACCTGGTGGGCAGCGGCATGGTGTCCGCCCGCATGACGGAGTGGTTCGAGCAGCACGGTGCATCCCACGCGACGGCGCTCTCGTTTCTGACCATGACGGCCTCCCACCTGATGAACGAGGCCGTGGGAACGAAGAGGCGAGCCAGCATTACTCGGAGGACGCTCTCACCGATCTGCTCATCTTCGATCCCGCCGGGTTCCTGCTCTTCCGCTCAGCCACGGTGCGCCGGTTCTTCAGCCCGACGCTGCAGCTCACCAACTGGCCGGGCCAAGCCGCGTGGACCGTTCCGGGCCAGACGCTGGAAAACACGGCGCAGGAGTATGTGTTGCGTGGGGCCGCTGCCCTGGACCGATCGGTGGCGGCTCCTCTACGGCTGCGGCGCGGAGATGCTGGTCGGCGTCAGCCGCGACCTGCCCGACGGCTACTCGCTCTCCGTGGCGGCCGGTGGGGACGCGGTGCACGTGCGGCTGCTGGATGCGAGCACGGGCACGAAGACGGTGGACATGCGTCCCGTGGGCGGATCTTCCTCGGCGCGCTGCTGGCCTCGGTGCGGCACATGGCCGGGCGGGAGGTCGATGAGTACGGCAGCGACGCCACGCTGGCGGTCAACCTCTATCCCGGCGTGCTGCGGCTGCCCGCAGTCGGTTCACCGGGACTTTTCCTGCAGGTGCTGCGGCAGGGTGGTGTGCGCGTAGGCGTCGTGCCGCCGGCGGGGCTCGGTCTCGGCTGGCACAACTGACGCCCCTGCCAGCGGTTGTCCGCGCGCACCCGCTCAGATCGCTGCCGGCTCCGCCTTGCCAGGGGAGACGCGGTCCGTGCCGGTACCCGTCGGGACCGCCCGCGGGAGCACCAGGCGGAAGACGCTGCCGATGCCGGGCGTGCTGGATGCCGTGATCTCCCCGCCCATGCCGCGGGCCAGCTCCCGGCTGATGGCCAGACCCAATCCCGCGCCCTGGTGCTTGCGGGTCAGTGCGCCGTCGATCTGCACGAAGGGCGCGAAGAGCACATCCATCTCCTCCTTCGAGATGCCGATGCCGGAATCCTCGATGGAGATGTCGACGTGGTGCAGGTGGCGCGCGGTCGAAACCACGATCTCACCGCCCGGGGGCGTGAACTTCACGGCGTTGGAGAGCAGGTTGAGCAGGACCTGCTGCAGCTTGTCCGGGTCGGCGACCACGGCGATCCAGGGATCGCCGTGCGGATCGTCGGCGCGACGGTAGTGCAGCCCGGCGGCGGCGGCCTGGGGCAGGATGAGCGCCTCGGCCCTGTCCAGTGCGTCGGCGAGAGCGAGTGGCCGGACGGTGTAGCTGGTGCGGCCGGCCTCGAGGCGGGCGAAGGTGAGCACGTCCTCGATGAGGCGCAGCAGGTGGGCGCTCGCCACCTTGATACGCTCGTAGGCGTTGGCCTGCTCCTCCCCCACCGGGCCGTAGATCCCCGCCTGCAACAGGTCGACGTAGCCGCAGATGGCGTTCAGCGGAGTCCGGAGCTCGTGGCTCATGTTCGCCAGGAACCGGGCCTTGGCCAGGTTCGCCCGTTCCGCGTCCCGCCTGGAGCGCTCCAGGTGAAGCGCCAGGAAGAAGAGGAGGAGAGAGAGGGCGATTCCGGCCGCCGCGGTCACGGGGACGTACGGGAAGCGCGCGGGCAGGACCAGCGTCGGCTCCGCGTCGAAGATGACGGTCCAGGGTCGTCCGGCGATCAGGAGAACGCGCACCGCGCTGTGCCGGTGGGGGTAGCCGAGCGTGTGTGGGCTGACGTGCAGGAGCGCCTCCGGACGGGCGGCCGTGCCGTCGTAGACGCGGAAGCTCACACCCGGCCGCCGCTCTGAGCCGAAGATGCCGGCGAAGAGGTCCTGGGCACGGAAGGGCGCGTAGACGTAGCCGCGCAGCGTAGCCCGCCGCCGGGCCACACTGCCCGGGTCCAGGTTGCCGGTGTAGACGGGCACGTAGAGCAGGAAACCGGGCTGCTTCTGGTCGAAGATCTCCTGGAGCAGCGTGACCTTTCCCGACAGCGCCGCGTCCCCGGAATCGCGTGCCCGTGCCATGGCGCGTCGGCGCGTGGGCTCGGAGAACATGTCGTAGCCCAGCGCGGCCTGGTTGCGCGCATCCTGCGGCTCGAGGTAGCGGATGCGGGTGACGTCGCGCGACCCCGCCGGATCCGCGAGAATGCGCTCGGCCCAGCCGATGCCCTGGATGCCCGGATAGGTACCGGGCAGGTCGAGCCGCTCGGCGTAGGTCCTGAACTCGTCGCGGGTCACGTACTCGGAGGCGGCGAAGAGCGAGGCCAGGCCCCGGAGCGCCGCTTCGTAGAGCTCGAGCCGCCCGGCGATGCGGTCGGCCGCGGACTCGGTGGCGTTCTGGAAGCGGGCGTCCATGAAGGCGCGCTCGCTGCGGGCAACGAAGAACGTGGCCCACCCCGTCGTCGAAAGCGCGACGGTCAGCACGATCCATGGAACCGCGCGTTTCCGCGCCACGTTCTGAAACGCAAGGGCGGCCGGCGTCTTCATCCGCGACCTGGAGGCAGGGGAGCTGCTCGGCGTGCTCCGTTCCGGGGGCGACCGGAGCCGGAACGTGCAATCTTGCTCGGAGCGAGCGATCTTTCAACCGTTCGACGCAACCGGCGGATCCCGCATGCCGCCGGGGCGAAGGTTGGCCGCGGCCGGATCCGTGCGCCCCGGCCGATTCCGCTCTCCAGGTAGTGGGGCAGGCATTGAAGCTAGAGGCCGGACGGCGCGGGCAGGGGCCCGGCGCGACGCCATGACGTCCAGAGTCGCCGAGGTCCGCATCAAGGAGGGCATGCCCTCGGTGGATGAGGCCCGCCGGCGCCTCGCCTCCGAGCTGGAGGTCGCACGCCGCGGGGGGGTGCGCGTGCTGAAGCTGATCCACGGCTACGGCTCGAGCGGCGTGGGCGGCAAGCTGCGGCGCGCGCTCAGGGTGACACTGGCCGACCTGCAGGCCAGCGGCAGGATCGGCCGTACCGTGGCGGGCGAGGCGTGGAGCATCTTCGACGCCACCGCCCGGGCGCTGCTGGACGCCTACCCGGAGCTGCGTCAGGACGACGACCTCGATCGCGCCAACAGGGGCATCACGCTGGTCGAGATCACCACCACTAAGAGTCGACAGGATCACCCATGACCATGTGGAGCGCCGTGCTGACGCGGCGGGACCTGCTCCGGCTGGGGCTGGTCACGGCCATCACGCCGCGCGGAATGCGGTTCGGCGCCAGGGGCGCCTGGTCCTTCGCCGTCTTCAGCGACACCCATTTCGGCATTCCGGGCAACTACGAGAAGAACCGCGCGCTGCTGCTGGAGATGGCGGCGCTGCGCCCGGAGCTGGCCGTGGACATTGGCGACCTGACCGAGCGCGGCTGGGCGCCCGAATTCGACGAGGCGGCCAGGGCCTTCGCCGGCCTGCCCTTCAAGGTGCGCGTTGTCCCCGGCAACCACGAGGTGCGCTGGTCGCCGCGGGGGCTGCAGATCTTCGCCGAGCGGGTGGGACCGCCCCGGCAGCTCTTCAGCCACCGCGGCTGCGGCTTCCTCCTGCTGGACAGCACGGTGCCGCTCTCGCACTGGGGGCACATTGGCGGGCCCGAGCGGCGCTGGGCGGAGGCCGAGCTGGAGCGCTTCGGCCGTGACGCTCCGCTCTTCGTCTTCCTGCACCACCCGGTGGGCCGCGGCGGGGGCGTGGACGACCAGGACGCGCTGGCCGAGGTGCTGGCGCCCTATAACGTGAAGGTTGTCTTCACCGGGCACGGCCACTCCGACCTGCTCTGGGACTGGAACGGCGCCATCGCCACCATGGGTCTGGGGCTCTACCAGGGCTCCTTCCAGCACGTGCTCGTGGATCCCGCCGCGGGCGAGGTGCGGCTGCTGCGCCGGCCCGCGCAGGGTGGCGCGCCCGTGCAGTTCGCCGCCACGAAGCTCGCCCCGCGCCCGCGCCCGTTCCCGGGCGCAGCGGTGGTGGCGGCCCCGGCCGCGGCACCCGCCGCGCCGCCGGTCGCGGTGGGCCAGCCGGACGCGGGACCGCTGCGCCCGGCCTGGACCCGGCCGCTGGGCGGCGGCGTCATGTCGCGCCTGCTGCTGGACGACGGCACGCTGTTCGTGAGCGGGATGGACGGTGGGGTCGCGGCGTTCGCCGCCGCCGACGGCCAGCCCCTCTGGCAGGCGCGCACGGGCGGCTACTGCTTCTCCAGCCCCGTGGTCGCGGACGGGCTGCTGGTCGTGGGCAGCGCGGACGGGCACGCCTACGGCCTCGAGCGCGCGAGCGGACGGGTGCGCTGGAAGGTGCGGACGGGCGGACCGGTATACGGCTCGGCGGCCATGGCCGGCGGGGTCGCGGCCATCGCCTCCGGCGACGGCAGCGTGTACGGCCTCGGCGTGGGCGACGGCGCCGTCCACTGGCGCTGGGCGCTGCCGCCGGGCCCATCGGCGTTCGCCCAGAGTCCCGCTGCCACGGACGGGAAGCGCGTCTTCATCGGCGCCTGGGACATGCACGTCTACGCGCTGGATGCCGCCACCGGCGCCGAGGCCTGGCGCTACCGCGCCACGCAGAAGGGCTTCTATTACTCGGCGGCCATCGGGGCGCCGGCGCTGGCCGGCGGCCGTCTCTACGTCCCCTCCAACGACAACGTGTTGCACGCGCTGGACGCGGCCACGGGTGCGCGGCTCTGGACGCACTCCGTTCCCGGCGAGAAGCTCGGTTACGGCTCGCCCACGATCGTCGATGGGCGCATCTACATTCCCGGCCTCGGCGGCGTCGTGCACTGTCTCTCGGCGGAGACGGGCGAGCGGATCTGGGCGACGCCCACGGGCGCCGAGATCTACGAGTCGTCACCCGCCCTCGCGGCCGGCACGCTCGCCATCGGCTCGGTCGATGGCCGGCTCTGGCTGCTCCGCACGGGCGACGGGGCCATCCTCGGGTCCCACCGGTTCCCTCCCGGCCTCTTCGTCTCCACGCCCGCAGCGGCGCCGGGACGCGTGTACGCCGCCACCTTCGCCGAGAGCGTGGCCGCCTTCGACATCGTCGGGGCGACGGGCGCGGCGGGGTAGCCGAACCCGGCGCCCTTGGCTCCAGCGTCGACCCGCCGCATCCTCCGGCGGACCGCGGAAACCAGGCGGAGGTGGAACATGGGGTGGGTCAAGCGTGGCCGGGCGGTGGCGCTGCTGCTGCTGGCACTGACGGCGGGCGCCGCGCGCGCACAGCAGGACGCGACCGGGGGCACACACGTGTTCCGCACGATCGACCCGCGGCCGTCCGTGCCGGCGGGGTTGGTGCGCGACTACACGATCCGCAGCAAGCTGCTCGGGACCGAGCGCCGGATCCTGGTCTACACCCCGCCGGGCTATGCGCCGGGCCGCGCTTATCCGCTTCTGCTCGCCTTCGACGGCGCCGACTACCTCGACATAATCCCCCTGCCGCTGATGCTGGACACGCTTCTGGCGGCGGGGAAGGCGCCGCCCTTCGTCGCCGTGCTGGTGGACGACTCCACGGGCGCGGTCCGACTGGCGGACCTGGCCAATCACGCCCGCTTCGCCCGCTTCCTGACCGCCGAGCTGCTGCCCTGGGTCCGGGCCCGCTGGGGCGTGACCACGGACCCCGGCCGCACCGTGATCACCGGCACCAGCGCCGGCGGGCTGGCCTCGGCCCACGCCGCCCTGCTGCGCCCGGACATCTTCGGCAACGTGCTCTCGCAGAGCGGCGCCTTCTGGCGCGGCAACGAGGGGTCGAACGGAGCGCCCTACGAATGGCTGACGGGGCGCTACGCGGCCTCGCCCCGGCGGCCGATCCGCTTCCTGCTGGACGTGGGCGAGCTGGAGACGCACGCCACCGCCGGCAGCGGGCC
>JADGQX010000043.1 GCA_017881445.1 Gemmatimonadota bacterium | reverse complement strand
CGCCCTGGTCTACCTGAACGAGGGGCGCAACCGCGACGTGCTGCAGGCGCTCAACCGCGCCCAGCGCCTCTTCAACGAGCTGCGCGCCTCCCGCCAGGTGGCCGACATCGAGCAGCGTCTCGACCGCCTGCAGGAGACCTATCTCCAGGTCGTGCGGGCCTGGGGCGAGTCGATCGAAGCCAAGGACAACTACACCGCCGGCCACTGCGGCCGCGTCGCCGACTACACCTGCCTGCTGGCGGAGGCCGCCGGCTTCTCCGGCCGCGATATCGTCTGGATCCGCATGGGCGCCTTCCTGCACGACGTGGGCAAGACCGCCGTGCCGGAGACCATCCTCAACAAGCCCGGCCCGCTGGACGACGCCGAATGGGTGGTCATGAAGAGTCACACCACGGTCGGCGACCAGATCGTCGGCGAGCTCAAGTTCCCCTTCGACATTCGCCCCATCGTGCGCAACCACCACGAGCGCTGGGACGGCAGCGGCTACCCCGACGGGCTCAAGGGCGAGGCGATTCCCGTCACTGCCCGCATCCTCTGCATCTCCGACGTCTACGACGCTCTCACCACCACGCGTTCGTACCGGCCCGCCTTCTCCCACGACGAGGCCCTCAAAATCATGGACGGCCTGGCGGGCCAGGGCCTCGACCCCGACCTCTACACCCTGTTCAAGGCGGCCGTACTGGGCATCGAGACAGCCAGCGCCGCCGGCTGACCGGCGGCGGCTGCGGCCCTCTTAAGCTGTTGTCGAAAAACGAACTAGGCGCTCTCCCCCCGCTGTTTCCGCTCCCGCGCGAATGCGACGGATAAGAATTATCCCTTGATCCAGCCCCTAGTCGGGGATACAATTACCGGTACCCGGAAAAAACCCGCTCGCCGTCGGAGGTGAAGGAGGATGCTCTCGCATCCCCTCCCACGGACAGTCGAGCGCTCGGAGCGTGCCTTTGCGGACAGCCCTGTCGGAGCCGACGGACCCCCACGCCTCGTCCCTCGCGGAGACGGTGCGGGCGCGCACGCGTGCGCGGCCGGGACGGGAGGTGGCGGGACTCGGCGCCGTGAAGGACGACGGGCGCGCCTTCGATCCGACCGGCGCGTTCAGGAACGCCATCGGTACCAGCGTTTCCGTGCAGCGGGCGGTGCTGCTGGGCTGCAAGGTGGCGCGGCACACCGCGACGACGGTGCTGATCCAGGGGGACACGGGCACGGGCAAGGAGCTGTTCGCCCGGGGCGTCCACTACGCGGGGCCGCACGAGGGCGAGCCTTTCGTCGCCATCAACTGCGCCGCGATCCCGGAGAACCTGCTGGAATCGGAGTTGTTCGGCCACGAGAAGGGTTCGTTCACGGGGGCCGACCAGCAGAAGCGGGGGCTGCTCGAGTTCGCCGGGCGGGGAACGGTGTTCCTCGACGAGATCAGCGAGCTGCCGCCCGGGACGCAGAGCAAGCTGCTGCGGGTGCTGGAGGAGCGGCGTGTGCGCCGGGTGGGCGGGCTGGCCGAGTACGAGGTCCGGTGCCGGATCATCGCGGCCACGAACCGCGACCTGTCGACGGCGGTAGCGCGTGGCGACTTCCGCGAGGACCTCTACTATCGGCTGAACGTCTTCCGGATCGAGCTGCCGCCGCTGCGCGAGCGAGGCAACGACGTCGAGATGCTCGCGTGGCATTTCCTGGAATCGCTGTGCCGGGAGCGTGGCATGTCGCCCAGGGAGTTCTCGGCCGGCGCGCTTTCAGCGCTCCGGGCTTATTCGTGGCCGGGCAACGTTCGCGAGCTGAAGAACACCATTGAGCGCGCGATCATCCTGGCCGAAGGCGACGTCATCGAGAGCGATCAGATCATCATCCAGCAGCGCTCCGTCGCCCCCGCCCTCACCGCCGGCGACTCGATCCACGCCGCCGCCGCCATCGTCGTCCCGCCGGAGGGCCTCACCCTGGACGACGCCGAACGCCAGCTGATCGCCGCCACGCTCAAGCTCGCACGCCACAACCACTCCCTCGCCGCCAAGATGCTCGGCCTCTCCCGACCGACGATCCTGCGCAAGATCCGCAAGTACGGGCTGGGACGCGTGCCCGACGAGTAGGAACGGCGTTGTTTCACCACAGAGGCACAGAGGACACGGAGATCCGGCGGAGCACGGATCCTTTTTGTTTAACCACAACAGAACAGAGCCGGCTGCCGCCCGCGATCGGGCGGTTCGCCGGCTCCGTGTGCTCCGTGGCTCTGCGGTGAAATGTCGTTCCCGTCCTAGCGCACGCGCTCCTGGATGTACGCGACGACGGCGTCGGCCGAGATCCGCACCTGCTGCAGCGTGTCGCGGTCACGCATGGTGACGGTGCCATCTTCGGCGGTCTGGCCATCCACGGTGATGCAGAAGGGCGTGCCGGCCTCGTCCTGGCGGCGGTAGCGGCGGCCGATGGAGCCGCTGTCGTCGTAGAAGGAGTTGATGCCGGCGGCCTTGAAGGTGTCGTGGATGCGGCGCGCGGTCTCGGGCAGGCCGTCCTTCTTGACCAGCGGGAAGATGGCGACCTTGAGGGGCGCGAGGCGCGGGTGGAAGCGGAGCACCACGCGCTGCTCTCCCTCGACCTCCTCCTCGCGGTACGCGTCCATGAGGACGACGAGCAGCGTGCGGTCGAGGCCTGCGGAGGTCTCGATGATGTAGGGGATGTAGCGCTTGTTGGTGTCGGTCGGATCGACGTACTCCAGCTTCTTGCCGGAGTACTCCTGGTGGCGCTTGAGGTCGAAGTCGGTGCGGTTGTGGATGCCCTCGAACTCCTGCCAGCCGAAGGGGAATTCGTACTCCACGTCGAAGGCGCGCTTGGCGTAGTGCGCCAGCTCGTCGGCGCCGTGCTCGTGGAAGCGCAGTTTCTCCGGGCGGATGCCCATCACTTCCTCGTGCCACTGGCGCCGCGCGGCCTTCCAGTACTCCATCCACTCGTCGTCGCTGCCCGGCTCGACGAAGAACTGCATTTCCATCTGCTCGAACTCGCGCGTGCGGAAGATGAAGTTGCCCGGGGTGATCTCGTTTCGGAACGCCTTCCCGACCTGGGCAATGCCAAAGGGCACGCGCTGGCGGCTGGAGGTGACCACGTTCTGGAAGTTGACGTAGATGCCCTGCGCCGTCTCGGGGCGCAGGTAGACCACCGCCGAGGTGTCCTCCACCGGGCCCATGAACGTCTTGAACATCAGGTTGAACATGCGCGGCTCGCCGAACGCCTCCCGGGTGCCGCAAACCGGGCACTGCCCGCCCTGGATGTCGGCGTTGTCGCCTCGGAAGCGGCGGTGGCAGTTCTTGCACTCCACCAGCGGGTCGGTGAAGCCGGCAATGTGACCGCTGGCCTCCCAGACGCGCGGGTGCATCAGGATGGCCGCATCCAGCCCCTCGATGTCGTCGCGCATGTGCACCATCGAGCGCCACCAGGCATCCCGCACGTTGCGCTTGAGCTCCACGCCCAGCGGGCCGTAGTCCCACACGGAGCCGGTTCCGCCGTAGATCTCCGAGGACTGGAAGACGAACCCGCGCCGCTTGGCGAGGGAAACCAGCTTGTCCATCATGTCGTTGACGTTGGCCATGGAAGCGCGGCGCCGCAGCGCCCTCCGTCGAAAGCGTCCGTCCACGAGGCGGGGCGCCGAAAGTTACCGGGGGGTCAGGCCGGGAGCAACCGCGCGCAGCCTTCTGCCGCCATGCGCTCCAGGCGCGCCGGCGTGACGCGCTCCCCGCCGCCGTCCATGCCGGTCACGCCGGTGGGAAGCTGCACGCGGATGAGGCCACAGAGCAGGAGCACCGGAACGCCCCGGGCGCGGGCGCGGCGGACCACCACGCCCGTGATCTTGCCCAGCGCGCTCTGCCCGTCGTACGACCCCTCGCCCGTGATCACGAGCCGCGCCCGCGCCAGCGCCGCATCGAAGCCGACCGTGTCCAGCACCCAGTCGCTGCCCGGGCGCAGCTCCGCCCCGGCGAAGGCAACCAGCCCCGCGCCGAGCCCGCCGGCGGCCCCGCCGCCGGGGAGCGAGGACACGTCCAGCCCGAGATCCGCCCGGATGCGCTCCGCCAGCCGCTCGAGCCCCGCGGCCAGGCGCGCGACGCCGGCGGCATCCGCACCCTTCTGAGGCCCGAACACGGGCGCGGCGCCCTCCGGCCCCAGCAGCGGGCTGCGCACGTCCACGAGCCCGGCGACGGGCGGGAGGCGCGGGGCGGCGTCCGGGCGCTCGATGCGGGCGAGCCGCTCGAGACCGCCGCCGCCGTCGGGGATGGGCGCGCCCCTGGCGTCCAGCAGGCGGAACCCGAGGGCGCGGGCGAGCCCGGCGCCACCGTCGACGGTAGCCGAGCCGCCCAGGCCGCAGGCGATCCCTTCCACGCCCTCGGCCGCGGCGGCGGCGAGGAGCAGGGTGCCCACGCCGGACGTCGTCGTCCGAAGCGGATCGCGGCGGTCGGGCGGCACGAGGTGGAGACCGCAGGCGTCGGCACTCTCGACCAGGGCCAGGCCGTCGAGCAGGAGAGCGCGCCCGGTCGTCGGCTCGCCCAGGGGACCGCGCAAGGGGAAGCGCAGCTGCGCCCGCGCCCGGTGGTGCAGCGCATCGAGCAGGCCGGGGCCGCCGTCGGAGAGCGGCAGCTGGACCACGTCCCGCTCGGGGCAGCCGGCCCGCACGCCCGCGGCCAGGGCGGAGGCAGCCTCAGCCGCGCCGATGGTGCCCTTGAACGAGGTCGGGGCGACGAGGATCATGGCCCTAATTGGCGGGACCAGGGGACGTTGCACAAGCGTCGCTGGAACGTGTCTTGCCTCCCCGACTTTGCTTTCCGGGAAGTCACGGCTGTGAGGGGAGGCGGATGACGCTCGCGACGGGGGGGCCCGATACCGGTGCGTTGGCGGGGGGCGTGCACGACATACGCGGCTGGCCCGTGCGCACGCTGGTGGACGACCGCGTCGCCGCGACGGTGGAAGGCTTCCTGGTGTCGGAGGCGGGGCTTCTCCGCTGGCTGGTGCTGGGGGTGGGCGACGGTCGCCGGGTGCTGCTGCCGGGCGGGCAGGCCCGGGCGGACCGGGAGGGCGCGCAGATCCGGCTGCCGGGGCTCGCCGCCGACCAGATCCCTCTCCTGCCCGCCTACGACCCCGCTGCCGTGCTGGACGACGACGCCGAAGAGGCGCTCCTGGCCGCCTACACGGCGGTGCTGCTCCGGGAGCCGGCGCTGCCGCCCCCGCCGGAGCCGGAAGGCGACGTGGCGCCCCTCGAACTGCTCCCGGAGCTGAAGGTCGCATCCGGCGAGCCGGACCCGCGGGGGTGGGATCTGGTCGGCGCCGCGGACATACCCCTGGGGCGGATCTCCGAGCTGCTGGTGGACACCCGCGCCATGAAGGTGCGCTACCTGGTCTGCCGCCTGCCGGGGGACGCGGGTCGCAGCTTCCTGCTGCCGATCGGCTACGCGCGCCTGGACACCCGCGCGCGTGCGGTCCGCGTGCCGCGCCTGACGGCGGAAGCGCTGCAGGACCTGCACCCCTGGTCCGATCCGACCGAAGTGCACCGGGCGGCGGCGGCTACCGCGGCGCGGCTGGGCGCGGCACGGGCCGTCGGCGAGGACCCGCGCCTGGATGCCTCCCTCCTCTTCCCCGAGGCGCAGTGAGCCGCAGGCGTGCGCACCTCTCGGCCAGCGAGCACTCGGCCATGCGCGAGCTGGTCCGTGGGGTCCGGAGAGCGGACTGGCCGCCGTTGCTCCGGGCGGCGCTGTTCGGGTCCAGGGCGCGGGGAGATTTCGCCGCCAGCTCCGATGTGGACGTGCTGCTACTGTGCCGGGTCGGCCCGGCGGAGCGCACCCGTGCCGGGGAGGTGAACGAACGGCTCGGCCGCTCGATCGGCCGGAAGGCGGGAGTCCGGCTGCAGACGTGGACCGTGTGTGCCGACGACCTGCGGGCCGGACGCCGCACACCCATGCTCGTGGACGCGCTTGCCGACGCGATCACGGTCTGGCCGCCGGGGGCGTCGCCGCTGCGTGCGCCCTTCACGCCCGCCGATGCGGTCTTCTGCGCCGAGCGGCTGCTCACCTGGGTGGACAATGGCGGCGCCGAGGCGCGCCAGGCGCTGCAGGAGGGGCGCTGGGCCGATGCCGCCGCCCGCGCACGGGACGACATCGCCCGCCTGGCGAGCGCGGCCTTGCTGCTGACTGGAGATACGCGCCACCGCCGCCGCGGCACGCTGCGCAGGTTCGAGAGGCGGTTCGTCCGGACGGGGCTGGTTCCGCGGGGCGCTACCCGGGCGCTGAAATGGGCCGCGGCCGCCTACCCCCGCGATGGCGGGCGCGGCCAGGAGACCCCGCCGGTGCCCCCGCCGCTCGTGGCTACCGCGCCCGCCGGCTGCGAGCTGGCGGCGGCGCTCGAAGCCGAGCTGCTGGTGCCGCTCCTGGACCGAATGGTCGCGCTGCGCGCCACCGGGCAGTGGATCTCCGAGGACGACGAAGGCTGAGCCCGCGACGCCTACTTGAGCGAGCGCGGGCCGGCCTCGGGTCGCGGCACGCCGGCGACCGGCCGGGCGTCGATCCGGAACATGCCGAGGTGCTCCGCCATGAAGATGTAGCTCGCCCACGCCGCCACCAGGCCGAAGGCGCACACGCCCGAGAGGCCGGTCGCAACCGACGTGCACAGCGCGCCGAAGACGGCCAGCATCACGGCCAGCCCCCACATCCCGATGTCCCGGTCTCCCTGCTCCAGCCAACGGCAGCGCGCCGCGGCCAGGGCCGCACCGGCTCCAGCGAACCCGACGAGGGCGAAGCTCAGCAGGATGATCGCCAGGCCCGCCCCGATCATCGCGCGCCTCCCTGGCAGAAGCGTCTCATCGCCGCCGGTGTGAGTACCAGGACCTGCGAAGGCATGGCCTCTCCAGACCCCTTCCCGCCGCTGCCGCCCTGCTCCGCCGGCGATCCGAGAGCAAGAAGTGATCCCGTGCGCGGGCGCTCGCACCCGGGCATGGGACCTTCCAAGATGTTGAAGTGGAACGAGTTCAACTCAGCGAATGGAGCAGCTCGCGCAGGCGTTCCTCGGGCAGGTCGTGGGCGGCGGAGAACACTTCCTCCGCGTCCCGCGCCCGCAGCGTGGGCCCGCTGGCGCGGGTGGCCAGCCCCAGCACGTGGCCATCCGGCTCGAAGAGGAAGCGGCCCGAGACCTCACCGTCGTCTGCCCTGGACGATTCGACGCGGACACGCCAGTGCGTGCCCTCGGCGCTGAGGCGGCATATCGTCGCGACGTCCCGGTGCAACGACCGCTCGTGGCTCGACTGAAAACGCATCGGACCTCCGGAGTGCTGCGTCCCGCCTGGAAAGCGCGGCGGGAGCCGCCCCTGGGGCGACTCCCGCCTGCGACGGCTCGTCATCGACCGTCGTCCATCGGCAATGTGCGTGCCCGTCGGGGCGAACCCCGAGCGGTGAAGTCAGAATACCTTGATGCTCACGTACCTGCTGGGGTGCTGTCGGACATCTGACGCCAGGGCACCGACCTCGCGTGCCGCGACGCTGAGGTCGCGGTACAGCGTCGAGTCGTTCACCAGCCGCCCGAGCGTACCGTTACCATTGTCTACCTTCTGGAGGACGGAAGCAAGGGAGTTGAGGGAACGGTCCATGGTGCCGGCGGCGGCGGTCATGGAGCGGGCGCTGCGCTCCACTTCCGCCAGCGCGCTTGCAAGGGCGGGGCCGGTCTTCGCGCCTTCCACGGTCTCCGCGCTCCGGCGCAGCGCCGTGGCCGCGCGGTGCATCTCGGCGAAGGCATCGCGCATCTCGATCGCGCTGGCCGGAAGGACCTCGGCGGTCGCGTGCAGGTTGCGGACGGCGGCGGGCGAGAGCAGCGAATCGGCGCCGGCGAGCACGTCGCGGGCGCGGTCGCCGAGGGCCAGGGCCATGTCGGGGAGCGCGAGCGCGGCGCCACCGCGGATGGTATCGCCGTCGGTGAGTCGTACCAGGGCGGTACCCGGTGCCAGGTCCACGGTGTGCGCCCCGAAGACGTCGCCGCGCACCTGGGCTCGGGTGTCCGCCGCGAGCTGCAGGGGCGTCTCCAGCCTCAGCTCGGCGGCCACGCGGCCGCTGGACACGAGCCTGACCGCCGACACCGAGCCGACGTCCACGCCCTGCAGGAAGACGCGGTCCCCGCGCTTGAGGCCGCCGCCGTTCGGCAGCGCCACGTAGATGCGGGTCCCGCCGCCCAGGACGGGCGTGCCCAGCAAGTAGTAGAAGCCCCAGATGAAGACGACGCTCGCGGCCAGAACGAGCAGGCCGAGCGCGCTGATGTTGCGCTTGCGGTTCTCCATATTCCTCAGGTGGTCGCGGGCGCCGCGTTGCGGACACGACGGACGAAGCGGCGCACGATGGCGTCGTCGTCCTCCAGGATCTCCGCCGGCCGGGCACAGGCGCGGATCCGGCCCTCGTAGAGCAGGGCAATGCGGTCGCCCACGTCGAAGGCCGTGTCGAGGTCGTGCGTCACGACGATGCTGGTGACGCCCAGCTCGCGCCCCAGCTCGAGGATGAGCGCGTCCACCGTGTCCGCGTTCACGGGATCCAGACCGGTGGTCGGCTCGTCCCAGAGAAGATAGCGGGGGCGGCTGGCGATGGCCCGGGCGACACCCACCCGTTTGCGCATCCCGCCCGAGAGCTCCGCCGGCAGCCGATCCAGCACCCCGGGGTCCAGGTTCACGCGCCGGAGCAGATCCATCGCCTCGCCCCGGCACTCCCGCCGCGAGCGGCTGAAGCTGCCGTCATCCTGCGCCAGGAAGAGGTTCTCAGCCACGCTCAGCGAATCGAAGAGCGCGGCGTGCTGGAAGACGTAGCCGACCATGCGTCGCACCCGCCGCAGCTCCGCGTCCGAGGCGCGGGCGATGGAGACGCCGTCCACCTCCACGTCGCCGCTGTCGGGCTCGAGCAGGCCGATGGCGTGCTTCAGCAGAACGCTCTTGCCGCTCCCCGAGGGCCCGAGCAGCGCCAGCGTCTCGCCCTCGCGCACCGCGAGGTCGACACCGCGCAGGACCGGCACGCCGTCGAAGCTCTTCGTGAGGCCGGCGTATTCGATCATGGCTCAGAAGTAGCGCAAGAGCGGCGCGAACATGACATCCAGCACCAGCAGCGCCAGCGTCGTGGCGACCACCGCGGCAGTGGTGGTCCTGCCGACGCCTTCCGCACCGCCCTCGCCCTCCAGCCCGATCAGGCACGCCAGGAACGTGATCGCCATCCCGAAGGCGATGCCTTTCAGCATCGAGAACACCAGCGCGAACGGGTAGAAGTAGAAGCGCACACCGTAGATGAAGGTTTCACTCGTCATTCCGGGGATGGCGACGAGGGCCACGGCCCAGGCCGAGACCAGCGCCGCCGCGTTGGCCAGCACCACCAGGGGCGGCACCACCAGGATGCCCGCCACCACGCGCGGCACCACGAGATAGGCCCAGGGATCCCGGCCCATCGCCCGCAGCGCGTCGATCTGCTCCGTCACCTTCATGGAAGCGAGCTCGGCGGCGATGCTGGCGCCGATCCGGCCCACCAGCACCATCCCGGTCAGCATTGGCCCCAGCTCCGTCAGGATGCTGGCCGCAGAGATGCTGCCGATGACCCAGAGCGGCAGGCCGCCGGTGAACTGCGCACCCGCTTGCTGCGATGTGACGGCGCCGCCCAGAGCGGAGATGATGAGCACCAGCGGCAGCGAGCGGATGCCCATGACCCAGGCCTGCTGCAGCGCGGCATCCACCCACGCCCGGGGGCGGCGCAGCTCGCGCGCGATGGTCCAGGCCATGAGCGTGGCGGTGCCGACGCGGTCCAGGAGGACGCGCGCGGACTCGACGATCGGGGTCGTGCGGCCGCCGGTCAGGGACCGGCCGGCGCCTGGCGCCGCGCCGGGAGAGCCGCCGTCCTGCGTCATGGCCCCTCCGGGTCCCTCTCAGCCCGCTCGCGTCGGCCGCGCCCCGCCCAGCGCGCGCCAGACGTAGTAGACCGGGATCCCGACCAGGATGATGGCGAAGCCGAACATGGGCGTGCCCGGGCGGAAGATGGCGTAGACCGAGCTCCACGGCTGTTGCGCCAGCGCGTTCGCGATGAGCGCCACGGACGCGGCCAGGAAGACCAGCGGGACAAACGGATAGCCCCAGGTGCGGTACGGCCGCAGTTCCGCGGGGCGGCGGCGCCGGAGAATGAAGACCGCGCCCACGGCCAGCGCGTAGAAGGGCCAGATGCCCAGGATGAAGGCATCGGCCAGCTGCTCGAACGTCTGGATCGAGACGTAGGCAATGCCCAGCAGAGCCGCCAGCGCGATGGCCGTCCAGGGCGTGCGCCAGCGGGGGTGTACCGCGGCGACCGGCCGGAAGAACAGGCCGTCGTCCGCCATGGCGAAGAGGATACGCGGACCCGTCATGGTGGAGGCGTTGAGCGTTCCGAAGCAGGATACCATGACCAGCGCCGCGACCACCGACTTGCCGGCGTCGCCGAAAATGCGGCTGGCCGTGTCCGCCGCCACCGCGGTGGACGCCTGCATGGCGCCCATGGGCAGCACCCGGACGTAGGCGAGGTTCGCCAGCAGGTAGACCGCCATGACCACCACCGTCCCACCCAGCAGCGCCCGCGGCAGCGTGCGCCCCGGGTCGCGCACCTCGCCCGCCATGAACGTCAGGTCCGCCCAGCCATCGTACGCCCAGAGGATGGCGATGAGCGCGACGCCGAAGCCGCCCCAGCTCCGAGGCGCCAGTCCGATGGGTTCGGAGAAGGCGCCGTGCACCCCGCCCGCGAAGGCGAAGACGACCAGCGAGAGGCCCGCCAGCGCCAGGACCTTGGCGGCGGTCGTGGCATTTTCCACGGCCGCACCCCAGGTCACGCTCCGGATGTTGGCCGCCGCGAGCAGGGCGATGGCGCCCGCGGCCACGAGCCGCACCTGCCCGTCGCTCATGGCCAGGAACTGGCCGAGGTAGCGCGCGAAGATCATGGCGATGCCGCCCAGCGCGGAGGGGCGGATCACCAGCAGCTCGGTCCAGCCGAACAGGAAGGCAGGGACAGGGCCGTACGCCTCCCGCAGGTAGACGTAGATGCCCCCGGAGCGCGGGTACATCGCCGACAGCTCAGCCACGGTGAGCGCGCCGAAGAGGGCGACGACGGCGCCGATCAACCAGGCGAGCATCATCGCCCCCAGCGTCCCGACCTCCCGGGCGATGCCGCCGGGCACGCCGAAGATGCCGCTGCCGATGGTCGAGCCCACGGCGACGGCGATGGCACTCCACAGCCCCAGGCGCCGGGGCAGGCGGTCCGGCGGCGCGGCCTGCACGGGCGCCGACGGCAATCCAGTGTCGATGGCCATGCTCGACAGAGCACTCCGGCAGAAGGCAAGCGTCGCTTCGGGAGGCCCAAGATAACCGTGGCCCGAGGCACGGTACACCCCCGGGACCTCCGGCCCTCGTCCGGTGGTACCACATCTACACACTCGACAGGAGGCAGGCCATGAAGCCGCTGACCGCCGCGCTGGCCGCGCTGCTCGCCGCCGCCCCCGTGCCGCTGCTGGCACAACAGCCGGCGCCACCCCCGCGCACCACGGCCCCGCCACCGCTTGCCGCACCCTCCCCGCGCAAGCCCGGTGACGCCGACCTCCGGCGGGCCAACAACGCCATACGCGAGGGCTGGAAAGCCGGCGCTCCCGCCGCCGGCATCCGCCTCGGCCAGCACGCGGGCGCGCCGCCTCCCGTGGGACTGCAGACGGCCGGCGGCATCCCGGCGCCCCGCCCGGACAGCTCCCGCGGCTGGGATGCCCGGCGCGAGCGCGGCCGCCGCCACTAGCCCGTAGCGGTCACCCACATGGGTGCGGGGCGTCCCCGATCGACAGGCGGGCGCCCCCATCCGCCATTCCGCAGCGTCGCCTCCCGGCACACCTTGGCCTCGACCACGGCCGGAGGGCGGGGTGCGCGGCGAGCCGGAACCCAACGAGCTGCTCCAGGACTCCCGGGAGGCGTACTTCGCAGCTCACCCGGCGCACGGGGGCGGAGCCGTATATCTCTCGCTTTTCGCCGCCCTCGTCTTCGCCGCCGCGCTGTTGCCCATCATCCGGCTGGATGTCACCACGCGCGCCCGCGGCTTCCTGCGGCCGAGCATCGAGCAGCACCGCGTCGTGGCGGGCGTGGCGGGCGTAGTCGAGCGCGTGGATGCCCGGCTGGGGGCCCGCGTGCGCGCCGGCGATCTCCTGCTCGCTCTACGGCGCGACGCCATCCAGGCCCGGCTGACCGCCCTCGACTCCGCCGCGGCCCTGGCGGACGCGCGCGCCTCGGAGCTGCAGGCGCTCATCGGCCTCGCGGCGACACTCGAGGGCGGCGACGGCTCGCCCCGCGCGCCGCGGAGCGCGAGCCCGGCGGGGCGCGCGTCGGTCCCCGGCGGCCGATTCCCGGAGGAGAGCGCCCGACTCCGGGCCGAGTGGCTGGATCTGTCGCGCGAAATCGCGCCGGCCCGTCAGGATGCGGCGCGCGCGCGCCAGCTGGCGGCGCGGGGCCTCGCCTCCCCCGCCGAGCTGGAGGGCGCTGCGCTGCGCCTGGAGCGCGCGCGCTCGGCCCCGCGCCTGCTGCTCGCGCGGCAGCGGGACGCCTGGACGGCCGACCTCGAGGAGGCGCGCGCGCGCATGCACGAGATCGCCGCCGAGCGCGCCAGCCGGCTCGCGGAAGCGGGGCTGCACGACGTGCGGGCACCGGTGGAGGGCACCGTGGAGGCCGTGGGGGCGCTCTCCCCCGGAAGCTGGGTAGCGGCGGGCCAGGAGATTGCCGTGGTCTCGCCGGAGGCTCCGCTCCTGGCCGAGGTGTTCCTGGACTCGCGCGAGGTCGGCCGGGTCCGTGGGGGCATGCCCGTCCGCCTGCTGGTGGACGCCTTCGACCACCACGAATGGGGAACGCTGCCGGCGGAGGTGGTGGAGGTCGGGCAGGACTATACGGTCGTGGGCGGCCGCCCGTTGTTCCGCGTGCACTGCCGGCCGCTGCGGAAGTGGCTCCGCCGTCCGGACGGCGCCGTCGCGAGGCCGGGAAAGGGCATGGCCGTCACCGCCGCCTTCACCCTGGGCCGGCGCACGCTGCTGCACCTGCTCTGGGACCGGACCGCCGGCGCGGAGCGCGACGATGCGGGCCCCGACGCCACCCCATCCTCCTGAGCGGTCGTGCGACGGGTTCCCGCGATCCGCCAGCACGACGCCCGCGACTGCGGTCCCGCCTGCCTGGCCGCGGTGGCGGCCTATCACGGCCTCCGTCTGCCCATAGCCCGGCTGCGTCAACAGGCCGCGACCGACCTGCGCGGAACCACCGTCCTTGCCCTCGTCGAGACCGCGCAGCAGCTCGGCCTCGGCGCCCGGGCCGTCCGCGGCGGCCCCGAGGCCCTGCCCAGCGTACCCACGCCCGCCATCGCCCACGTCGCACTGCCCTCCGGCGCACACCATTTCGTGGTGCTCTGCGGCGTCGGCCGGCGCGGCGCCACGATCATGGACCCGGCCCAGGGACGGCGACGGCGCCTGCCGCTCTCCGACTTCTGCTCACGCTGGACCGGCGTGCTCGTGCTGCTGGCGCCAGGCGAGGCCTTCCGTCCGGGCAACGCCTGCGTCCCGCCGCTGAGGCGCTTC
This sequence comes from Gemmatimonadota bacterium, assembly GCA_017881445.1. Lineage (GTDB taxonomy): Bacteria > Gemmatimonadota > Gemmatimonadetes > Longimicrobiales > RSA9 > JADGQX01. Next base: position 10,423 of record JADGQX010000043.1, on the reverse strand, counting down.
GTCGCCCTGGTGCGGCCGCACCGCTCCGTGCTGGCCGAGGCCCTCGCCGGCGCGACCGCCTACAGCGCCCTCGGGCTCGGCACCGCGATCTACGTCCAGAAGATCGTGGACGACGTCCTCGTGGACGGCGGCCGGGCACTCCTCCACGCCCTGACCGCCGGCATCCTCCTCGTGCTCCTGCTCCAGGCGTATTTCGGGGTCATGAAAGCGCGGCTCGTCCTGCGCACCGGGCAGAGCATTGATGCGGCCCTGGTCCTCGGGTACTACCGCCATCTACTCGCGCTCCCCGGCCGCTTCTTCGACACGATCCGGCTCGGCGACGTGGTCTCCCGCGTCAACGACGCGGTCAAGATCCGGGCGTTCATCAACGAGACCGCCGTGGACCTCGCCGTCAATGCCCTGGTCCTCCTGCTCTCGGCCACCCTGATGCTGGCCTACTCACCCAGGCTGGCCGGCCTCGTCCTCGGGGCGCTGCCCCTCTACGCCGTCCTTTTCGCCGTGGCCAACCGCCTGGGCGGGCCGCGACAGCGGCGCCTGATGGAGGCCGCCGCCGAGCTGGAGGCGCACCTCGTCGAGTCGCTGGGCGCGGTCGGCACCATTCGCCGCCTGGGATTGGAACGCGCCGCCGGGCTCCATACCGAGGTGCGCCTCGTCCGGGTGCTGCGCGCCGTACGCCGCTCCGCCACCCTGGCCATCGGCACGGGCGCCGCGGCCCAGCTCGTCTCCGCCCTGTTGGCGGTGCTCGTCCTCTGGCGTGGCAGCCTTCTCGTCCTGGATGGCGCGCTCACCCCCGGCCGGCTCATGTCGTTCTACGCGCTCAGCGGATACCTCACCGGGCCCGTCATCGCCCTGGTGAACGCCAGCCGGCCCGTGCAGGACGCCCTGGTCGCCGCGGACCGGCTGTTCGAGCTCATGGACCTCGAGCGCGAGAACGACGCCGGCACCGTCCGCCTGGAATCGGGAGAGGCCCGGGAGATCCGTTTCCGCGACGTCGCCTTCGGCTACGCTCCCCATGCCCCCGTCTTCGCCGGCCTCTCCCTGGTCATCCCCCCCGGCAAGGTCACGGCCGTCGTCGGGGAGAGCGGCTGCGGCAAGAGCACGCTCGTGGCCCTGACCCAGCGGCTCTACCCGATCACGGCCGGCAGCATCCTGGTCGGCGGCATCGACATCCGCCAGATCGCCCCCGACTCCCTCCGCCGGGCCATCGCCCTGGTGCCACAGCGCATCGACCTCTTCAGCGGTACCGTGGCGGAGAACATCGCCGCCGGCGACGCCCAGCCCGACATGCGACGCGTGCTGGCCGTGAGTGCGCTCCTGGGACTGGAGACCGTCGTCCAGAGGTTGCCGTCCGGATTCGAGACCCGTCTCACGGAGAACGGCGCCGCTCTATCCGGCGGTGAGCGCCAGCGGATCGCCATTGCCAGGGCCCTCTACCGCGACCCCGATGTCCTCTTTCTCGACGAAGCCACGTCCGCCCTCGATGCCCATGCCGAGGCCCTCGTCCGACGCATCGTGCGCCAGTACCGCCAGGACGGACGCACGGTCGTCATCGTCGCGCACCGCCTCACCACGGCCCTCGACGCCGACCGCATCGTCGTGCTGGGCGGCGGCTCCGTCCGCGAGCTGGGCACCCACCGCGAGCTACTGGCCCGCGGCGGTGACTACGCCGCCCTCTGGGCCGCCCAGATGGCCCCGCCCGACCCCGGCCCGACCGCTCCCGCCACCGCCGCCGGGGCCTGAGCCGGTCTGCAACCGTTGCCACCGCGCACGGGCTGCCCCATCTTTTTCCCGCTCCGCGCCGCCTCGGTCGACCACCGCCCGGCGCTGCTCCCGATCCGCCCTGGCCGGAGATCTCCCATGCGCCGCCTTCTCGCCGCGGGCTGCCTCCTCGCCCTCGTCTCACTCGGCAGTCCCCGCCCGGCTCTCGCACAGCTCGGCGGCCTGGCCCTTGGCGCCGCCGCGGGCCCCGTCACTCCCCATGGCGATGCCGCCAACAGCTTCAAGAGCGGCATCCACGTCGAGGCGCTCGCCTCCCTCTCCCTGCCCTTGCTCCCCATCGGCTTCCGGGGCGAGGCCGCCTACGACCAGATGGACCCCAAGGCCGGCGCCGCCAAGCTCAAGGTCGCCTCCGGCGTCTTCAACGCCACCTTCTCCGTTCCCTTCCCCCTGCTCCATCCCTACGCTATCGGAGGCGTTGGCTATTACATCCACAACTCCTCCATCAACGCCGCCCGCGAGGGCAAGATCGGAGTCAATGGCGGCGTCGGCCTCGAGCTGAAGCTCTCCAAGCTGCGTGCCTTCGCCGAGGCCCGCTACCACTCCATCAGCTATCCGGGCATCACCCTGAAGCTCCTCCCCGTCACCGTGGGCCTGGCCCTCTGATCGGGCCGCGTCGCCCGGCGCGCCCCGGCGCGCCGGGCTCCTTGCTGAGGCCACTCCCCGGCGCGGCGCGCCGGGGGCGTTTTTTTTTCCGGAACCCGCCGCCCCGTCCCGCCCTGCCACGGCCTGCCCCGCAATTGAACAATTCTGTCCGGGTTTTTCGGGCGATGTGACAGGACTACCCTGATAGCCCGCGCCGGCACCGAAACGATATTGCAGCCCGGCGTCCGCAATGGCCCGCCCGCACGGCGCCGGGTGGGCTCGGAGACGGCCGCAATCCATAGGAGGCGGTTTGACGTTGCTGCAGACCGGTGCACGGGGGGCGGCGCTGGCGCCGACGTCGCCTCACGACGCCATCCTGGTGGTGCAGACGCCGCAGGGATTCCGACTGCCGACCGGGGCGTCCACGCTGACGCGGGCGCTGTTCGACCGGCCGCAGGAGGCGCAGTGGCTGGCGCTGAGCGTGGGGGCGCTGCTGTTCGCGGCGGCTGCGTTCCTGGCGCTGCGCTACCGGGGCGCGATCACGGGGTGGCTGACGACGCGCAGCCGGCCCGTGACGCTGGCGCTGGCGTCGATGGCTCTGGCGGGGCTGCTGGGGTTGGGCGTGCTGGGGTGGAGCGGCTGGCAAATGACCGAGCACGACAATGCGTTCTGCACGTCGTGCCACCTGATGCATGGCCCCATCGCGCGCTTCTACCGGACGCGGCACCGACGGGCGGAGTGCCACGACTGCCACAAGCAGTCGATGTTCGCCAGCATGAAGGAGCTGCGGCTCTGGGTGTTCGAAAGGCCGGAGCGCGTGCCCGCCCATGAGAACTCGGTGCCGAACGAGATCTGCCTGGGGTGCCACACGGCGGGGCGGGTCCCGGAGGGGTGGACCGCGGGAGACGAGCGGCTGAAGGGCGTGCGCACGATCGGGAGCACCGTCGGTCACATGGTGCACCTGCGCTCGAAGCAGCAGCCGGGCATGGCGTGCGCGCAGTGCCATGCGCGGCCGACCACCCACGTGTTCCGGGCGTCGAATGCCACCTGCCAGCAGGCGGGCTGCCACGACGACATCACGGTGAAGCTCGGCCGGATGCAGGGGCTCGACCTGCAGTGCACGAACTGTCACGACTTCATGCGGCCGGCGGGCACCATCAAGGCGCCCTTCGAGAGCAGGGAAAGGACACTGCTTCCGGTGCGGGCACAATGCGAAGCCTGCCATCAGATGCGGGACCGGCTGAAGGGGCAGAGCTTTTCCGCTGACCCACACCGGGAGCAGTGTGGTCTCTGCCACAACCCGCACCGCCAGGTGGATGCCAAGGTCGCCGCGGTGTCGTGCGCCAGCGGCGGCTGCCACACCCGGGCGGACACACTCTCGTCCTTCCACCTGGGCCTGCCTCCCAGGGCGCTGGCGCACTGCGCCAACTGCCACAACCCCCACACCTGGAAGGCCCGCGGCAAGGTCTGCGCGGACTGCCACACCCAACCGGGCGGGCCCGCGGCCGCCAACCTGCGCCCCATCACCATGGCCGCTCCCCCCCGCTGAGCCGCGCCCCACTGCCGGAGACCGGGAAAGGGCCCGCGCCCTTCCCCGCTTCCCCGGATGCACCGCCCACGGCCGAGCCCGCTCTCGCGTGCTGGACCCGGCCGCCCGCCCTGCCTCCTCCTGACCCTGTCCAGGATGGAGGGCGAAGGGTCGGGGAAGCAGAAGCAGGAGCACGAGGGAACGGCACCCTTGGTCTCCTGCTCCTGCTTCTGCCTCGAACCGGTCTCGTCCCTCTGCCCTGTACCCTGAATCCCAGGGTCGCCCGTCTCGTCGCCCTTGACATTCCAGCGCTGCGTGCTAAAATCTCAGCACATGCAGGAAATTTAGCATTTGCGACTCTGCCAGGACCGGGACATGGAAACGACCAGGGGACTCAGCCGGCGCGAGCGACAGATCATGGACGTGCTCTACCGCCGGAGCGAAGCGACCGTGGCGGAGGTAATGGAGGAGATGGCGGACGCGCCCAGCTACTCCGCGGTGCGGGCCACGCTGCGGATCCTGGAGGAGAAGGGTCAGGTGGTGCACCGGCAGGATGCGCAGCGGTACGTGTACCTGCCGAAGGTCTCGCCGGAGAGCGCGCGGGAGAGCGCGCTCCAGCACGTGGTGCGAACGTTCTTCGATGGTTCGACGGAGCAGGCGGCGGCGGCGCTGCTGCGGATGTCGGACACGAAGCTGAGCGACGCGGAGCTGGAGCGGCTGGCTCACAAGGTAATCGAAGCTGCCCGGGAAGGACGGTAGTCATGCCGAGCACGCTGCTGGTATCCGGACTGTCGACTGTGGCGACCGTCGGCCAGTCTCCGCTGGTGGACACGCTGGTTCGGGGCACGGTGCTGCTGCTCCTGCTCTTCGCCATGGCGCCGGTGCTTCGGCGCGCCTCCGCTGGTCTGCGGCACCTGGTGTGGAGTGCGGGGCTGGTGGGCGTGCTGCTGCTGCCGCTGCTGGCGACCTCGATGCCCCGGGCCCGGGTGCTCCCGTGGACGGAGGCGGCGTCCGTGTCGGCGGTGCCCCTGGCGCCGGCGCCGGGCGCGCCCGCGGCGGTGGCGGCGGCGGCGCTCCCGGACGTTTCCGCCGGACCGACGCCCGCGACGGGTCCCTGCGAGGGCTGCGGCACGGGCGCACCGGCCGCCGTCGCGCCCATGCGCGGCGGGGGCGGGGGCGGGGGCGGGGCGTCTTGGTCGATCATGGCCTGGGTGCTGGTGATCTGGGGCGCCGGCGCCGCGCTGTTGCTGGCGCGGCTGGCGGCTGGTGCCCTGGCGGTCCGGCGAATCGGGCGCCAGGCGACGCCGCTGCAGGACGCGGGCTGGACCACACCCCTGTACGAGGCATCGGACCGGCTGGAACTGCGCAACGCGCCGCGGCTGCTGATGAGTGATGCGGTGCAGCTACCCTTCACGGCGGGGCTGCTTCGGCCGACGATCGTCCTGCCACTCTCAGCGGCGGACTGGAGCGAAGAGCGCCGTCGGGCGGTGCTGGCGCACGAGCTGGCGCACATCCGGCGTCGCGACCTGTTCAGCCATTTCGTGGGCCGGGTCGCGTGCGCGCTCTACTGGTTCCACCCCCTGGTGTGGGTGGCGGCCAGGCGCGCGCGGGCGGAGGGGGAACGGGCGTGCGACGACGTGGTACTGGCGACGGGCGCGCGCGCCTCGGCCTACGCCGACCACCTGCTGCAGATCGTGTTCGCGGCGTCGCGTACGAGCGCCCCGGTGTTGGCGATCCCCATGGCGCAACGCCGCGAGTTCGAGGGTCGGATGCTGGCGATCCTGGAGCCCGGCTCGCGCAGACCCGGGCCCGGGCGGACGCAGGCGGTGGGCGTGCTGGCGGCGCTGACCGCCATGGTCCTGCTGGTCGCCGCCGCAGCACCGGGCGCACCCGCCTCCCCGCTCGAAGCTGGGAACGTCGGGCCGACCACTCGGGTCGGCGCGGCCGTGGAGCGGGCGTCGGCCGTGCCCGCGCTGCCCGTGGCGCCGGCGGCTCCGAGCCTGTTCCGGACGCCGGGTCCGCTGGCACTCGCGCCGACGCAGGACACGGGGGAGGCCAGGCGGCATAAGTCGCGGGACAGCAGCTGGCTCGGTGGCGTGGTGGCGGACGCGCTGGAGGGTGCGGACATCGGCCATGTCACCTCGCAGGCGGTGGCGGGCGCACTGGCAGGTCTGGACATTGGCCACATCACCACGCAGGCGGTGACGGGCGCCCTCGCCGGCTCCACGGGCGGGATGCCGACGCCCATGCCAACCCCAACCCCGGCACCGGCACCCATGGTCTTCGGCGGGCACCGCGTCTACGAGCCGCGCCTCGCGCAGACACCGCAGGTGCATCGTCGGCGGCAGAGCAGCGCGGATCCCAGAACGGTGGCGGCGCTCATCGAGGCACTCAAGGACGAATCCGCAGGGGTGCGGGCCAGGGCCGCCTACTCCCTGGGCCAGCTGGGCGACCCCAAGGCGGTGCCGGCGTTGGGCGGCGTGCTCGCATCGGACAAGGACGCGGAGGCGCGTCGGGTGGCGGCCTGGTCGCTAAGCCAGCTCGATGACCCGCAGGGCGCCCCGGCGCTTGGCGCGGCCTTGCGGTCGGACGCGTCCGTCGAGGTGCGCCGGACGGCGGCATGGGCGCTGGGCGAGCTGGATTGTGCGGGTCAGCTCGCCGCAGTGGGCGCGGCGGTGCGCGGCGACGCGGACGCGGAGGTGCGCTCCACCGCCGCGTGGACGCTGGGGCAGTGCAACGACCCGGCCGCCGCGCCCGCACTGGGCGAGGCGCTGCGGGACGGGTCCAGCGACGTCCGGCAGAACGCCGCCTGGGCGCTGGGCCAGATCGCGCCGGAGAAGGCGCCGGCGCAACTGGTGGCGGCGCTGAGGGATGCGGATGCGCAGGTCCGGCACACGGCGGCATGGGCGCTGGGCCAGATCGGCGACCCCGCCACGACCCCCGCGCTGGCCGCGGCGATGAAGGACCCGGTACCGGGCGTCCGGCAGGTCGCGCTCTGGGCGCTGGCGCAGGCGGGCGGCCCGGGAGCCCGGGATGCATTGCTGGAAGCGCTCAAGTCGAGCGATCCCGACGTGCGGCGCTACGCGGCACAGGCGCTGGCGGAGATTCGGTAATGGGAGGCAGAGACATGGACCGGGCCATGGTGATCCGCATCGCGGCATACGGCGCCCTGACCGCACTAGCGGCGGGCTGCGTGCTGGCGGCGACTCCGCTGTTCTCCAGATCGGGCGGCCTGGCGGGGGCAAGCGCGCTTCATCCCGGCTGGGACGATCGGGCCGGGGCGGGCGGCGGGGCCGGCGATCGGAGCGCTCCGGCTGCCGATCCAGCCGACACCGTATTCGCGCGGGAGGTCCTGGTCGCCGCCCGCGGGGCCTCGCCTCTGACCTGCGCCCTGGCCGCGCGCGGCCTGTCGCGCGGGGAGAGCGGGCCCTGGCCGGCGCCGACCGCTGATGACTCCGGCACGCGGGCTGCCCTTCGCTGGGTCAGGCGCGGAGGTGTGAGCGATCCGGCCGCCGCCATCCTGGTGGCCGGCGTCGCGGACGCTGATGCGTGCGTCCGCCGCGTCGCCGCTTTGCAGGCGGGACTGGCGGGGACGGAGGCTGCCGTGAACGGCCTCCTGCGCTCGCTGGCAGCGCCCGAGGCCGGCACGCGCGCGGCGGCAGCGGTCGGGCTGGGCTACGCGCGGGCGGCGCAGTCGCTACAACCGCTCGTGGCGGCACTGGGCGATGGGTCCGCCGACGTGCGCGCGGCCGCCGCCTGGGCGCTGGGCCTGCTGGACGAGCCGCGCGCAGCGGCACCGCTGGTGAAGCTGCTCGGCGACGCGGAGGCCCGGGTACGCGGCCAGGCCGCTACGGCGCTCGGGCGCATTGGCAGTCACGAGGGGGTCGGTGCCCTTGCGCGCTCCCTGCGGGGAGATGCCGACGCCGACGTACGGGTGGCCGCGGCCGGAGCACTGGGAAGGATCGAGGACCCGAAGGTGGTGGCCGCGCTCGCCGAGGCGGTTCGTCACGACGCCGACGCGCGCGTCCGCTCGGCGGCCGCGTGGGCGCTGGGTCAGATGCGGGACCCGGCTGGAGCCGCGGCCCTGGCCGCCGCGCTGGGCGACGCCGACCTGCGCGTGCGGGAGTCCGCCGCCTGGGCACTGGGCGAATCCGAGGCCCGCGACCAGGCGCCGGCGCTCGGCCGGGCGCTTCGGCAGGACAACGACGCCCGGGTGCGGGAGACGGCGGCCTGGGCGCTCGCCGAGATGGAGGCCGCCTCGGCCGTGACCGCCCTGGGGGAGGCGCTGGCCGACGACCAGAGCGTCGAGGTGCGCCGCACGGCCGCGTGGGCACTGGGTGAGATCGGCGGGACCGGGGGCGCCCCGGCACTGACGCGGGCACTCGCGGACCGCGACGCAACCGTTCGCCGCCAGGTGACCTGGGCACTGGGTCAGCTGGACGAGCCCTCGCCGCCCCAGCTGGTGGGCGCGCTCAAGGACGCGGACGCCGAGGTGCGCGCCACCGCGGCCTGGGCGCTGGGCGAGCACGGGGACGCGGACAGCGTGGGCGGCGCCGCCGCCGCCCTGTCCGAGGCGGCGCGCGACTCCGACCACAACGTGCGCCGCGCGGCGATCTGGGCACTGGGCAACGCCGGCGGCGCCGCCGGCCGGGACGCGCTCATCGCGGCGCTGCAGGACCAGGACCCCGAGCTGCGCCAGGCGGCCGCCCGGGCGCTAGGCGGCAACCATGCCTCTCCCTGGCCCCGTCCGCAGCCGCGACCCCGCCCCCGGCCGTTCCCGCCCGGTGACTGACCCTGGCCGGGATCGGAGCTTCTGCAATGAGAAGGCGAGTCGTGTCACGCGGCTCGCCTTCTCCACGTCCGGCGCCGTCGCGGGCCCGCGCTCTCAGCCGGATTCCGCGACCGCCGGCGCGACCGCGCTCCGTCGCACGCGCCGCACGCGCCGGAGCAGGTAGAGCCCCGAGGCGACGACCAGCACCTCCGCGACCGCAATGAACTCCGCGCCGGTCGCGCTGGAAAGCAGCCAGAGCACCACGACGGACGCCAGCAAGGGGACCGTCGGCCCGCCGGGGATCCGGAACGGGACGCCGTCGGTGCGCACGTCCAGGAAGCGCAGGCGCAACGTCGCCAGGCATGAGACCAGGTAGATGAGGAGCACGGCGACCACGGAGAGCACCGCCAGGGCCCGGAAGCTGCCGGTCAGCGCGAAGCCGAAGGCGAGCGCCGCGTGCACGGCTATGGCGACGTGGGGCGTGCGGAATCGCTCGTGCACGGCGGCGAACGGGGCGGGCAGGAGGCCGTCCCGGCCGAAGGCGAACAGGAGTCGCGGGGCCGCCAGGATGTTGCCACTGAGATAGCCGAGAGTGGAGATGGTCGCGCCGGCGAGGACGATCTCACGGCCAGCGGGGCCCAGGGCCCGCCCGGCCGCCGACGCCAGCGGGGCGGCCTGGTGCGTCGCGAGCTCCGGCCCGAGCAGGCCCTGGGCCGCGAGCTGGACGACGGCATAGAGCAACGTGACCACTCCCAGCCCGAGGAGGACCGCGCGCGGGACCGTTCGGGACGGCCGCTTCACCTCTCCGCTGGGGGTCAGCGCGGTCTCCACGCCCCCGAAGGCGAAGACAAGCACGAGCGAGGCGCGGCCGACGTCGCCCAGGGCGGGCGTGGACGACCACGCCAGGTTCGCAGGCTGGCCGGCAAAGAGGCCCGCCACCACGAGCAGCAGCAGCGGCGCGAGCTTGGCCACCGTGATGACTTCCACCAGGCGCGCTCCCGTGCGCACGCCCCGTATGTTGGCGGCCGCAAGCGCCGCGAAGAGCACGGCGAGGAGCAGGGCGCGCGGCAAGGCCCCGCTCACCGCCGGCACCAGCGCGCTCAGGGAGCCGATCAGCACCACCGCAACCGCCGAGCTGGAAATGACCTCACTACCGAACCAGAAGAGAGCGCCCGCCAGAAACCCGACATACGGGCCGAACGCGGTCTCCACGTAAGCGTACGCGCCACCGGTGCGCGACACGCGACTGCCCGCCTCCGCGAAGCAGAGCGCAACGAGGCCGATAGCGGCGGCGCAGACGAAGTAGGCGATGATGGAGGAGGCGCCCAGGATCGCGGCGACGGCGGCGGGCAGCACGAAGATGCCCGACCCCACAGTCGAGTTCACGATATTGGCGGCCAGAGCGCGGACACCCAGGGCGCGCACAAGCGTGCCCCGGGCGGGCGGAGCGACCGTTGGGAAGGCCATGGCTACTGAATAGGCGGACGGAGGGGCGGCGCCACCGCGGTGGTGCAGGAAGCGGGCGGACGGCCCGCACCGCCTGCGAAACGGCGCCGCACGGCCGAGCCGGGCGGCGCCGCTTCGACGTTGCCGGCGACCTATTTCGCGGCCGTCTCGGACCCGAGCCCCCGGGCGCGCAGGAGCGGCTCGATGGAGGGGTCGCGACCACGGAAGGCGCGGTAGAGCGCGGCCACGTCGCCGCTGCCACCGCGGGAGAGGATCATGTCCCGCAGCCGTTGCCCGTTGGCGCGGGTCATGCCGCC
>JADGQX010000006.1 GCA_017881445.1 Gemmatimonadota bacterium | reverse complement strand
CACCGCGACGCCGGGCGCGCCCGCGGCCACGACCTCGCCCGGCACGGCTCCCGCGACGGGCGTCGCGCGCCCACGCCGGCCCAGCGGCCCCAGGATCCTGGGCAAGCCCGTCCCCGGTCTGACGAAGACCCCGCGCGACAGCACCCACTGACGCGCAGGCGGGGCGCCGCGTCGGGTTGACGGTGCCCGTAACGACGCGTATTTTACTGGTTTGGGACCACTCCGGCTACGCGCCCCGCGTCGCCGGAGACCGCCTCTCGAACCCCTCTCATCAGACCCATGGCTCGTCAAACGACCGTACGGCACCGGCCGCCCGCTCTCGACGACGACAACTTCGTCAGCGGCGTCGTGGGCGCCACCGTCTGGACCCGTCAGCACGTGATTTCGATCATCATCGCCCTGGTCGCGGTGGTCGTCGTTTTCCTGGGCGTGCTTTACTACCGGAGCTACCGCTCGGCCCTCGAGGAGCGTGCCGCGACCGAGCTGACGCAGATCCGTCAGATCGCGGCCGCTGGCAACCTGCCGCTGGCCACACGGCAGCTGCGGCAGTTCGTGGTCAAGTACGGCAGCACCAACGGGGCGAACGAGGGGCGGATCCTGCTGGCGCAGTCGCTGCTGGACCAGAATGCGGCCAAGGACGCGATCCCCTTTGTGCAGCCCCTCGCCTCCAACCTGGGCCAGCCGCTCGGCCCCGCGGCCGCGTTCCTGCTGGCCGCCGCCTACGAGGCCAGCGGAGACGTGCGCCAGGCGGAAGCCACCTACCTGCGCATCGCGGACAAGGCGCGCTTCGAGTTCCAGCGGCGCGACGCCTACGAGGGGGCCGCGCGTCTCAAGCTGCAGCACAGCGACCCCGCGGGCGCGGCGTCGCTGTACGAGCGGATCCTGGCGCAGATGCCGGACACGGCCACGGGGCGCCCGATCTACCAGATGCGGCTGGCCGAGGCCCAGGCCCAGGCCCAGGGTCAGCCCGCGAAGAAGTAGGGAAGCGGGGCAGGGAACGGAGGCGGGCCTCTCGAACGGAGAGGCCCGCCTTTTTTCACGCCCTGCGCTTGCGGCCGTCTGCCGCCGTTCTATGCTCCCACGGCCTTCATGATCTTCACCGTAAGTGCCTGCCTGGCCTCGAGGTAACCCGTCCAGGGGTCGTCCCCACCCAGCGCCGCGAGACGCTTGCCGAAGTTGGCGACCGTCCATTGGTCCGGCTTCAGCCGGGGACCGATCTCCTCCCAGCGGACGGGGGTGGAGACCGGCGCGCCCGGCCGGGCTCGCGTGGAGTAGGACTCCACGGCCGTGGCACCGCGGGCGTTGCGCAGGTAGTCGATGAAGATCCGGCCCTTCCGCCGCGCCTTGGACATGTTGAGCGTGTAGCGGGCCGGATCCTCCTCCGCGATGCGCGCGGCAAAGGCGCGGGCGAACTCCGCGACCTCGTCCCAGCCGCTCCGCCGCGCCAGCGGCACGACCACGTGCACGCCCTTGCCGCCGGTGGTCCTGGGGAAGCTCTCGAGCCCGAGCGCGTCCAGGCGCCGCTTCATCTCCAGCGCCAGCTCCACCACGCCCGCCCAGCCCACGCTCGGGTCAGGGTCCAGGTCGAAAACCACGCGGTCGGGCCGCTCCACGAGGTCGATGCGCGAGCCCCAGCTGTGCAGCTCCAGGGCGCCCAGGTTCAGCAAGGTCAGGATTCCCCCGAGGGAGGTCACGTACATGTACTCGACCGCCTGCTCCTTCTCGGGGATCGTCACCCGCGCCACGCTCGCCGGCACCTGGTCGTTGGCGTGCTTCTGGAAGAAACACGGTCCCTCGGTCCCCGAAGGGCAGCGCACCAGCATGAGAGGACGATGCGCGATCAGCGGCACCATCAGCGCCGACACGCTCTCGTAGTAGCGGGCCAGATCGAGCTTGGTCAGGCCCAGGCCGGGGTAGAGCACCCGCTCGGGATGGGAGAGCCGGACCGACCGAGGCAGCGGCTGGGGCTGAGGCGGGGGATGCCGCCGCCGGTCACCGGCGCGACCCTTGCCCTTCGTTCCCGAGCCCCCGCCGTCCTCAGCCTCAGCCTCAGCCCGAGCCTCAGCCTCAGCCTCAGCCCCAGCCTCATGGGTCCTTTCCCGCCGGACCTCCGTGGCGGGCTTGTCCTCCCGCAGGCCGCGGAACGTGGCATGCCGGATGTTGCCCTCCCTGGTCCACTCGGCGAAGGCCACCTGCGCCACCAGCTCGGGCCGGACCCAGTGCACGCCGCGCTCCCGGGGCGGGTTCGCGAAGGACGACGTCGCCTGATCCAGCTCGTGCAGCCGCTTCTTCAAAGCGCGCAGGAGGATGTCGTCGAACCCGGTGCCGACCTTGCCCGCGTAACGGAGGGCGCCATCGTCGTCGTAGACCCCTAGCAGCAGCGCCCCGAAACCGATGCGGCTGCCGGACGGGTCCGTGAAGCCGCCGATGACGAACTCCTGCTCCCGCTGGCACTTCACCTTGAGCCAGTCGCGCCCGCGGCCGCCCCGGTAGCGCGAGTCACGCCGCTTGGAGATGATGCCCTCCAGCCCCAGCCGGCACGCCTCCTGGTGGAAGACGGCGCCATGGCCGAGGAGGTGCTCGCTAGCCCGGAGCGGGCCCGCGGCGGAGAAGGGCAGGAGCTGCCCCAGCAGCCGCTTGCGCTCCTCCAGCGCCACGCCGCGCATGTCGTAGCCGTCCAGGTAGAGCAGGTCGAAGAGGTAGTAGACCATGTCCCGCTGGCGCCCCCCCCCCTGCGACAGCGCCTGCTGCAGCGCCTGGAAGCTGGACGTGCCCTCCGCCCCCAGCACCACGATCTCGCCGTCCACCACCGCCTCGTCCACGGGTAGCCGCTCCAGCTCCCGCGCCAGGGCGGAGAAGCGCTCGGTCCAGTCCTGTCCGCTGCGCGTCAGGATCCGGGCACGGCCCCCGCTCATCCGCCCCAGGGCACGGTAGCCGTCGAACTTGATCTCGTGCAGCCAGTCGTCGCCATCCGGGGCCTCGTCCACCAGGGTGGCCAGCTCGGGGTCCAGCCGCTCGGGCAGGCGCGCGCGGCGGGCGCCCTTCGCCCCGGCCGGGTCCAACACCCTCGCCGCGGCCTTCCCGCCGCCCTTCTCCCCCGAGTGCCACACCCGGTCGCCCGCCGCCGCCACCTGCTCCAGCGTGCGCCCCGTCGCCGCGCTGGCCGGCTCGTCCCGCAGCACGGCGTCCTCGCTGCCCGCCGCGGCGAAGGCATCGTCGTCCTTCATCAGCAGCCACTGCTCCTTGCCATCGCCGTCGTCGGACCCGGCCCGCCGCTGCCGTACCAGGTGCCAGCGGCCGCGCAGCTTCTGGCCGTCGAGCGTAAATACAAGCTTTCCTTTGCGATACGCCTCTTTCGGCTCAGTTTCGGGAAGCCAGCGGCCCCGGTCCCAGAGCAACACCGTGCCGCCGCCGTACTCGCCCTCGGGGATGATGCCCTCGAACGTGCCGTACTCCAGCGGGTGATCCTCCACGTGCACGGCCAGCCGCTTTACGGCCGGATCGAGGCTGGGGCCCTTGGGTACCGCCCAGCTCTTCAGCACGCCCTCCAGCTCCAGGCGGAAGTCGTAGTGGAGGTGACTGGCCGCGTGCTTCTGGATCACGAACGAAAGGGGCGCCCGCGCCGCCTTGCGCGCGGGGGCCCCCTTCGGTTCCGGCGTCTTCCGGAAGTCTCGCTTCTGCCGGTACTTCTCCAGCGCCATCTACGCGCTCTTGCGCTGCGCCCGCTTGGGCGCGGCCGCCCGCCGGGCGGGGGCGGGCTTGGCCGCCTTCTGCCGCTCCGCCACGCTCTTCTTGAGCAGGCTCATGATGTCCACCACGCCGCCCCGGGCGCCATCCTCCTCGTCGCGCTGCGGCTCGTGCACCTCGCGCACGTCGCCGCGCTCCACCTTCTTGCGGATGAGCGAGAGCACGTCCTCACGGTACGTGTCCTGGTACTTCCCGGGCTCCCACGCGCCCACCATCGACTCCACCAGCGTCTCCGCCAGCTTCAGCTCCTTCTCCGAGAGCCCCAGCTTCTTCGCATCGTCCTCCGGCACATCGACCTCCGAGGCGTCCCTCACCTCGTACCCGAAGCGCATCACGTCCAGCAGCATCACCGGGCCATGGGCGATCACGGCCGCGATGTACTCTCGCGTACGGATCACCACCTTGGCGATCCCGACCTTGCCCGTACGCCTCAGCGTCTCCCGGAGCAGGGCATAGCTCTTGTTCGCCGACTTGTTCGCCGGCGCCAGGTAGTACGGCTTCTCGTAGAACGCCGGGTCGATCTCCCGGCCGTCCACGAAGTCCACGATCTCCACCGTGCGCGTCGCTTCGACGTTCGCCTTGATGAAATCCTCGTCCGTCACCACCACGAAGCGCCCGTCCTCGTACTCGTAGCCCTTCACGATCTCGTCCCAGGGCACGTCCTTGCCGGTCTTCTTGTTGATGCGCTTGTAGCCGACCGGACCCATGTCGCGCTTGTCCAGCATGTGAAAGCTCAGCTCATCACTCCGGTTCTCGGCGGAGAAGAGCGCCACCGGGATGTTCACCAGGCCGAAGCTGATGCTGCCTTTCCAGATCGCACGTGCCATGATCCGCTCCTGGGCGACGTTTCGAGGCGAAGTGAGGGCGAGGGTGCAATCCTCGCGCCACTTCGCATAATAATCATTATGTAAACTTGGAGGCGCGATCCTCGTGGATAACCCGCGCCCTTATCCACCCCACCCAGCGCAGACGGCGACGGCGCGGCTCCCCGCCGCCCGCGAGCGACCCCGGGGCTACGGCGCCAACCGCCGCCACATCAACGCCTTCGGCGACCGGGGCGACCGGGGCGACCGGGGCGACACCGGAGCCCCGAGCGATCGTGGCGACGGCAGCGAGGCCGTCGGCCGGCGCGAACGGCGGCGATCCGACGGCCGGGACGCCTTCGTCCGGGCTCGGAGCCCCGCCCGGGCGCGCTGGGGTTCCGGCCGCGGATCGCCGCAGCCAGCGGCGTGAGTTCTGGGCGAGCACGGCACGCGCCGGCGCTCCCCGCTCCGCCCCCGCCCCCGCCCCCGCCCCCGCCCCGCTGCCGGGTGCCACACCGCCGGGGGCGGTGCCACCACTCCGGTCGCCCGAAACGCTCATGCCGCTTCTCCTTGCTCGAGGCGGAAGGCGCGGGCGAATCGCGCCACGGCGAAGGGCGAGCCGCGCACCTGCACCTGCCCGGCGACGGCGGCGCTCTCCAGCGAGAGCTCGCCCAGCGCCAGCCGGGCCAGCGTGGCCGAGTCCAGCTCCAGGACGACCGCCGCCGCCGGGTCCGCCCCGACGCGGATGTCGACCGCCCCGCTCTCGACCCTGACCCGGAACGGGCGCCCCTCGCAGTCGAGGCGATACACCTCCGAGATTCCACTTGATGTAGTCGCGTCTAACCGGGCCTGGAGTGCCAGGATACCCCATTCTGGCAAGACGGCGTCCGAAGGGCTGCTGGCCGCCCGGCGCGGGCGCGACAGCTCCCAGCGAGCCAGGTCCAGCACGACGGTCTGCAGCGCCCGGCCGCTCTCGGTCAGCTCGTAGCCGATGCCGTTCCCGGCTGCCCCGCCCCCGCCCCCCCGCGCGGCGCCCTCCTGCGGCCCCGGCGCCTCCGCCCGCGCGCTCCGGCTTCCGCGGCCGGACCTGAGCGCGATCCGGCGCACGACGCCCTCGTCCGTCAGCGCCTTGAGCCGGGCCGAGAGCAGGTTCGGGCCGATCCCCGCCAGCGCCTCCAGCAGCTCACCGAAGCGCCGGGGACCGAACATGAGCTCTCGCACCAGGAGCAGCGTCCAGCGCTCTCCCACCACATCGAGGGCGCGCGCCACGGCGCACCCCTGTCCGTAGCTCCGTCTGCCCGCCTTCACTACACGCTGCACAACTACACCCATCTCCTGTCCTTCCAACGGCCTGGATGACCTTGTATACGAACGTGTAGTTCGCGCCTATACGAAACTGAAGTGAACATCGTGCCCACGGTAGATGATTTTGTAGTGGTAGGACGCAGAAGTCCAGGGTTTTGTGGGAGGAGGTGCGGGAGGTCGATGGAACGGGCGGCGCTCGAAGGGGCCGGCCGAGCGTTCGGAACCGCGGCCGGAGCCGACGCCCGATCGAAGGCAGTCGAGCGCTCGAGGGGGGTCGAGCGCTCGAAAACGGTCGAAAGCGGTCGAGCGCTCGAGGGCCCGTTTTCGGGCGGAAGCCGCAAGGCGGGTCGTCCGGCTGCCAACGCCGGACCGGCGGTCAGCGGCCGCTTCCCTCCAGCAGCCGGCGGAGCGCGCCCATGATGGTGGCGGCGGTGTCGTCGAGCGCGGCGTCGCGGTCGCGCCGGCGGTCGAGGCGGGGGAAGCGGAGGGGGGAACCGAAGGTGATGCGCACGGGGGCGCGGTGGATCCCACGGTGCCAGCGCGGCCAGACGTCGTACGAGCCGGCAATGGCCACGGGGACGACCGGTGCCCCGCTCTTCAGGATGACGCGCAGGGTGCCCAGGCGCGGAGGCTGGAGGCGACCGTCCCAGCTGCGCTCGCCCTCGATGTAGATGCCGACGGCGTCGCCCTGCCGGAGGTGGCGGAGCACGTTGCGCACCGCCTGGGGGTCGACCTGGTAGCGCCGGACGGGGAACGCCAGCAGGCGGGGCAGCAGCCGCCGCATGATGGGTGAGGCGTACTGGGTGCTCTTGGCCATGGTGTGGATCGGCCGCGGGCAGAACGACTGGATCAGGATCGGGTCGAGGATGCTCTGATGGTTGGCGATCACGAGCACGGGCCCGGAAGCGGGCACGTGCTCCAGCCCGCGGATCTCCACCGGGCCGATGGCGTGCCAGAATGTGCGCACGGTCCACTGGAAGAGCGGGTAGAGGATCATCCGACCCTCCCCGCGGGCCGGCCGACGATGCGCGGCTGGAACTCCACGATCTCCCCGCGGCCGAGGCCGCGCCAGCGGACGCGCAGCGCGGCGGCGATGGACTCCTCCCAGAGGCGGGCGGAGGAGTCGGGGAAGGCGAACGAGACGATGGGTCGGCCCCGGGGCCGGATCTGCACTGTTCCGGAGCTGGCCTGGAGCGCGGACAGCTCCTCCAGCGGCCAGCGGTGGACCTCGCCGTCGTCCAGGCGCAGCTCGAGGGCGGCACCGGTCAGCGCGAGCTCCCCGGGCCGCTTGGGCCCCAGCCGCTCCATGGTGCCCAGGAACTCGCCGCCAAGGCGGATGGGCTCGTCGCCCAGGGCGAAGCGGGCGAGGACGCGGTCGCGCCGCCAGAGCCGGTCTCCCCCTGCCCTTCCGGCCGGATCCCGCCCCCCTTCCCCGGCGGGCGACGGCTCGGGCGGCAGCGCCGCGGCCCACTCCGCGGACGGGCGTGTCTGCACGCTTCCGTCCGGCAGGCGCGCCTGGATGGCGGAGCCGCTCACGCGGCGGAAGCTGGCTCCGCAGGTTCGACAGGCGTCGCCCCCGCGTGAACGCGCGAGTCCCCCGACCGACCCGCAGAGTGGGCAGGCCCAGAGGAGATCGCGGATCGCCATGCTCAGGCCGGGACTGCCGCAGAGGACCGGGTCACAGCTTCCCTCGCACCTGCAGCCAGCGCAGCTTCCAGACCTTGAAGACCGCCTCCCGCACGATGCGCTTGGACATCTTGGACTCGCCCAGCGTGCGATCGACGAAGACGATGGGGATCTCGCCCAGCTTGAAGCCGCGGCGCCAGGCGCGGAAGCTCATCTCGATCTGGAAGGAATAGCCCTGCGACTCGACGCGCTCCAGCGGAATCGCCTCGAGCACTTGCCGGCGGAAGCACTTGTAGCCGCCCGTGGCATCCCAGAGCGGCAGCCCGGTGACGATGCGGGCGTAGACGTTGGCGTAGTAGGAAAGGAGCAGTCGCTTGATGGGCCAGTTCACGATGGTGACGCGGCCCTCGAGGTAGCGGGAGCCGAGCACGACGTCGTACTGCCGGGCGGCGTCCAGGAACTGGGGCAGGTGCGACGGGTCGTGCGAGAAATCGGCGTCCATCTGCAGCAGCAGGTCGTAGCGGTGCTCGATGCCCCAGCGGAAGCCGGCAAGGTACGCCGTGCCGAGCCCCAGCTTGCCCGGCCGGTGCAGCACGCTGACGCGCGGCTCGACACGGGCGATCTCGTCGGCAATGGCGCCGGTGCCGTCGGGCGAGTTGTCGTCGATGACCAGGATGTCGATGCGTGCATCCTGAGCCAGCGCCAGCGGCACGATCTTGGGGACGTTGTCGCGCTCATTGTAGGTCGGCACGATGACGAGCACACGGCCGGCGCCCGGCGCCGGAGCGGCGTCGCCTGGCGTACCGCTCGTTTCCTCAGGATTCACTGGATCTCCCTCGGCTTCCACGCCTCCGCCCCGCCCCGCCCCTGCGGGTCGAGCCGTCCCGGTCCGCCCGCGTCGCCATGGCGCCGCCCGGGCAGGAGCGGGAAAGTGCCGAGCGCCAGCAGCTCGGCCGCGAAGAACCACACCCGCTGCGCCAGGGAGATGAGCACGATCGCCGGTGCGGGCACCAGGCCGACCAGAGCCAGGCCCATGATCCCCTCCCGAACGCCGATCCCTGCCGGGGCGAACAGCACGATATAGCCGCCGATGTACGCAAAGGCCATGACCCCGCTCAGCGCCCGGAAGTGCTCGAGCGACCCTGGCACGAACGCGGTTACGAACACGGTGAAGGATGCGCCCAGCAGCACCCAGGAGGCGCCATACCCCAACGTCCACGCCAGGGCGTGGGCCGGCCGGATCCGCCCGACCAGCTCGAGCGCGGGCCGGACGCGCTCCGGCGCCCGCCGCGCCAGCCACACCCGGGCCCGGGCTCCCGGTCCGGAGGCCGCGAACAGCCAACCGGCGGCGCCCAGGCCGGCCGCCACCCCGGTGCCGGCGAACAGCGCCGTGGCGCCGTTCAACCCCGGCATGGTGAACGCCAGGAACACCACGCCCGCGCCCAGGAACACCACGTTGCCGATCGCGCCCGCGGCCGCGGAGGCCAGGGCGGGGATGCCGGATTCCCTGCCCAGCACCGCCAGCCCCGCAAACTGCCAGAGGCTGCCCGGAATGAAGCGGGCGAGCCCCGCCACGAAATAGACGCGCACCGTGGTGCGCGCGTCCGGCGGCGGCGCGCCCACGTCGATGACCACGCGCCGCCAGAGATACGCCTGGAACAGGTGCAGCAGCGTCAGTCCGATCGTGGAAGCGACGAGCGGGCCCACGGCCGGGCGCCACTGCCCGAAATCCTGCACCCGGACGCCCTGGAGGGCGGGCCCCAGACGCCGCCAGACCGCCCATGCCACCAGCGCCAGCAGCGCCAGGCGCAGCGTCAGCATGAGCCCGCGCTTCAGGTGCCTCATGGCTTCCCCGCCCCACACCACGGCGCCACCCCTACCCGGTTCACGCCGACGTATCCCCGCTCTTGCCGCCGGGGGCGGGCGTGCCCTCGCCGCCGCTCGCGCCGGCCGCCCCGCGCCGGCGCTGCAACAGCGTGCCGCCCATTGCCACCAGGGCCAGCAGCGCGAGCAGCACCGAGGACGCCGTGGCCGAGCGCGAGACCACCCCCGACTGGTAGTACATGCGCACCCGGTGCGTTCCCGTGCCCAGCGGGATCGCGCGGAAGGTGTAATCCGCGCGCAGGATGGGCGTGGGCCGGCCGTCCACTTCCGCGTGCCAGGCGTTGAAGTAGTTGTCCGTGACCACCAGCAGCGCTGGCCGGTCGGTGGTGACGCTCAGCGCCAGCTCGTTGGCCCCGCGGGTGGTCCACGTGACCTGTCCCTTCGGGTCCGGCTGGATGGCCACGCCCGCCGGCAGCGGCGCCGGCAGCGCGGCCACCCGGCTGAAGTCGAAGGGGCCCATCAGGATGTGCTCGACCGCCCCGCTGTCCGGCACTACCTCCACCTGTCCCACCAGGAACGCCCGCGGCAGCGCGGTCGGATTGCGGTAGACCGTGACGCCCGCGCCCTGAAAGGCCACCGCATACCCCGGCACCTGCGCCGGCTGCGGCGCCACGAGGTAGACCGTGTTGGTGAGGTCCAGCAGGCGCATCTTCGAGCTGAACAGGTTGGCGGGCATCTCGCCGCCGATCAGGTCGCGATAGCGACCCAGCTCGTTGGGGTGGTGCCCGGCCAGCTGCTCGATGCCCCAGAGCGGCAGCCAGTTCAGGTTATTGCCCCCCACGCCCGGCAGGAGCGGCCCCAGGTCCAGTACCCGGAACACCTCGCCCGCGGCCTGCCGCCCCTGGAGGAAGCGGACGACGTCGTTGGGCTGGAACACGGTGGCGAACTCGGGCGCACCGTCCACCAGCTCCGTGGCCCGGATGAAGGGGCGATCGACGCGGTAGAGGTCGAGGGCGCCCAGAACCACGACCGTGGCCAGTGCGCCGCGCCAGCCCATCACTCCGGCGGCAATCGCCTCCCAGGCGCCCGCCAGCACGACCGCCAGGAACGCCGCGATCCAGAACCCGGCCTGCAGCGCCGGCAGGTTGCCCTCGAACGCCTGGACCCTGTCCGGCGTCATGCCGGTGTAAACCACGGACTGCCAGAGTGAGAGCAGCGCGCCACTCTGGGCGAGGAGCGCCAGCAGGACCATGACGCCGGCGGCGCCCCAGAGGTAGAGGCGCGCGGCGCGCCGGTCGCCGGCATCGCCCCCGCGCCCCCAGTCCAGGTAGCGCTCGAAGCCGAAGGTGCCGAGCGTGACCAGGGAGATGGCGTAGAGGAAGATGATGAGCGAGGGCGCGCGGAACAGCTTCACCCCCGGGATCAGGTAGAACAGGTGGAAGAGGGGCGTCGTCGCCCCCACGGCGTAGAGCAGCGAAAGCACTCCGAGCCCGAGGAAGAACCAGTCCCTCGGCCGGCGGCGTCGCAGGAACACCAGGGGTGCCAGCAGCAGCAGCACGATCCCCGCGTACTCCAGGTTGAACTTGAGGGCGTTGCGCCCCCAGTACGTCGCACCGCTTTTCACCTCGGTAGGCGCGTTGTCGCCCACGAAGTCGGGGACGAGCAACGACATGACCTCCTCCGGGTGCATGGACCAGGAGGTGGAGTAGGCGTACGCTTCGGGGCCCTTGGCCTTGAGCGTGGTCTCGGTGCGCCGCGAGTAGGTCTTGAGGTAGTCGTAGGGGGGCAGGAGCTGGACGGCGGACGCGCCCACGCCCAGGATGCCGGCCAGGGCGAACATGCCGAGCAGCCGCGCCACCAGTCCCGCGCTGCGCGACTCCCGCCAGAGCTGCCAGAGGCGGAAGAAGGCGTAGAGCGAGATGCCCCAGACCAGGAAGTAGACCAGCTGCAGGTGGGAGGTGAACATGAGCAGGGCGATGCCCAGCGCCAGCCAGGCGAAATCCGCGATGCCCCGGCGCGCCAGCGCCCTCTCGGTGAGCCAGAACGCGAGCGGCGCCAGGGCGGAGACGAAGATCTTGGCGTCGGCGCCCGGGTACACCAGGCTGACGATCTCCGCACCCATCATGTAGACCAGCCCGCCCAGGAAGGCGCTGGTGCGCCGGGCGCCGATCTCCCGCAGCCACATGTAGCCGAAGATCCCCGCCAGGAACACGTGCAGGATGATCTTCCAGCCCCACATGGCCGTGGCGGAGAGGAAGAAGAGCGCGAGCGAGGGCGGGTAGAAGATGTCGCCGTGGGTGGCCTCGACGAAGGGCAGCCCGCCGTAGAGGTACGGGTCCCAGAGCGGGAACTGGTGGAAGTGGCGCACGAAGCCGGTGTAGAAGTCCCGAGCGAAGTACGCCAGCGCCAGCGTGTCCATCCCCAGCAGGTTGGCCCCCCCGAAGATGAACTCCCGGAACAGCAGCAGCGCCATGAGCGCGTACACCGCCGGCGGCAGCCAGCGCGGCAGCCGCTCGGGGCGGTCGGCAGGCGCCAGGGGCCGTCCGCCGCGGCCGGGGCGGTCGGGGCGGTCGGGGCGGTCCGGCGTGGAGCGCCGGGGCGGCGGCGGCGGGGTCGAACGTCGGGTGGGAGCAGCCACGTCAGCGCCTCTCGCTCAGCAGGGTGCGGTAGATCTCTTCGTGGCGGCGCGCCAGCCGCGTCAGGCTCCAGTTCTCCACCACGCGGGCCCGGGCACGCCGGCCGGTCTCGGGCAGGTCCGGACGGCGCAGCAGGGCAACGACGTGCGCCGCCAGGTCCGCGGGGTCCGCGGGCTGGAATAGCGTCCCCACGGTCTCATCCACGATCTGCGGCAGCCCGCCCACCCGCGATGCCGCCACCGGCTTCTCGCAGCTCAGCGCCTCCAGCCCGGCCACGCTGGTGGCCTCCATGAGCGATGGGATCACGGCGATGTCGCTGGACGCGAACAGGGCGGGCAGCTCCGTGTTGGGGCGGGCGCCCAGGAAGCGCACACGCTCGCGCACCCCCAGCTCGTCCACCAGCGCCTCCAGGCGCGGGCGCTCGGGCCCGTCACCCACCAGGATCGCCTCCGCGTCCAGCTCGCGCGCGATCTGCGGCATGGCACGCACCAGGTACTCCACGCCGTTCTTCTCGAACAACCGCCGGGGCACGATCAGCCGGTAACGCCCGGGCTGGCGCGGAAGAGAGGGCGCCACCGGCTGGAATATCCCCGTGTCCACGCCGTTGGTCAGCGCCTCCGCCCGCGGATGCGGGTACAGCCCCAGGGCGACGTCGCGGATCTCCTCGCTGGCCGCCAGCAGCCAGTCCGCGCTGGCGATGATGCGGCGCAGCACCGGCTTCCACCGCGCCTGCTTCGCCATCTTCAGGAAGTGCGAGGTGTGCAGGGTGACCACCAGCGGCTTGCCATAGAGCCGCTTCGCGATCACCCCCGGCAGCGCCGAGGCGAAGGTCTGCCCGTGCAGCACGTCGGCATGCCGCGCCAGCGGCAGGTAGGTCGGGATGGTCGCCAGGGTGTGGGCGATCCAGCCGGCCGGGTTCCTGGACGGGAACCAGCGGCGCACCACCTTCACGCCGTCCACCACCTCGTCGCTGGCGGAGCCCGCCATCGAGAGCGACGTCACCATGGTGACGTCGTGGCCCAGGCGCACGAGCTCCCGGCACAGGTAGTAGACGTGACTCTCCAGGCCGCCCACCTCGGGCGGGAAGTAGATGCACTGCTGCAGGATCTTCACGAGGCGCCGTCCCAGTCGCTGGTGCGGCGCGGCTGGTCCGCCAGCGCATGCGCCACGATGTCGGCGATGCGCTCCCCCGCCCGCCCGTCGCCGTAGGGATTGCGCAGCGGAGGTCGCTCGCCCGGCCCGGCGCCCAGCACGGCGTCGATCCCCTCCCCGATGGCGACGGGGTCCGTGCCCACGAGCCGCGCCGCACCCGCCCGCACGCCCTCGGGCCGCTCCGTCACCTCCCGCAGCACCAGCACGGGCACGCCGAAACTGGGCGCCTCCTCCTGGATGCCGCCGGAGTCCGTCAGCACCAGGGTGGAGCGTCGCAGCGCCGTCAGCAGGTCCGTGTACGAGAGCGGCTCGCTCAGGCGGATGCGCGGGTGGTCGCTGAGCACTTCAGCGGCGGCTTCCCGCACCGCGGGATTCGGGTGCACCGGGTAGAGGAAGAGCGCATCCGGATAGCGGTCCGCCGCATCGCGGATGGCGCCGAAGGCGCGCCGCAGCGGCTCCCCGAACGATTCGCGCCGGTGCGCCGTGATCAGCACCAGCCGCCGGCCCTCCTCGAGCGCGGCGCGCAGCTCGGCGCTCTCGACCGGGCGATCCTGGGCCGCGATCCGCTGCAGCGCGTCCACCACCGTGTTGCCGGTCAGGTGGATCGTGGCGGGATCGACATTCTCCGCCAGCAGGTTGCGGCGCGCGTCCGGCGTGGGCGCGAAGTGCAGGTCCGCGACCACGCCCGTCATGTGCCGGAACACTTCCTCCGGGAACGGCCGCCACTTGTCGCCGCTGCGCAGGCCCGCCTCGACGTGCCCGACGCGGGTGCGCTCGAAGTAGGCGACCAGCGCGCCGAAGAAGACGCTGGCCGTGTCGCCCTGCACCAGCAGCAGCTCGGGCCGGTAGGACTCGACCACGCCCCGCAGCTCCCGCAGGCAGCCGTAGGCGAGGTCGAAGAGGTCCTGCCCCTCGCGCATGATGCCGAGGTCCCAGTCCACCTGTACCGAGAACGCCTGCAGCGCCTGGTCCAGCAGGTCGGTGTGCTGGCCGGTGAGCGCTACGCGGGTCTCCAGCTCGGAGCGCCCGTGCAGCGCCTCGATCACCGGCGCCAGCTTGATCCCTTCCGGCCGCGTGCCGATCACCACCAGGACGCGCGGCGTCATGCGCCGACCGGCGCAGCAACGCCCGGCGCCTTCACCCAGGCGGTGCAGAAGAAGGTCAGCTCCGACGCCGCCGACCCACCTCCGCCACCACCCAGCAGCCGGCGAAACGCCTTGCCCCAGGGGAAGGTGTGCGGCTTCAGCAGCCGCCGCGCCACGCCGCCGGCGCTGGCGTAGGTGCGGGGCGGCACCAGCGAGGGCTCGTACCGTCCCACGTTGCGCGTGGTCAGCACGGCCGGCCCCGGATCTGCGACGCCGGCCACGAACGGCTCGAGCGGCTGGAAGCGTCGCTCCAGCTCCTCCATCAGCCGCCCCGCCTCTTGCCGGGGAATCTCCGCCCGCCCGTCCAGGGAGACGTCGATGGTGACCACCAGCAGCCCCCCCGGCCGCAGCGTGCGCTGGAACTCGTCCGCGATGCGCCCCCGCTCCGTCGTATGCTCCAGCACGGAGATGCAGTAGATGCAGTCGAAGACGGCGTCGCCGTAGCCCAGCCGCGCCAGGTCCTGCGTGCCATAGTGCACGCGGGCGCTCGCCGGCGGCTGCAGCCGCCGGGCGTCCCGCTCCATGGCCGGGTCCCGGTCGCAGCAATCGATCTCATCCACCGGCAGCGCGGAGGTCAGGTAGTGCGGGAAGAAGGTGAGGCCGCAGCCCGCGTCCAGGATGCGGAGTCCTGCCGCGCCGCTTGCGCGCCGCTCGCTCCAGGCCGCCAGCCGCTCGAAGACGTACGGATACTCCCAGCGCCGCGACCAGTGCTGCAGCGGGTCCGCCACCCAGTGCGCGGCATAGTCGCGCAGCGCCTCCCGGTTGGCGCCCAGGAACTCGTCGTCGAAGCGGCGCAATGCGGCGTGCAGCGCGTCATGCCCCAGCCGGGCGTACAGCTCGGCCGGTGGGTAGCCATGAGGCAGCGGCGGCCGGGCGGGGGTCTCGGTCGGCGTCACGGGATGCGCTCAGAGGGGGAAAACCGCGCCGCGGCGCGGGGAATCGGCTGAATCTCGCCCGCGATCCGGGTCAAGTCAACCAGCCGCCCCACGCCAACGACAACTTCATTTCACCGCAGAGCCACAGAGCTCACAGAGGCGGTCTACGGAAGCGTCGGAGGCGCCCCCCGGATCCGTTTTGTTGTTAAACCACAACAACATCCGTTCTCTGTGCCCTCTGTGCCTCTGTGGTGAAATCGCTGTTCCGGGCGTCTGCGAGCGCCTAACGGCGGGAGAGGCGGCGGTTGAGCGCATCGATCTCGGCACTTTGTTGCGCGACCTGCTCGGCCAGGAAGCCGAAGCCGAAGAGTAGGAAGCCGAGGGTCTCCAGCAGGATCACCAGGTAGAGCAGCGGGCGGAAGCCGAAAGGCGGCATCCACTGCAGCACGCGCAGCACCACGGTCAGCAGCCCTACCACGCCGCCCATGGTCGCCATGAAGAGCCCGCTCATGCCGAAGAGGATCATCGGCTTGCGGGAGAAGAAGAGAAAGAACGCCACGGAGACGAGGTCCAGCAGTCCGACCAGGATGCGGCCGCGCCCGGAGTACTTGGGCTCGCCGTGGCGCCTTGGCAGCAGGGCGATGTCCAGCTCGGTGACCGTGAAGCCGCGGGCGTACGCCAGGACGACGAAGAAGCGGTGCCAGTCATGGCGGAGCGCCACCTCGTCCAGGACCTCGCGCCGGAACGCCTTCATGGAGTTGAGATCCGAGACCGGGATCTCGAAGAGCTTGCGGCTCAGGCGATTGTAGATGCTGGACACGCCCCGCTTCTCATACTTCCCCACTTTCCGGCCGGTGACGATGTCCCAGCCCTCGGCGAGCTTGTCGAGGTAGCGCGGGATCTCCTCGGTCGAATGCTGCAGGTCGGCGTCGAAGAGGACGAGGTACTTCTTCGAGGTCGCCTCGGCGCCGGTGGTCATCGCCTCGGTCTTGCCGAAGTTGCGACGGTGGCGCACGACGGTGAGGCGGTCCCAGCGCTCGGCCTCGGCGGCGGCAATCGCGGCGGTGCCATCGCGCGAGCCGTCGTCCACGATGACCACCTCGCCCTCGAGGCCGTGGCGCTCGAAGGTGGCGCGCAGCTCGGCCACCAGCTCGGGGATGTTCCCGGCCTCGTCCAGCGCGGGGACGAGCACGGCGAAATCGCGCCGGACATCGTCGAGCCGGCGCAGCTCCAGAGGGGGCGTCGTCGCTACCAGGTTTTCGCTCACGGTTTCCGCCCTAGACCCGCTTCCTCATCCGCGCGGAAAGGATGCCGAGCTGGTCCCGGTACTTGGCCACGGTGCGGCGGGCGATCTGGATCCCCTCTTCCTTCAGGATGTTGACGATCGCCTGGTCCGTCAGCGGCCGCCGGGGCTCCTCCTCGGTCACCAGCTTCTCGATCTTGGCCTTGATGCCGCGGGCGCTGACGTCCTCGCCCGAGGTGGTGGACAGCCCGCTGGAGAAGAAGAACTTGAGGGGCAGCACGCCCCGGGGCGTCTGCACGAACTTCTCGTTGGTCACGCGCGAGACCGTGGACTCGTGCATGTTGATGACCTCGGCCACTTCCCGCAGCGTCAGGGGCTTGAGGTACTGCACGCCCTTCTCGAAGAACTCGCGCTGCCGGTCCACGATGAAGTTCATCACCTTGAGCATCGTCTGGCGCCGCTGCTCGATCGCCTGGATCATCCAGTTGGCGCTGTTGAGCTTGTTGGAGATGAACTCCTTGTTCTCGCCCTTGAACTTGTTCTTGTCCCTGGCGATCTCCCGGTACGCCCGCGACAGCTTGAGTCGCGGCAGGCTGGTGTCGTTCAGGAACACCATGTACTCGCCGTCGATCTTCTCCACGATGAGATCGGCGATGATGTAGTTGTCGGAGGGTGCCGCGTACTTGAGGCCGGGCTTGGGGTCCAGCTTGGCGACGTCGTCGGCCGCCGTCTGCACGTCCTTGGGCGTGATCGACAGCTCCTTCGAGATCTCCGACCAGCGGTGGTTGATGAGCTGGTCGAAGTAGTCGCGGACGATCCGGTAGGCGAGCGTGTCCTCCTTCTCGCTGTCCTGGAGCTGCAGTACCAGGCATTCACGCAGGTTGCGGGCGCCGATCCCCGGCGGGTCCAGGGTCTGGATGATGTGGAGCATATCCTCGCCCTCGGGACCCGCGAACGGCTTCAACACCTCTCCCGCATCCGCCACCCAGTCGCCGCCCTCGTCCTCGATCCAGTGGTTGAGGCCTTCGATGACCTCGTCCACGGAGCACGTGAGGTAGCCGTTCTCGTCGATGTTGCCGACGATCTCCTCGCCCAGCAGCAGCTGCCGCTCCGAGAGCCGCATGAGCAGGAGCTGGTCCCGGAGGTGGTCGTAGAGGTCCTGCGTATCGACGGAGACAGGCTCGTAGTACTCCTTCTCCTCGTATTCCTGGCGCCGGCCGCCGGCCTCGAAGCCGTCGAGGAGGATCTCCTCCCAGTCGATCTCGTCCTTCTTGGAGTCCTCCTTGTCCTTCCCCTCCTGCTCCTTTTGCTCGTCCTTGAGCGCGGTCTCATCCTGCTCGACGACGGGCTCCTCGAGCTCCAGGAAGGGGTTGTTCAGCAGCTCCTGCTTGATGTGCTGCTGCAGGTCCAGCAGGGGCATGTAGAGCAGATCCATCGCCTGGTACAGGCGTGGATTGATCTTCATCTCCTGCCTGAGCTGTGTCCCCTGGTAGAGGCCCGTCTTCATTTCGTCACACTACGAGTTCGGGTCGGCGGTAGCGCTCGCGCATCCGCGCCGTCAGGGTGGGACCGAAGTAGATCTCGGCCACCTCGTCGTTCCAGACGAGCTCCTGCACGGTACCGGAGACGCGCACGCGACCGTCGTACATGATGTAGGCCCGGTCCACGATGTCCAGAGTCTGCTCCACGTTATGATCCGTGATGATCACGCCAATCCCGCGGTGGCGCAATCCGGCGACGATCTGCTGGATGTCGTGGACGGCGATGGGGTCCACCCCGGCAAAGGGCTCGTCCAGCAGCATGAACTTGGGCTCGCTCACCAGCGCCCGGGTAATCTCCAGCCGCCTGCGCTCGCCGCCGGAGAGCGAGTATGCGCGGGCACCCCGCAGGTGCTTGAGCCCCAGCTCGTCCAGCAGCCGCTCCAGTCGTGCCTTCCGCGCGGCTCGCGGCAACGGCATGGTCTCCAGGATCGCCAGGATATTCTCCTCGACGGTCATCCGGCGGAAGATAGAGGGCTCCTGCGCCAGGTAGCCGATCCCCGCTCGCGCCCGCTTGAACATCGGCACATCCGTCAGCTCGTGCTCGTCCAGGTAGACCTCGCCCGCGTTGGGCTGGATGAGCCCGACCATCATGTAGAACGTCGTCGTCTTGCCGGCGCCGTTGGGCCCGAGCAGGCCCACGATCTCGCCCTGGGAGACGCGGACGTCCACGTCGTTCACCACCTTGCGCTTGCGGAACACCTTCACCAGGTGGCGCGCCTCCAGCGTGCTGCCCGGCATGTGCTTCTCGGCCTCGGTCGGCCCCTCGGCCAGGCGGCGACCCTCTGCAAGCAAGTTCCTGACCGTGCCGTCCAGCTCGGCAAGAATCTCGTGCCGCCGCGGCAGGACGGAGGCCCAGATTGCCCGGTCGAAGCGGACTCTGTCCCAGTCGTCGGCGGCCGGCTCGGCCACGGCCAGGGCCTCGGCGGTGAGGCGGGCCAGCACCTGTTCCTGCAGGTAGCGCGGCAGCTCTTCCGCCGGGATCGGGTCCGACCCGCTGCCGAAGGAGCCCGAGCGCGGCATGGAGACCGCATAGGCGTGGCGAACGGCGGTCAGCCAATCGCCCCGGTCCACCGTGCCATCCTCGTCCGCTCGGCGCACGAGCTCCAGCAGGGCCAGGCCGACCGACGCCTCGTGGGGGCGAAGCCGCTCCGCGAATCGAGTCAGATCCTGGGCGTCGCTCACGGCCGCTTGCTCCCGGCAGGCTTGGGCGCCTGCGCCACGTTCTTGTCCGCGGGACTCGCCTTCTTCGCCGGTTTCTTCTCCTGGGGCTCCAGGTGGATGCCGCGGATCTCGCCCTCCGCGCGCACCTCGCTCACCTGGCCATCGCGGAAGGCGACCGTGATCCGCTGGGCCAGCAGGTAGCTGATCGCCGGGGCCGCGGCGGGCTTCTTCTGGTCCACGATGCGATACATCGAGCTGGCCGGCGGCGTGCTGCCCACGGCGACGATCCGCTCCAGCACCCGCTCGACGGTGTCCGCAGGCGCCGCGGCGGCGCCGGCTGGCGGCCGGTCGGCGGGCCTGGCGGTGGACGTGGCGCTGCGCCCGTTGCGGGGCGCGACGCGGGCGCCCGCCTTGGGTTTGGCGTCGGCGAAGAAACCGGTGATGGTGTCGCCCCGCAGCCAGTCCTTGGACGCGATGTCCGGCATCTTCACCTTGATCGAATCGTTCTGCGATTCGCCGTAGGCCCGGCCGACGGCGACCACGCGCTCGATCTTCTGCTTGGGCGCGAGCGCGTCAATGGAGTCGGCGGTGAGTCGGAAGTCCTGCGCGAGCGCCTCCGCCAGGACGTTGCCATCCGTGGCCGTGCGCTTCGAGCGCTCGGCCGAGAGGGCGATCAGGCGCCGCACCTGCCCGGAATCGAAGGCGACCGTGAGCGATGGCGCCTTCACGTGCAGGTCCTTGGCGTCCAGCACCGCGCGGAAGGTGGCGGTCACGTCCTTGAACTGGTTGCCCGCCAGCGTGCCATCGATGACCCCGCCCGCGAGCGAGAACTCCTGTCCCGTGATCTTGGCGCTGCCGCTCAGCTTCAGGTGCTCGTCGTCCGGCGAGTAGAAGGCCTCTTCCGCGGTCCCCCGCATGTCCGCGCGGGTGAGCACCACGTTACCCATGGCGTGGAACGTCTTCTGCCCCTGGATCTCCATGCGGTCGGCGTCCACGAGCGTCGCCGCGGTGTCCGCGGGAGCCGCCGGCTTGCCCGGCGCAGCAGCCGGCCGGGCCGCCGTAGCCGCGGCGGTCTTGCCTCGGAACACCGCGTGTGGCCGGCCACCCGTGCCCACGCCGTAGAGGGTTCCCTTCGACTCGGGCTGCCCCGGCCGCGGCTGGTAGTAGTCCAGGAACTCGGCGTGGAACACGGCACCGTTCACCTTGTCCGTCAGCACGACGCCGGTCTGCGCCGTCAGGTGCTTGTCTTTGCCCCAGTAGTATATCCGATCACCGGTCAGCATTTTCTCCTTGTCGGAGTAATATGCGTGCCCGATGAGGAACTGCTGCTGGGCGGCCTGCACCACTACGGCGCTGTCCGATCGGACCACCTTGCCGTCCTGGCAGGTGAAGGTCACGCCCCCGCTCAGGAACGTCTGCTCCGCGGGCGTGCCCCCGTTGAGCGTGGTCGAGTGTCCGGCCGCCGTGCTGCAATCCTGTGCCCGGGCCGAACCCGCCGTCATCGCCAGCGCGGCCGGGGCCACGATCATCATGCATACCAGCGAGATACGGCGCATCAGAACGTCACCTTCAATCCTTGCACCTGGCCGCGCGGCCGCGTCATCTCCACGTTCCGCATCTGGTCGTCCGCCGTGAAGCCATCGGCGGTGACGCGGTTGCCGTTCTGGATGCGCACCGTACGCACGGTGCTCCAGACCTTGTGCATGTTGGGATCGTAGTGCAGCTCCTCGGTCTCGATGCGGTCGCCGGTGTTCTTCGCCACCAGCACCACCGCACCGCGCGCGACCATGGCACTGGTGCGCTGGTTCAGCTTGCCCGTGCGCGAGACCAGGTCCGCGGCATCCTTCCCGTCGGTGCCGTAGAGCAGCAGGTGCACCTTGCGCAGGTCCACGGTCGCCGAGTCCACATACACGAAGGCGGTGTCGGCGTTCAGGATGCCACGCCGTACGCCGTCGTCGGTGAGGTAGTGGTTCACGTCCAGCATCACGTAGTCGGCGGGCAGGTCGCGGTACAGGTCCGCAGCTCGCGGCCCCGTGCCGCCTCCGCCGCACGCGGCCAGCGTGGCGCCCGCCAGGACGGCCCAGAGAGATTTCGTTCTCATAGCTCCATCATACCGCGCCGGCACGCAAAAGGTCATGCAGGTGCACGATCCCGAGCAGCCGGCGCTCGTCGTCCACCACGGGCAAGGCCATGATGCCGTGGGTCTCCATCTGGTAGACGGCCGCGGCGGCCAGCGCCTCCGGTGAGATCGTTTTCGGGGCGCGATTCATGACGTCGCCGACGGCGCGCCCGAGGAAATCGTCCTCGCGCTCCATGAGGCGGGTCAGGTCGCCCGCCGTCACTACCCCGACGATGCGGCGCTCCGGGCCCTCCACGATGGGAACGGTGCCGCGCTTCTCCGCCAGCAGCACCACGCACTCGCGCATGGTGGCGCCGGCGCCCAGGCAGGGCGCGCCCTCGCCGATCATCAGGTCCCGCACGCGCAGCGTGAGCTTGCGGCCCAGTGCCCCGCCCGGGTGCAGCCGGGCGAAGTCCTCGCGGCTGAAGCCCTTGCGCAGCAGGAGCGCCACCGCCAGCGCGTCACCCATGGCCAGGGTGGCCGTGGTGGAGGTCGTGGGCGCCAGGTCGAACGGGCACGCTTCCTGGACCACCGAGCAATCCAGCACCACGCGGGAGGCCCGGGCGATGCTCGAGGCGCCTCGGCCCAGCATGGCCACGATGCTGACGCCCAGCCGGCTCAGGTACTCCACCAGCCCGCCCAGCTCCTCGGTTTCTCCGCTCTTGGAGACCAGCACAGCCACGTCGCCGCGACCGACGATGCCCAGGTCGCCGTGCAACCCCTCCACCGCGTGGAGGAACACGGCGGGCGTGCCGGTGGAGGTGAGCGTCGCGGCGATCTTGCGGGCCACCAGCCCGCTCTTCCCTACCCCGCTCACGATCACGCGCCCGTCGCACTCCGCGATCAGGCGCACCGCCTCCAGGAAGTCGTCGCCCAGGCGCGGGGCGAGGGACGCCACCGCCTCGGCCTCCGCCACGAGCACGGCCCGGGCGCGCTCCAGCAGCGCCTCGCCCGTGAGGGCGGCGGGCGTCTCAAGCACCGGCTGCATTCGCCGGGGCCGCGGGTCCGCCCGGGGCGCGCTCGGGATCGCGCTCCACCAGGTACTCCTCCATCAGGCGGTTCCATTCGCCGCTCGCCTGCAGGAGCACTTCGGCCAGCTCCCGCACCGCGCCCCGGCCTCCGCTGCGACGCGTCTGGTACGCGGCGACGGCGCGGGCCTCAGCGGAGGCGTTGGCCACGACCACGGGCAGCCCCACGCGACACAGGATGGCGACGTCCGGGATGTCGTCTCCCAGGAACGCCACCTCCTCCCAGCTCAGGCCGTGCCTGCGGACCAGCTCCGCCGCGGCCTGCAGCTTGAAGCCGCCTTCCTGCTGCTCGCATTCGATGCCGAGCTCTTCCGCCCGCACCCGCGTGGCGGGGGATACGCGGCCGCTCACGATGGCCACTCGAATCCCCGCCTGCTTCAGCATGTGCACGCCCACGTTGTCGATGATGTCGAAGCGCTTCAGCTCCACGACCCGTCCGTCGTCGGTCTCGCCCACGTAGACGCCGCCGTCCGTGAGGACGCCGTCCACGTCGAGGAGAACGCAGCGAATCCTGCGGGCGACGTCGCCCGGAATCATCTCATGCACCCGCCACCTCCACCGATGCGGCAGAATCCAGGGCGGCTCGGATGGCGAGCACCTCCCGCAGCAGGGGGCGCAGCCGGTCGAGCCGGAGCATGTTCGAGCCGTCCGAGGGCGCCTGCTCCGGACGGGGATGGACCTCCAGGAAGAGCGCGCCGGCGCCGGCGGCCACCGCCGCCCGCACCAGCGGCGGCGTGAAGCGCGGGTCCCCGCCACTGGCGCCGTCGGCGCGCCCCGGTCGCTGGACCGAGTGGGTGCCGTCGAAGACCACGGTGGCGCCCGTCGCCTCGGCCAGGCGCATGAAGGAGCGCATGTCCACCACCAGGTCGCCGTAGCCCAGGAAGGTGCCCCGCTCGGTCACGGCCACCGCGGGCGCCCCCGCCTGGCGCGCCTTGGCCACCGCCCCGGCCATGTCTTCCGGCGCCATCCACTGGCCCTTCTTGATGTTCAGTGGCCGGCCCGTGGCGGCTGCCGCGACGACGAGGTCCGTCTGGCGGGAGAGGAACGCCGGGATCTGCAGCACGTCCACGGCCTCGGCCGCGGCGGCGCACTGCCCCGCCTCGTGCACGTCCGTGAGCAGGGGCAGCCCCGTCTCGCGCCGCACGCGCGAGAGCAGCTCCAGCCCCCGCTCCAGCCCGGGCCCACGCGCCGCGTCCGCCCGGCTGCGATTGGCCTTGTCGAAGGAGGCCTTGTAGATGACCGGCAGCGCCAGCTCCTGGGCGGCGCGCGCCAGTGCCTCGCCCACGGCCAGGTTCAGCGCATCGTCCTCCAGCACGCAAGGTCCGGCGATGAGGAAGAAGGCGCCGCTGCGGAACAGCTCCGCCGGCGACGCTGTCACGACCCGACCTCGACCGCCGCGGCCGGCAGCTCTTCCGCCGGCTCGCGTCCCTGCTGGCGCCGCAGCGCCGCCTGGATGAAGGAGGCGAAGAGCGGGTGCGGGTTCATGGGCCGGGACTTGAGCTCCGGGTGGAACTGGCAGCCCAGGAACCAGGGGTGGTCGGGCAGCTCGATGATCTCCACCAGGTTGCCGTCGGGGGAGAGCCCGCTGAAGCGCATGCCGAACTCCGCCAGCAGGTCGCGGTAAGCGTTGTTCACCTCGTAGCGGTGGCGGTGCCGC
Source organism: Gemmatimonadota bacterium (assembly GCA_017881445.1). GTDB lineage: Bacteria > Gemmatimonadota > Gemmatimonadetes > Longimicrobiales > RSA9 > JADGQX01. The sequence continues at coordinate 28,325 of JADGQX010000006.1, read as the reverse complement.
TCCGAGATCTCGCCGCTGCCGTAGATGGCGTGGGCGCGGGAGCCGGGCCGCAGCCGCGCCGGGTAGGCGCCCAGCCGCATGGTGCCGCCCAGGTCCGTCACGTTGCGCTGCGAGTCCATGAGGCAGATCACGGGCGCATCCGTGTCCTTGACGAACTCCAGCGAGTTCGAGCCCGCCATCCCCACCACGTTGCGGGAGAACTCGATGATGGCCGTCTGCAACCCGAGGCAGATGCCGAAGAAGGGCAGCTCGTGCTCGCGCGCCCAGCGGATGGCGTTGAGCATGCCCTCCACGCCGCGAATGCCGAAGCCGCCCGGGATGAGGAGCCCGTCGTACGCCTTCAGCAGGTTGCTGCCGCCGTTGTCGAACTCCTCGCTCGACAGCCACTCCACCTTCACGCCCACGTCGTTGGCGATGCCACCGTGGGTCAGCGCTTCCTTCACCGACTTGTAGGAGTCCTGCAGAGACGTGTACTTGCCCACCACGGCAATGCGAACCTGCCCGTTGGCGGGCTGCTTCACCTTCTGGACCATGCCCTCCCAGCGGCGCAGGTCCGGCGGCGGCACCGTGAGGCCCAGCTTGGCCACCACCAGGTCGTCCAGCTTCTGCTGGCGGTAGACCAGCGGCACCTCGTAGATGGTGCCCACGTCCGGCGCCTCAATGACTCCGGCCACGTCCACGTTCGTGAAGAGGGCGATCTTGCGACGCAGATCCTCCGTCATCGGGTGCTCCGTCCGGCAGATCAGCACGTCCGGCTGGATCCCGATCTCCATCAGCTCCCGCACCGAGTGCTGTGTCGGCTTGGTCTTCAGCTCCCCCGCCGCCGCCAGGTAAGGCACCAGCGTCAGGTGCACGAAGAGCGAGTTCTCGCGGCCGCCCTCCTGCCGGAACTGGCGGATCGCCTCCAGGAAGGGCAGGCTCTCGATGTCGCCCACCGTGCCGCCGATCTCCGTGATCACCACGTCCCGGTTGGTGGCCGCCCGGCGGATCGCCGCCTTGATCTCGTCCGTGATGTGCGGGATCACCTGTACCGTGGCGCCCAGGTAGTCGCCTCGCCGCTCCTTGGTGATGACGTCCAGGTAGATCCGCCCCGTGGTCACGTTGTTGGCCTGCGACAGCGACTCGCCCAGGTAGCGCTCGTAGTGTCCCAGGTCCAGGTCCGTCTCCGCGCCGTCGTCCGTCACGTACACCTCGCCGTGCTGGAAGGGCGAGAGCGTGCCCGGATCGACGTTGATGTACGGGTCGAACTTCTGGATGGTCACCCGCAGGCCGCGCTCCTGCAGCAGCCGCCCCAGCGATGCCGACGCGATGCCCTTGCCCAGCGAGGACACCACGCCCCCGGTCACGAAGATGTGCTTGGTCGGCTGTCGAGTCTGATCAGTCATGGCTCATCCACTGCCCCGTGCGGGTGCTCTGCCAGCGCGCACAGTCGCGCCTCCGCCCTGCGCGCGTCCGCTTCCGTGTCCACGCCTCGCTCCGTTTCCGCCACCAGCCCCACCCCCACCGTCAGCCCCGCCGCCAGCGGCCGCAGCTGCTCCAGCCGCTCGTACCCCTCCAGCGCGCCCGGCGGCAGCGAGACCCAGCGCGCCAGCGCGGCAGGGAGATAGGCATAGACGCCCACGTGCCTCAGGAATTCCGCCGAGGCCAGCTCCGCCAGGGTGGGCTCACGCCCCCGCACATGGGGAATGGGCGAGCGCGAGAAGTACAGGGCCCGGCCACCCGCGCCCCGCACCACCTTCACCACCGCAGGATCGTGCCAGGTCGCCAGCGTGCCCACCGGCGTGGCCACGGTGCCCACGTCGAAGGGACCCGCCAGCGCCGCCGCGCCCTCGACCTGCTCCAGGGTCACGAAGGGCTCGTCGCCCTGGATGTTCACGACCACGTCGTAGCCCTGGAACTCGGAGCGGGCGACCAACTCCGCCGCCCGCTCGGTCCCCGACGTATGATCGGGCGACGTGAGCGCTGCCTCCGCTCCCATCGCCCGACACGCGGCCATCACTTCCTCGCTGTCCGTGGCGATCACCACCCGGTCCAGAACGGGGAAGCCGCGGACACGTCGCCAGACCCACTCGATGAGGGGTCGACCCGCCATCGGGTAGAGCGGCTTGCGGGGCAGCCGCTCCGATCCGAGTCGAGCCGGGATAATGCCCAGTACGCGGCGCGGAGATACTCGCATGTTTATGGGGAAATCAAGCTCCTACTTGCAATTTCCTTGCCCGGAGTCTAACGCTCCGCGGCGCGCGTGTCAAAGTAGGGTCGCGCCGCCGCGCCCCGCCCCGTATTGAAGCCCAGCCCACCGCCGAAACGCAGGTCGTGGCGCGCGTTAGCGGGATTGGTCATGACGTTGACCGAAAGCCCCATGACGCGCAGCTCGAGGCCCAGGTTCTGCTCGAGGGTGGCACTGCCGCCGCGGGTCCAGCTCATGCCCGCGGCATGGAGGATGACCAGCCTGGGGGGGCCCAGCTGCGGAAGGGCCAGGGCGCGGGGCAGGGGCATGACGTACTCGGACGAGACGAAGGCGAGGCGGTCGCCGGGGAAGCGCTGGACCGGGAAGGTGGGCAGGGTGCCGCCGCCGCCGACGTGAGACCAGCGCTGGCGCGGCAGCGAGTCGGTGCCGGGCAGCGGGCCGCGCACGTGCCACTCGACCGTGAGCGTGTGAGTCCAGAGCGCCTGGATGTTGGCGCGCCCCCAGGTCAGGTACCGACCGAAGGCGAAGTCCCCGCCCAGGGTCCGGCCCGCGGCCTCCAGCTCGCCCCCCACCACGAAGTTGGCGCTGGCGCCGGTCCAGCCCACGACCACCTCCGCGCCCGCGGAGCTGATGACCCCCTCCGCGACCCCGGGGTTGGGCCGGAGCGAGTCGGGCCGGAACAGGGCCCAGGGGTCGTGGGCCCGCAGCGAGAGGTCCTGCTCCCGGCCCGCGCGCAGCGCCAGGTGCCCGCCCCAGCGCCCGGCATCGAAGTCCCGGGCGACGAAGCCGAAGAACCGCCGCACATCGTAATAGTCGCGGTAGTCCGACCCGGAGGCGAGGAACGCCAGCGTATTGGCCAGGTCGCCACGGATCCAGAGATCCTGCGTGGCGGTGAGCCGCTCGCCCCCGAAGAGGAGCGTGTACCGGCCTCGGTGAAGCTGCAGGTCAGCCGTGTACGTGGCGCCGGGCGCGCCCGTTCGGTAGCCGCCTACCAGGTGCAGTCGCGCGGAGTCGAGGGCCTCGGGCGCCGGCAGCCGGAGCCCCGCACCCGCCTGCAACCAGAGCACATCGGCCCGGTCGTACTGCGGCGGGTGGATCCCGCTGAAGGGATCGAGCGCGAGGGTGGGACCGGCCAGACCGCTGGCCCGGATGCGGATCGCCGGCCCTTCCCGCGTGACGGTATAGCGCGCCAGCGGCCGGTCCACGGTGCCGCCGAGCTGTGCTCGCGTCGCGGGGTAGAGCCCGCCGCCGGCGTTGACCACCTCCCCCGTGACCACCGCCGTGGGATGGAGGAAGAGGTCCGAGGCGACGCCGATCAGCTCCCCCTGCACCGTGCCATCGAGCCGGAGCTTGATTCCCGGGGCCAGGACCGGGCCGCGCAGCGTGTCGCCGGCGCGGATGGTGGTGTCCCGCGCCAGCAGGGTGTAGCGGTCCGAGCGCAGCAGCGCGGCGATGTGCCGGTCCAGCTCCGGGTCCGCGCGCCCCGAGAACGTCACCTGCTGCGCGCGCGCGGGCAGCGCGGCGGCCAGCACCAGCGCCGCCAGGGCGGCCGCACGGACGAGGACGCGGGCGCGGGGAAAGGGCCGGCCCCGACCGGCCTGCCGCACGCCGCGAAGGGAGCGGCCGCGGGAGAGCCCCGCCCGCAGGCGCGTGACCGGGTACACCGTCAGCCGGTCGCCAGGAAGTTGGCCAGCAGCGCCTTGCCGCCCTCGCTGGCAATCGACTCCGGGTGGAACTGCACGCCCCACACCGGGTGCTGCCGATGGCGCACCGCCTGGATCTCGTCCTCCCACCCCGCCTCGTCCGTCCACGCCACCGCCTCCAGGTCATCGGGGAGCGACCCCGGCTCGATCACAAGGGAATGGTAGCGCGTCACCGCCAGCGGTGTCGGCAGCCCCTCGAAGAGGCCCACGCCGGTGTGCCGCACCGGCGAAACCTTCCCGTGCATGACCCGGCGTGCACGCACGACCCGCGCCCCGTACGCCTCGCCGATCGACTGGTGCCCCAGGCACACGCCCAGCAGCGGCGTGCCGGCGCCGAAACGGCGCACCACGTCCACGCTCACGCCCGCCTCCGCCGGCGTGCACGGCCCGGGGGAGATCACGATCCGCTCCGGGTGCATCGCCTCGATCTGGTCGAGGGTGACCTCGTCGTTGCGGCGGACCACCGGGTCAGCCCCCAGCTCGCCCAGGAACTGGACGAGATTCCAGGTGAAGGAATCGTAGTTATCGATAACCAGCAACACGACTTGCTTCCTTCCGTGGCAGTCTGCCTCAAGCGCCTGGCACCGTGCCGGAACGTACGGGCGCGGGCGTGGGGGAACAAGTCCGCGGGCCGCGCCGCCGCCGCCGTGCTCATGCACCCCGGCCCGCGCGTGAAGCGCCTCGGCGGGAGCCTCCTCGCCAGGATTGCCCTGGACCATTCCGCGCCTGCCGGCCCGTCGCCGGAGGCGGCCCGGCCGCCGCGGTGCAGTCGCGCATCCCTTCACCGACGGAGGTGCCATGAGACGGGTTGCGTTGCAGCTGGGGATGTTGGCGCTCACGGCCGCGCTCGCGGCCTGCGGCGCAGAGGACCGGGCGGTCGCTCCGAATCGGGCGAGCGCGCTGGCAGCCGCCGCCGGCGGCGAGGTCGCCTACAGCATCCTGGATGTGGGCACGTTCGGCGCCGACCAGGCGCAGGCGTTCGAGATCAACGATCCGGGCACGGTCGTCGGGCGGTACGGCGGCGGCGCCGCCCAGCGCTCTTTCGCCTGGGACGCCCACGACGGCATGCGTGACCTCGGCGACTTCGGGGGCCAGCTGTTCGAGGTGCTCCGGGAGAACAACCGTGGGGACCTGACGGGTTGGGTCCCGACGTCTACGCCGAACGTCACTCGAGCCGTGCTGCTGACCGCGAAGGGCGGGTTCGAGAACCTCGACGATGCGGCGCACTCGTCCCAGGCATGGGGCATCAACGAGGCGGGCGCCGTGGTCGGCAGCCGCAGCGCGCTGGCCCCGGGCTCGACCCAGACGGCGTTCGTCTGGTCCCGGCGGGATGGGCTGGCGGAGATACCCTCGCTCGGTCCGGGCCTACGCTCGGGCGCCACGGCCATCGACAACCGGGGCCGCGTCATCGGCTGGACGGACCGTACCGTCAGATGCTGCGACAGACGCGCCTTCCTGTGGGACCCGAAGCGCGGAATGACGTTGCTGCCCTCGCTCGGAGGCAGTGCGTTCGCGCTCGCCATGAACGCCCTGGGCGACGTCGTCGGCCACTCGGAGCTGGAGCCGTTCGTGTCGCCTGGGCCCCCAGGCAACGCCGGCCTGGCCGGCAGGCTGGCAACGCATGCGTTCTTCTGGAGCGAGGACACCGGGATCATCGACCTCGGCACGCTCGGCGGCCGCAACAGCATCGCCTGGGCCGTGGGGGTGCACCATGACGTCTACGGCTGGGCCGAGAACGCCCTCGGCGAGCGACGCTCGTTCCGCTGGACGCTCGCCGGCGGCATGATCGAGATGCCCGGACTCGGCGGAACCTGGTCACAGGCGGGCGGCGTGAATGCCCGCGGCGTCGTCGCGGCCCAGGCGGCGGACGCGGCCGGCGTCCGCCACGCCGTCATCTACTTCCCCTGACCCGAGCTGCCAGCCACACGCTGGCAAGGCCGGGCCCGGCGACCGAGCGGATCGCCGGGCACGGCCGGAGCCCGTAACCGCGGCCGGCCGGCCGCTACGCTCTCCTCGTTATGCCCTGGGATGGAACTGCTTGTGGACCTCCCGCAGGTACTCGCGGTCCACGTGGGTGTAGATCTGCGTGGTGGCGATGTCGGCGTGGCCCAGCATCTCCTGCACGGCGGCCAGGTCCGCGCCCCCCTCCAGCAGGTGGGTGGCGAAGGTGTGGCGGAGCGTGTGCGGCTTGACCCGCTTGGCGATGCCGGCACGCTCCACATGCTTGCGCAGGATCTTCCAGACGCCCATGCGACTGAGCGGTCGCCCCTGCCCGCTCAGGAAGACGGCGCCCTCGCCGCCGCCGCGGTCGAGCTTCGGGCGCAGCTCGCGCAGGTAGAGATCGACGGCGCGCACGGCGCTCCGCCCCACCGGCACCAGTCGCTCCTTGGAGCCCTTGCCGAAGACGGAGGCGAAGCCGTCCTCCAGGGCCAGGTCGCGGATGCGAATGGAGGTGAGCTCGCTCACGCGCACGCCCGTGGCATAGGCGAACTCCAGCACGGCCTTGTCGCGCCAGTAGAGGCGGTCGGCCACGTCGGGGGCCTCCAGCAGCCGCACCATGTCCTCGCGCGAGAGCACGTCCGGCAGCCGGCGCCAGGTCCGGGGCAGCTCCAGCCGGTCGCTGGGGTCGCTGACCACGGCGCCCTCGGCGAGCAGAAAGGCAAAGTAGGTGCGGGACGCGGAGATGGCCCTGCGGATCGACGTCGGCTGCAGTCCCTGGTCCTTCAGATGGTAGACGAATTCGCGCAGGTCCAGCGCGCTCGCCTCGCCCGGCCGCTTCACGCCCCGGGAGCGGAGGAAGTCCACCAGCCGGCCGACATCGCGGCCGTATGCGTCCAGCGTGCGGGGCGAGAGCCCTCTCTCGACGGTGAGGTGGTCGATGAAGGCGTCGAGGTGAAACACGCTCAGCCCCTGTGGCGCCGGGTGCGCCACCACCAGACCAGCAGCGCGGCGGCGAGCGGCAGCGCGATCCAGAGCAGCGCCCGCGAATAGTGCGAGAAGGCGTGCTCCAGCGTGGGCCAGTTCTCCCCGGCCACCGTGCCCAGGTAGACCAGCAGGCCGTACCAGAGGCCCGAGGCGACCAGCACGGGCAGGCCCGTGCGCAGCGCCCCCACGTGGGCCGTGCCGGCGAACACCGGCACCACGGCGCGGAACCCGGGCAGGAACCGGCTGAAGAAGATGGCGGGCGTGCCCCACCGATCGTAGAAGCGGTGCACTCCCTCGAGCTGACGCGGATGCAGCAAGAGCCGGCCGATGCGCGTATCGAAGAAGGCGCGGCCGTAGTGCCGGGAGAGCCAGTAGACGCCCATGGCGGAGGCCGCGTTGGGCAGCCAGGTGCACAGCCAGACCAGCAGCGGCCGCGCCCGGCCCTGGGCGGCCAGGAAGGCGCCGAACAGCACCACGGTATCCGCGGGCACCGGCGGCACCAGGTTCTCCGCCGCCGCGCCCAGCCCCAGCACGACGTAGGTCAGGAGCGGTGGCAGGTCGGCCAGGGCCCGCAGGATCGCGTCCATGCGCTCGCGGCCGGCGGCTCAGGGGCCGTTGGAGCGCAGCAGCGCCACCGCGACGGCCGCGATCCCCTCGCCCCGCCCGATCCAGCCCATGCCCTCGTTCGTCTTCCCCTTGATCGAGACACCGGCGGGCCCGGTGCCGAGCGTCAGCCCCAGCTTCTCGCGCATGGCCGGGATGTGCGGCCCCACGCGCGGCGCCTCGGCGACCAGCGTCACGTCCACGTTGCCGACGCGGTACCCCGCCGCCGCCGCCAGCTCCACGGCCCGCCGGAGCAGCTCCAGGGAGTCGGCATCCTGCCAGTGCGGATCCGAGGGTGGGAAATGCTGGCCGATGTCGCCCAGCGCCGCGGCGCCCAGTACCGCGTCCGTGACCGCGTGGGCGACGACGTCGGCGTCGGAGTGCCCGGCCAGCCCCAGAGTGTGGGGCACCTCCACGCCGGCCAGCACGAGGCGGCGCCCGGAGGCAAAGCGGTGCGAGTCGTAGCCTATGCCGATTCTCATGGAAATCGCGAGGGCGCCCCGTGGTTCGTCGTCACCGAAACCTCATTCACCACATTCACCACAGAGGACACGGAGGACGCTGAGGAACACCACGCAGAGAACAGACTATTTCATTCATTGGACTGCCACGTGCGGCTTCCGTGGTCCCGTGATTCCTCGGCGCTGCCGTCCTCGGCGACCCCGGGCGCTCTCGGCGGTGGGAGATTCGGGTCCGCAGCACAGGAGTCAGGCCGCGGCCCGGCCACGCCAGGAGCAGCACGGGCAGCCGGCGTCGCTCTCGGACCAGGGCGTGTAGTCCTGGTAGCGACGCTGGGGCGCGAAGCCGGCATCCTGGATGATGCGCCGGATCTCCGCCTCGGGCATGATGAAGTCGATGCCCGTCGCGCTGACCACGTTCTCCTCCAGCATGAGCGAGCCGAAGTCGTTGGCGCCCATGCGCAGCGCCAGCTGGGCCATCTTCGGCCCCTGCGTCACGTACGACACCTGGATGTTGTCGAAGTTGTCCAGCACCAGGCGGGACAGCGCCGTGGTCCGCAGGTAGTCCATGCCCGTGCCGTGGGGCAGCGCCCAGTCCTGCATCTCCGTGTGCGTCGGCTGGAACGACCAGGCGATGAACGCCGTATAGTGGCCCTTCCCCCGCCGCAGGCTGCGCTCCTGCGATGCCCGCAGCCGCACCAGGTGCTCGATCCGGTCCGCCCAGACCTCGCCCACGCCGTACATCATGGTGGCGGTGGTGTGCAGTCCCTGCTCGTGCGCCGCCTCGTGGATCTCCAGCCAGCGGCTGGAATCGATCTTCTTGGGCGCGATGAAATCCCGGACCGCATCCACCAGGATCTCGGCACCGGCGCCCGGGATCGAGTCCAGCCCCGCTTCCTTCAGCTGCCGCAGCACCTCGTTCAGCGGCAGCTTCGTCACCTTCGTCATCAGCTCTACTTCGGAGGCGCTGAACCCGTGCACGTGGATCGGGTGACGCTCCTTGATGTAGCGCAGCAGACCCAGGTACCAGTCGAAGGACAGGTAGGGGTTGTGCCCGCCCTGCATCAGGATCTGCACGCCGCCCAGCGCCCTGGTCTCGTCGATCTTGGCGCCGATCTCCGCGTAGCTCAGGACGTACCCCTCCTCGTCCTTGGGCCGGCGGTAGAACGCGCAGAACTTGCAGTCCGTGATGCAGGTGTTGGTGTAGTTGATGTTCCGGTCCACGATGTAGCTGACCACGCCCTCCGGGTGCTTCTGGCGACGCAGCGCGTCCGCGCGCCCGGCCAGCTCAAGGAACGGCGTCGCCTCCAGCGTCTGCAGCCAGTGCGCGATCTCGTCCGAGTGCGGGCGCGTCTCCAGCGCCGGCGGCACGTAGACCGGCTGCGCCAGCGGCTTGCCGAGCCCCATGGAACCCTCCGGCGTCGGGTCCCGCAGCCGCGGCGACACGCTGGAGAGGATCGGCAGCGCGCGCTGCTCGGGGGCGATCCGCGTCATGCCACTTCCCTTCCCGTTCACCACGCGCGCAACTCGCGGTAGTGTGCATCCCGCTCCACCGGCCGCTTGCCCGCATCCTTCACGATACGGATGATCTCCTGGAACGTGAGGCCCTGCGGCGTGTGGGCGCCGGCCTCGTGGTAGATCTTCTCCCGCACCACCGTCCCCTCCAGGTCGTCCACCCCGAAGTGCAGCGCGATCTGGCTCACCTTGGGCGTGTTCATGATCCAGTGGGTCTTGATGTGGTCGAAGTTGTCCAGGAACAGTCGCCCCACCGCCAGGTTCTTCAGGTCGTCCACCCCCGTCGTCGCCGTCCCCTGCCGGCCCAGCCGCTCCCCCAGCTCGTTGTTGTCCGGGTGGTACGCCAGCGGGATGTACGTCAGGAAGCCCTCCGTCTCGTCCTGCAGCTCCCGCAGCATGGCCAGGTGGTCCATGCGGTCCGCGTAGGTCTCCACGTGTCCGTAGAGCATCGTGCAGTTCGTGCGGATCCCCAGCCCGTGGGCGACGCGGTGCACTTCCAGCCACTCGTCCGCCACCAGCTTCCGCTCCGCGATGGTCGCCCGCACCTCCCCCGAAAAGACCTCCGCGCCCCCGCCCGGCATGGTGTCCAGCCCCGCTTCCTTCAGTCGCTGCAACACATCCGCGTAGCTCGTCTTCTCCACCCGCGCCAGGTTCGCGATCTCCACCGCCGTCAGCGCCTTGATCTCCACCCCCGGGTGCCGCTCCTTCAGCCCCCGGATCATGTCCGCGTAATACGCCACCTTCAGCTTCGGGTGCAGACCGCCCACGATGTGGAACTCCCGGATGGGCGTGTCCTTGATGACGTCCCCCTCCGCCACCGCCTCCGCCACCGACATCGTGTACGCCCCCTCCTCCTTGGGCGTGCGCGCATAGGAGCAGAACACGCAGGTATTGCGCAGGATGCAGACGTTGGTCGGGTTGATGTGCTGGTTCGCCACGATGAAGACCCGGTCCCCGTTCTTCTTCCGGTTCACCCGGTCCGCCATGGCCCCCACCGCCAGCAGGTCGTGCGTCTCGAAGAGCGCGACCCCGTCCTCCTTCGTCAGCCGCTCGCCCCCCAGCACCTTTTCCGCAATGGGATGCAGGCGTGGGTCCGTCGGCTGCACCACCAGCTCCTCAGCCACCGCAAAGCTCATGTGCCATCCCATGAGGCAGGTCGTCGCAAGTGAAGGCCGAAGAATAGGAAAGGCGGCAAGGCCAGGCAAGCCGAAGGCGCCGGCGAGCTCACTCCCCGGGAAAAGGCGCGCTTCTGCCGAATCGCCCGCAGATCGGCAACGGAGTGCGCGGCCGCCGGCGAAGCCGAGCCGCTCCGGAACAGGGCGGAGCGCATCGTCGGAATGCTCGTGCTTCTTGTCCGGGCGATGCAGGCAGGTACGCACGGGGACGGGCACGGGAAGCAGGCGCGGGAGGGAGGGAGGCGACAGGCGACAGGCTCAAGGCTGACGTCCGCCCTGCACCAGCCGTCTCCGGCAGCCCTGCTCGAGACGGAGACGAGCCGGGCCCCCCGCACCGCCCTCCCCACTGTCCGTATAATCCTCCTTGACAACTATTCCCTCCGATACCATCGTTGCCCCCCATGACGACCGACACGATGGAAACGGCCGAGCTCCAGGTGGTACGGGAGCCGGAGAGGGCCACGGCGCTGCTGGATCCGGAGCGGCGGCGTCTGGTCGAGGCCCTGATCGAGGATCCCGATTCGGCCTCGGGACTGGCCCGGCGGCTGGGGGGAACGCGGCAGCAGGTGAACTACCACCTGCGGGCGCTGGAGCGGCTGGACCTGGTGGAGCTGCACGAGGAGCGGCGGAAGGGGAACTGCTTCGAGCGTGTGATGCGGTCGACGGCGCGGCGTTTCGTGGTCGATCCCGGGGTCCTGGGGTCGCTGGGGGCTGAGCCGGCGGAGATGGGGGACCGTTTCTCGGCCACGTACGTGGTGGCGTTGGGCGCGCGGGCGGTGCGTGAGGTGGCGGCGGTGATGCAGCGGGCGCGGGAGGAGCGCAAGCGCGTGGCGACGTTATCCATCGAGGCCGAGGTTCGCCTGGCCCATCCCGACAGCTTCCAGTCCATGACGCGCGAGCTGGCGGACGCGGTGGCGCGGGTGGTGGCGAAGTACCACGACGAGCACGCCCCGGCGGGCCGTTCCTTCCGTTTGATCGCCGCGGTCTATCCGCGGCCGGTGGAGGACCAGGGCACGCAGAACGCGGGCGGAGCGTCATGACGGAGGATGCAGGGAGCCAGGATCGGACAGCGTCGCCGTCCGACATCCCGGGCGTGGCCGGCGCCGGCCCGGGCGGAGCGGCGCCGGCCACGCCCTGACCGGGCGCCGCGGAACGTCGGCCGATCAGGAGCCTAGCGCGGCCTCGCGCTGGTCGTCGGCGCTCCGCTGGCGGGGGGCGTAGATGGGCTGGAGCGGCGCCACCTGCGCCGCCCGGCGCCGCGCCGCCAGGGCCTCGGGCGGCCGGACCCCGCGCATGCCCTCCCACACGATGCGGGCCAGGAAGCGCGTGCCGTGCCGGATCGCCCGCGACTTCATCTCGCCGCCGGCCCGCGCGCGCTCGTGGCTGCTCACCTCCACGATCCGGTAGCCCTTCCGCATCGCGTTCGCGATCAGCTCGATCTCGATCTCGAACGCCTTCGATGTGTAGCGGAAGTCCGTGAACACGTCCCGCCGGAAGAGCTTGAAGCCGTTGAGCGCATCCGAGAGGTAGCGCCGGGTGCAGATGCCGAGCGCGGCGCTCAGGAAGACGTTCCCGAGCGCGCGAATGTGCGTGTACTCCTCGCTGCCGCCGACCACGCGCGAGCCGATGACCAGGCCCACGCCGGGGCGCATCTCCGCGAGCATGGCCGGGATCTCCTCGGAGCGGTGGGAGAAGTCCGCATCGAGCATGACCACGAAGTCGCCGGTGGCGGCCGCGAAGCCGGCGCGCAGCGCCACTCCCTTCCCCCCCGGCCCGGTGTTGCGGACGACGCGCGCGCCGAACGCCGTAGCGATCTCTGCCGTGCGGTCGCTGCACCCGTCATCGACGACGATCACCTCGACCGTGTAGCCCCGGATCCCGGGGATGGTCAGGTTCAGCTCCTCGAGGACGTGGCCGATGGTGTCTTCCTCGTTCTTGGCCGGGATCACGACGCTCAGACTCGTCACGGGCAACCTGTCGAAAAGGGTTCCTGGCACACGGCGCGGCGTGTCTCAGCCGACGGCGACGTTGGTCGGCGCGTGGGCGGGCCGCGGCACGAACTCGAGCGTGTCGTTGGCGAACGACACGCGATGCTCGTTCTCGGCCAGCCATTCGATCATCTGCCGGATTCCCTCCTCCGGCACGATCTGGGGCTCCCAGGCCAGCCGCTCGCGGGCCTTGCGGATGTCGCTCACGTAGATGCGCTGGTCGCCGGGGCGCCACTCGTCGAACGAGTACTGGACCGGGTGCCCGAGGCGGACTTCCAGCATGCGGATCAGCTCGAGCAGCGACAGGGTGTTCGCGGGCCCGCCGCCGATGTTGAACGCCTGCCCCGAGGTCCGGTCGATGGCGGCGATGGCCGCGTCGTAGGCGCGGATCAGGTCGTACACGTGCAGGACGTCCCGCACCTGCTGGCCATCGCCGAAGATGGTGACCGGCAGCTGCTTCAGCGCCCGCAGCGCGAACCACGCCACCCACCCCTGGTCCTCCATGCCGAACTGGTGCGGGCCGTAGATGCACGACTGGCGGAAGGCGACGGTTCGCAGCCCGTAGATCCGGGCGTAGTCCAGCACGTACTGGTCGCCAGTCCCCTTGGAGCAGCCGTACGGCGAGTGGAAGTCGAGGTTCATCGCCTCGCCTACTCCGTGCGGGCAGTCGCGGTAGACGTAGCGGGATCCGCTTCGCTCCGCCTCGAGCTGCACGAGCTCGCCGTAGACCTTGTTGGTGGACGCGTAGATCAGGATCGGCTTCGTGCTCGAGGCGCGCACGGCCTCGAGCACGTTGAACGTGCCCAGCGCGTTCACCTGGAAGTCGAGCCGCGGATCGATCACCGAGGTCGTCACCGCCACCTGCGCCGCGAGGTGGAAGACGACGTCCACCTTCTCGACCAGCTGCTGCAGTGTGCGGTCGGTGCGGGAGATGTCGCCCTCCACCACGGTCACGTTGCGCCCGTGCGTGCTCCTGAGCCAGGCGGCGTTATCCCGGCTGCCGCGCCTGGCGAAGTTGTCCACGATCGTGACGCGGCATCCCTGCGAGAGATAGTGGTGCGCGACGTTGCTGCCGATGAAGCCGGCGCCGCCCGTAATGAGGTACCTCGATTTCATAGCCTGCCCTCGGGGGTGCAATGGAGTCCGCTCACGGCGTCCTGGGCTCCAGGACGCTGACGGTCTGCAGGGTGTAGCTGCGCGCTTCGCTCGGCAGCGACGGGCGCACGGCCGCGATCGTGCGCACCTCGCGATAGTTGTCGTTGAGCGCGGCCCGGATCCCACTCGACCGCTGCCAGATGGCTTCGTCGTACCAGAAGTCGGGCTGGTGGTAGCCGCGCAGGATGATCCGGGCGTAGCGCCGCTCCCGAATGCGCTGCAGGATGCCGGAGAAGTCACCGGTGCCGGAGTAGCCGCGCTCGCCGATGGAGGGCGCGCGGTCCTTCATGACCACGCCCGGTTTCAGGTAGACCCAGCTGCCGACGTCCAGCAGCACGTCCTGCGGCTTCACGCCGCGGAACTCCTGCTCGATCTCCGCCGCGTAGCGCCGTGCGTCGCGCGGCACGCCCGGGAGCGGAATCCGCAGGAGTCCGAGCCCCGAGAGCAGCAGCAGCCCACACGCGGCGGCGAGCCCCGGCCGCAGCCAGGCGGCGGCGCCGGAGGGCCGCGCCCCGGAATCGGTTGGCGCAGACCAGAGCGCCGTCACGGCCGCGACGAACCAGATCCCGGCCAGCAGGCTGCCGGGCCCCATGTGATTCAGCATCCAGGCGACGCCGCTGGTATACGTTTCGATGCTCAGCAGCGCGAAGGCGGCGACCCAGGGACCGAGCAGGATGCGGCGCGAGCGCTCGCGGTCGAGAAGGAGCAGCCCCGCGACCAGCGCCATGGCGAAGTACGCCCACGCCAGCCGCATGTGATCGAAGGCGCGCAGCGGCGAGACGCCGTGCTTCCCCAGCACCTCGAAGATCCAGTAGACGAAGGGCTCGCCCCAGAGCCCGTAGCCCGCCAGGACGACACCTCCGAGGAGCGCGCCGGATCCGAGCGCGAACGCCAGGAAGCGACGCAGCGAGCGCGGCCGGTCGAACACGGCGAGCTGCAGGGCGTAGAACACGCCCCAGATGATCAGGCTCTGCTTGACGAGGAAGCCGGCGGCGGGCACGAACGCCATGGCCACCAGCACGCCGCGTTCGCGCTGCATCGCGTACCGCAGCAGCAGCCAGAACGCGACCACCGAGAGGAGCTGCGCCAACCCGTCCTCGTGCAGCTCGACGACGTAGGCGTTCGTGAGCGGATTGGTGGCGAGCAGCGCGAAGAACGGCAGCCAGAGCGCGCTCCAGAGCCGGGCATCCCGCACGCCCCGCGTGCCCAGCGCCACCGACAGGATCCGGCGTGCACACGCCATCGCCACCATGGCCGCGCCCACCGTGAAGCCGACCTGGACGGTGCGGTACGCGGCCACGGACGTGGGGTGCCCGCTCAGCCAGGCGAAGAAGTACGTCAGCAGCTGAGACCCGGGCGGATACGTGAAGGACTCGTTGTTGATCTGCGGCGTGAACAGCGGATAGCCCACGCGCAGCTTCAGGATGTCGTTGACGAAGTCGCTCTCCGACCAGATCAGGAAGTCCGCGGGGAACGCCACCTGCGACTCGAGCACGTACATGGCAATGGCGAGCGCCAGCACGGTCAGCGTCATCAGCAGGACCAACGCAGCGGTGCCTGGAAGTGCGTCGCGCCGGCGCCGGATCAGGTAGAACGCCAGCGGGACCGGCAGCGCGCAGGCCAGCAGCGCAGCCGTGGCCAGCACCGCCCGCTCGGGGGAGTCGCCGAAGCCACCGGCGACAGCGCCCACGGCGAGCGCCAGCGGGATCGCGGACATGAACGCCAGCAACCCCGGGCCGAGCGAGCCCGGGAGCGCCCTGGCATCGGCTGGCGGCGTGACCTGCACCGGCTCCCGTTCGCGGACCGCCCTCCCCGCCCCTACCACCCCGGGCATCCGTCCTCCGCGCGACCCGGGTCAGGACGCGCAGCGGGGGAAAGCGCCGACGGCCGAAGGCCGCCGCCGTCCGGCACGCGCGGGCTGCGAATGGGCATGGCTCTCATCGATTGCAGGGCGACACGTCGACCAGGGGAACGGGCGAACCGCAACCGCAGGGCTTATACCGGGCAAACACGCGGCATCGCCCGGTCGCGAGCGCCGGCACGCGGACGGCGCTATTGCGCTCTTTGCTTGGAGTTACACGCTCTCATCCGCCGTCGGGGCGAGGTCGCCCCGCCTGGGCGCTGTCGTGCCCGGACCCTAGGCGTAGCGCGTGCGCTACATGCAGCCGGTCACAACACGAAAAGCGGCCACCGCTGGCCGGCACGCTTCCCCGCCGACGGTTTGTGCCGCCCGGTCGGCCCGGCGGCGCGGCAGCGTGATGGTCGCCCGGGATTACCGCGCGTGCCGCAGGGCGGCACGTGCCCGAGGCGAGCGGATGCGCGCAGGGCCCGGCGGCACCTGGGGTGCCGCCGGGCCCTGCGCTCACCGAGCGTGCGGTCCGTCGCCGCCTCGGCGGCGGCGGATCTGACCTCCCGCCCTATCTCAGGCGGGCCTGCAGCTCCGTGACGATGTCCTTGTAGGAATTGTGGATCCAGCCCCACTCCTGGAAGGCCTCGTCGTCCTTGGCGTTCTGGTGCCCCGGCGCGTGCTCGCTGGCGATCTTGACCACATATTTGAGCGGCCGGGCGCTGCCCAGCTTAACGATCACCCGGGTCCGGACCGTGCTGTTGGTGAAGTAGTTCACCTCCCAGGCGGTCCTCATGTAGCCCGTTTCCTTGTCGGTGATCTCGAGCACGTCGAACTTGTTCAGGATGATCTGGCTGATGGTGGACCATGCCTGGTCCACCGTCTTCGCCGGGTTGACCTCGAGGGTGAAGTTGACGTTGGCCTGGTCGCTCAAAGTGGCGGCGCCGTAGGCCTCGTCCTGCTGCAGCGCCAGGTGCTCCTCGGGCGGCGGCTCGGGCATGTTCGTCTGGTTGCAGTACTGCTTCTTCACCGGCACGAACCCGTCCGCCGAGGCGATCACCTCGACGCACTGCCCCAGCGGGACGGTGAGCGGGAAATCACCGTTGCCGACGATGCGGCCGTCCACCTTGATGGAGGCGCTGGCCGGCGTGGTGTGCAGCTTGGTCAGCCGGTTCTTGAGCTCGATGGTGGCCGTGGGCCGGATCGGCTGATCCGCTTGCTCCTTGTTGCAGAACCGTTCCTCCTCGGGCTTGAAGCCGAGCATCGAGACCTGCACGTTGACGCACTTGTCGTAGGGCACGACGACATCGGCGGAGCCGCGCTCGCCCTGGGGCGCGCCGTCCACCAGGATGTTGGCGTCGCTGGGCCTCACGGTGACCAGGACGACCCTGTCCTTCAGCTCGAAGTGGTCGCTTTCCGGCGGCAGGTCCGCGCCCGGCTGGTTGCGGTAGGTGCGGGAGACGGTACGGAAGCCCGGCTTCTTCACCTCCACCGTGGCCAGCGTACCCGCCAGGATCACCACATCCACCAACTGCATGCCCGCCGTGCGGCCATTCACCAGGATCTGGGCGTCGTAGGGGAGCGCGCTCACCTTCACCAACCGGTTCAGCAGCGTGATGCGCAGGTCCTTCGGGTACTTGTCGCCCTTGCGGAACACCTGGTTGAGCGGCTCCAACCCGTCCGACTCCACCACCAGCTGGTTGGGATCGTCCTTCTCCACCTTGAAGCGGGCCATGCCCGTGCCGATCAGCGTCCGGATGCCGGACCTGTCCACCCGGTAGAGCTTCGCGCCCGGCGGGTCGGTCGTGAGGTTGATCGTCTGGGCTCCTGCATGGAACGGCACCAGCAGCAGGAAGGCGGCGAGGGCGAGGACGCGAGACATCGATTGCACCTCCGGTGCAGAGGCGAAAAACCGACCAAGGCCAGCTTCGGCCGATCGCGGCGCCGGTACCGCCCGGGGCCGCGCGTTCATGTGCTCTCGTGGGGAAGTCACTCGAAGTTGCCGCCCCGGCGGCACCCGCTCAAGCATGTTCGCGGCGGTCCCCGCCAGACGAGGGGGGCGCCCGCGAACCCGACGGACGCCCCCCCTCGTTCCCTGTCCCTGGTTTGCCGGCGCCCTGCGTTACTCCCGGAAGGCCGCAATGGCCAGGGTGACGTTGTGGCCGCCGAAACCGAAGGAATTGGTGAGCGCGACCCGGACCTCGCGCTCCACCCTGCGGTTGTGCGCGTAGTCCAGGTCGCAGGCGGGGTCCTGTTCCTGGAAGTTGATGGTGGGCGGGATCTTGCCCTCGCGCACGACCAGCGTGCAGATGGCCGCCTCCACCGCGCCCGCGGCGCCGAGTTGGTGCCCGGTCATGGACTTGGTGGAGCCCACCACCAGCCGGCGGGCGTCGGCGCCGAAGACGGCTTTGATCGCCAGCGTCTCGTTCAGGTCGTTCATGGGTGTGGAGGTGCCGTGCGCGTTGATGTACTGCACGTCGGCGGGCTCCACCCCCGCGTCGGCCAGCGCGCGCCGCATGGCGAGCTGGGCGCCGGCCCCTTCCGGCGCCGGCGCCGTCAGATGGTAGGCGTCGGCACTCTGGCCAAAGCCCGCGACCTCCGCCAGGATGCGCGCGCCGCGCGCCCGGGCGTGCTCCAGCGACTCAAGCACGAGCGTGGCGGCGCCTTCGCCCAGCACGAAGCCGTCCCGGGTGGCATCGAAGGGCCGGCTGGCCGTCTCCGGCGATTCGTTGCGCACTGAGAGCGCCTTCATGTTGGCGAAGCCGGCAATGGTCAGTGGCGTGATGCTGGCCTCGGCGCCGCCGGCGATCATGACGTCGGCGTCGCCGTGCTGGATGAGCCTCATCGCCTCGCCCACCGCGTGCGCGCTGGAGGCGCAGGCGGAGACGGTGGCGAAGTTGGGTCCGCGGAAGCCGTAGCGCATGGAGACGTGCCCGGCGGCAATGTCCGGGATGAACATGGGCACGAAGAAGGGGCTGATGCGCTTCGGCCCGCGCTCCACCATGACGCGGGCCTGCTCCTCAAAGGTGGCGATGCCTCCGATGCCACTGCCGATGAGCACGCCCACGCGGTCCCGGTCGAGGGCGTTGGGCTCCTCCACCAGTCCCGAGGCGCGCACGGCCTGCTCGGATGCGACGATGGCGAACTGGGCGAAGCGGTCCGTGCGGCGGACTTCCTTGCGATCCATGACCTGCTCGGGCTGGAAGCCCTTGACCTCGCAGGCGAACCGGACGTCGAAGTCCGGCCCGGCCTCGAAATGCGTGATCGGACCTCCACCGCTGCGCCCGGCGAGCAAACCACTCCAGCTGGACTCCACGTCGTTGCCGACCGGGGTCACCATGCCGATTCCGGTGACCACGACGCGGACCGCCCCGCGACGTTCGCCAGCCGACGTCACGGGGCGAGCCATGTTGCCTCCCGACTCGGAGTGAAGCGGGTCACTACTCGACCCCCTTCTCCTTGAGGTAGTTGATCGCGTCGCCGACGTTCTGGAGCTTCTCGGCATCCTCGTCCGGGATCTCGATGCCGAACTCCTCCTCGAACGCCATGACCAGCTCGACCGTGTCGAGCGAATCGGCCCCGAGGTCCTCGACGAACGATGCCTGCGGCGTGACCTTCTCCGGCTCGACGCCCAGCTCGTTGACGATGATCTCCTTGACCTTATCCGCCACGTTTTCCGCCATCGGATCCCTCTCGGGTTGGGGGTGTGCTCACATCACCATGCCGCCGTCGACGACCAGCGTCTGTCCCGTCACGTAGCTCGCTGCGGGACCGGCGAGAAACCGTACGACACAGGCGACATCCTCCGGCCGCCCGAGGCGCCCCAGCGCGATCTGCGCCAGCAGGGCCTCGCGCGCGGCCTCCGGGAGCGCCGCCGTCATCTCCGTGTCGATGAAGCCGGGCGCCACGGCGTTACACAGCACGCCCCGCGACGCCAGCTCCCTGGCCACGGATTTCGTAAGCCCGATCAGGCCGGCCTTGGACGCGGCATAGTTCGCCTGTCCCGGGTTTCCGGTGATCCCGACCACGCTCGTGATGTTGATGATCCGCCCGCTGCGGCGCCGCATCATGCCGCGGGCCGCCGCGCGGATCAGGTTGAACGCGCCCTTCAGATTCGTGTTCAGGACGCGATCCCACGCCTCGTCGCTCATGCGCACCAGGAGGTTGTCCTCCGTGATGCCCGCGTTATTGACGAGGATCTCGAGGCCACCCATCTCGGCCTCCACCGTCTTCACCAGCTCGTTCACGGCACCGGAGTCGGCGACGTCGCAGCCGAAGCCACGGTGCCCCTCCCCGGGGAGCTCCGCGGCCGCGGCCTGCGCCCGCCCGGCGTCGCGGGCCACCACGGCCACGCGCGCGCCCGCCGCCGCCAGCTCCCCCGCCAGCGCGCGCCCGATGCCACGAGAGCCACCCGTGACCAGCGCCACCTGCCCCGCCAGCTCCATGGCCTCGCTCATGCCAGGAACGCCTCGGTCTCTTCGGCGGTCCCGATCGTCCGCGCCGGCAGCTCCTTCGTCACGCGCCGCAGCAATCCGCTCAGCACGCCGCCCGGGCCCAGCTCCAGGAACCGGTCCACGCCCGCATCGACCAGGGCGCGCATGCTCGCCGTCCAGCGCACCGGCGAAGTGAGCTGCCGGACCAGCAGGCGCCGCGCTTCCTCCGCGTCCGTCACCGGCGCGGCCGTGACGTTGGACAGCACCGGAAAGCGGGGCGCTCGCATCGTCACGCCCTCGAGCTGCGCCCGCAAGCCCTGCTCCGCCACCGCCATGAGCGGCGAATGGAACGCGCCCGACACGTTCAAGGCCACAACCCGCTTGGCGCCCGCGGCCTTCGCCAGCTCCATGGCCCGCTCCACGGCCGCGACATCGCCGCTGATCACCACCTGCGACGGCGCATTGTAGTTGGCCGGAACGACCTCCCCCTCCCCCTCCCCCTCCGCGGACGCCTCCCGGCAGATGCGCTCGACTTCCGCGTCCTCCAGCCCCAGCAACGCCGCCATGGTGCCCGGGCGCTGCTGCCCGCTCTCGAACATCAGCTCGCCGCGCCGCCGCACGGTGCGCAACGCATCGGCGAAGCCGAGCGAGCCCGCGGCCACGTAGGCGCTGAACTCGCCCAGCGAGTGCCCGGCAGCGTAGTCCACCGCGCCCGTTCGCCCGCCCATGCAGCGGAGCACGGCCACGGAGTGGGTCAGGATGGCGGGCTGCGCATTGCGCGTCGCGGTCAGCTCGTCCTCGGGGCCTTCCCACATCAGCCGCGCCAGCGGGAAGCCCAGCACCGCGTCCGCCTCTGCGAACGTGTCGCGAGCGGCCGGGAACCGGTCCGCCAGCTCGCGGCCCATGCCCACGAACTGCGAGCCCTGCCCCGGGAAGAGCAGCGCTACCACCGCACCACCGAGGAAGCCCAGGTGAAGCCCGCGCCGAACGCGACCATCAGCACGTTGTCGCCCGGCCCGATCCGGCCTTGCTCCAGCGCCTCGTCGAGCGCGACGGGGATCGTGGCCGAGCTCATGTTGCCGTAGCGGTCGACGTTGATGTACACCTTGCTCATGGGGATCTTGGCGAACTTCGCTGTCGCCTCGATGATGCGCATGTTGGCCTGGTGCGGGATGAACAGGTCGATATCGTCGCCCGTGAGTCCCGCGCGCACCAGCGCCTGGTCCGCGGCATCCGCCATGGCCTTCACCGCGTGCTTGAAGACCTCGCGCCCGGCCATCTTCACCAGGTGGTCCCTGCGCTCGAGCACCCCCGCATCCATGGGGATCCGCACTCCGCCCGCCGGACGCCAGAGCAGCTCCGCCAGCGTGCCATCCGAGCGGATGTAGCTCGACATCACTCCCCGGCCGTTCGAGGAGCGCCGCACTAGCGCCGCGCCCGCGCCGTCGCCGAACAGCACCGCCGTGGAGCGGTCGGTCCAGTCGACGATGCCCGTCATCTTCTCGGTGGAGATCACCAGCGCCAGGTCGCCCCGACCGGCCGCGATGTGCCCCTCGGCGATTTCCATGGCGAAGAGGAAGCCGGAGCACGCGGCCGAAATGTCGTACGCTGCCGCGTTCGTCGCCCCCAACATCGCCTGGATGTCGCAGGCCGTGGAGGGCAGAAGCCGGTCCGGTGTCGCCGTAGCCACGATGATGAAATCGATCTCACCGGCGTGCACGCCGGCGCGCTTCATGGCAATGCGAGCCGCGCGGGCGCCCATATCCGCGGCCCCGACCTCCGGCCCCGCGATGCGCCGCTCGCGGATGCCTGTCCGCTCCCGGATCCAGGCATCCGACGTGTCCAGCTCCTTCTCCAGGTCGGCGTTCGTCACCACCCGTTCCGGCAGCCACCGCCCCGTCGCCGCGATCTCCACGATCGGCTTCGGTTCCTTCATGCGCCCCCCGCCAGCCGACGCTCACCGACAACCTTCCCGCCGGCCATCTGCTGCTGAATATGTCCCACTATGTTCGCCTGGACGGCCTGGATGGCCGTCGAAATCGCGTTGCGGATCGCCACCGGGGGCGAGCCGCCGTGGCAGATGATGCACACGCCGTTCACCCCCAGCAGCGGCGCACCGCCATACGTCGTGTAGTCCAGCGCCTCCCAGAGCTTCGAGGGAGCCTTCCCCGGCGCCGGCGGCTCCGTTCCCGTCACCACCTGGCATACGAAGCCGGCCACGGACTCGTAGAACTTGAGCAGGACGTTGCCGACGAAGCCATCCGTCACCAACACGTCGCACACGCCCCTGATGACGTCCCGCCCTTCGACGTTGCCCACGAAGTTCAGCCCGCTGTCCGCCAGGATGCGGTGCGCCTCCAC
Organism: Gemmatimonadota bacterium; assembly: GCA_017881445.1. Taxonomy (GTDB): domain Bacteria; phylum Gemmatimonadota; class Gemmatimonadetes; order Longimicrobiales; family RSA9; genus JADGQX01. The sequence goes on along the minus strand of JADGQX010000006.1, from coordinate 5,975 downwards.
GGAGAGCTCGTTTCCCTTCTCGGGCTCCTCGCCAATGTTCAGCAGCCCCACTCGCGGCTCCGCCCGCCCCAGCACGTCCGTGGCGTACACCATGCCCAGCTGCGCGAACTGCAGCAGGTGGTGGGGCTTGCTGTCCACGTTCGCCCCGGAGTCCAGCATCAGCACCGGCTCCGAGACCGTGGGCAGGAGCGTGGCGATCGCGGGCCGGTCCACTCCCGGCAACGGCCGCAATATGAAAAGGGACGCCGCCATGACCGCGCCGGTCGAGCCGGCGCTCACGAAAGCGTCCGCTTTCCCCTCCCGCTGCAGCGTCAGCCCCACCACGATCGAGGAGTCCGGCTTGCGGCGCACGCCCGCGGCCGCGGGCTCGCCGGGCGCAATCACCTGTGACGCCGGCACCACCTGCAGCCGCGCCTTCGGGTAGTCGCCGTACGTCGCCAGCTCCCGCTCGACGAGGGCCCGGTCACCGACCAGCAGCACCTCGAAATCGCCCGGCAGCTGGCGGAGCGCTTCGACCGCTCCCTGGACCTCCACCCTCGGATGGAGGTCCGTCCCCATGGCGTCCAGCGCAATGCGCAACGGGCTGCCTCCGAGGGGCTAGATCTCGTCTTCGATCTTCAGGACCTGCTCGCCGTTGTAGTACCCGCAGTTGCGGCAGACCCTGTGCGGCAGCTTGGGGTCACCGCACTTCGGGCAGGCGGCGTAATTCACCACCTCGGCCTTGTGCTCGCCCCGCCGCTTGTGCTTGCGCTGCTTCGAAACTCGTCTCTTCGGTACCGCCATTGATCCCTCTCCTCACTCGGACTTCAGCTTGCGCAGCGCCCCCCAGCGGTCGTCCCCCACCGCCGGCTCGCAGGCGCATGCTCCCTCGTTCAGGTTCTTGCCGCACGTCGGGCACAGTCCCCGGCACGTCTCGGTGCAGCTCGCGTACGCCGGCACCGCCAGCATCACCTGCTCCCGCACCATCTCCGACAGGTCCAGCTCGCGCCCCCGCTCCGGAAGCGGGTACACTTCCGATTCCTCCGCCTCCGTCCGGGTCACGCCCGGCTGGTACAGCACGGCGATCTCCTCGCCGACCGGCACACGCACGGGCGACAGGCATCGGCGACAGTCCATCGCCACCTCACCCGCCACGCTCCCGCGGACCACCACGTCGTGGCCGACCTGCTGCACCTCGAGGCGGACATCGAGCGGGCGGGCCAGGTTGAGCCCCGAGCCCGCCCAGATCGGATCGTCCGGTGCCACCTCGTCGTCCAGCCGCAGCCGCCGCAGCCGGTCCAGGCGGCCCAGATCGACTTTCAGCATAGCTGAGAAAGATGCCCGTTTTCCCCTACCCTGTCAACCGGATGCGCCTGCCGCACAGCTTGTGGCCGGGGGGAAAGGTCACTCCGCCGCCAGCACGTCCGATTCGGCAAAAAAGAAACCCGCCTCGCGCACGGCGTTCGCGTCCGAGTCGGACGCGTGGATAGCATTGCGCTCCTTGGACTCGGCGTAGAGGGCGCGGACGGTGCCGGGCGCGGCCTCGGCGGGGTCGGTGGCGCCGATGGCCTCGCGCAGCGCGGCCACGGCGCCCGGCTTCTGCAGCACGGCCGGGATGCAGGGGCCGGAAGTCATGAACTTCACGAGGGATGCGTAAAACGGCCGTTCCCTGTGCACGGCGTAGAACTCGCGCGCCTGGGGCTCGGTGAGGTGCATGAGGCGGAGTGCGCGGATGCGGAAGCCCTTCTCCTCGAGCAGGGCGAGGATGCGGCCGACATGGCCGGCCGCGACGGCGTCGGGCTTGATGATGGTCAGCGTCAGATCCATGGGTCAGTTTCCGAAGAGTTTGCGAACGATGTCCCCGCGGGAGAGGAAGCCGACGAGCTTGCCCTCCCCGATGACGGGGAACTGCTCGACGTCCTTGTTGAGCATGAGGTTGGCGACCTCGTCCAGCCCCATGTCCTCGGCAATGCAGAGGACGGACCGGGTCATGACGTCGCGGACGGTGAGATCGCCGGGAATGCGAAGGTTCTGGGGCTGGGCATCCTCCCCGCGGGGCACCTGGGGGAGCAGGGCGCGCATGACGTCCCACTCGGTGACGATGCCGAGGACCTCGCCCTTGTCGCCCACGACCGGCAGCGCCTTGACGCGCTGTTCGATCATGATGGCGACGGCATCGCGCACCGGGGCGGCGGGAGGGACGGGCGGCCGGTGGCCCATCATGTCGCGCACGGTGAGCGACGGCTGGATCTTGGCATCGCTCAGGTCGCCGATGCGCAGCACCTCCTCGGGCGAGCGGGCGGCGGCCAGGGCATCGATGATGTCGTCGCGGCGGACGAGTCGCGCGATGGTGGAGACGGTCTGGAGGTAGAGGGTGGAGGCCTCGGGCGGCGCCAGCACGAGGGCGACGACCTGAGGCGCGGCGTGGAGGCCGAGGTCCGCGGCGTCCAGGGGCGTGGGGGACACGCCCACGGCCAGGACGAGCTCGTCCACGGCGTCCGTGCGCTGGTGGGGCAGCACAGCGCGCTCGCCGATGGGCACGACCACGCGGTAGTGCGACTGGCCCAGCAGGCGCTCCATGACGCCGGCGTCGCGGAGCGCGCCGGCGCGGGCCAGTCCGGCGACCATGGCCGCGATGGCCTCGCGCAGCGTGCGGGCGTCCAGCGGCGCGAAGATGTGCTCGGGCGGGAGCAGCTGCCTCAGTTGCATGGGCTCAGATGACTTCCCGGATGAGCGGCACGACGTCGGACGGCCGCTTCATCACCTGGATGCCGTTGTCCTGGAAGGCCTGGATCTTCTCGGCGGCGGTGCCGGCGGAGCCGCTGATGATGGCGCCCGCGTGCCCCATGCGGCGTCCGGGAGGCGCGGTCTGGCCGGCGATGAAGCCCACGACGGGCTTGCTGACGTTGGCCTTGATGAACTCGGCGGCCTTCTGCTCGTCGGTGCCGCCGATCTCGCCGATCATGACGATGGCGCGGGTATCGGGGTCGGCCTGGAAGGCGGCGAGGCAGTCGATGAAATTGGTGCCGACGATGGGGTCGCCGCCGATGCCGACGCACGTGCTCTGGCCGATGTCGGCGCGGGTGAGCTGGTAGACGACCTCGTAGGTCAGGGTACCGGAGCGGGAGACCACGCCCACGTTGCCCTGCAGCGCGATGTTGCCGGGCATGATGCCGACCTTGCTGCGTCCGGGAGCCAGCAGCCCCGGGCAGTTGGGTCCGAGCAGGCGCGCGCCGTGCTCGACCACGTACGGGTAGACGCGCGTCATGTCCAGGACGGGCACGCCCTCGGTGATGGCGACGATGAAGGGGATACCGGCCTCGGCGGCCTCCATGATGGCGTCGGCGGCGAAGGCGGGTGGGACGTAGATGATGGAGGCGTTCGCCCCCGTCGCCTGCACGCCCTGGCGGACGGTGTCGAAGATCGGGCAGCCCTTGCCGGATGGCCCCTCGAAGCGCTGGCCGCCCTTCCCGGGGGTTACACCGCCGACCACGTTCGTGCCGTAGTCCATCATCTGGCGCGTGTGGAACGACCCATCCCGGCCCGTGATCCCCTGGACCAGCAGCCGGGTGCTCTCGTCGATGAAGATCGCCATCGGGTCAGGCTCCGGCCGACGGGTTGGCCAGCTCGACCGCGCGCTGCACCACCTCGTCCATGGAGGTAGTGGCGCTGTAGCCGGCGGCGTTCAGGATCTCGAGCGCCTTCTCCTCGTTGGTGCCGGTGAGCCGGATCACGAGGGGCACGCGGATGGCGATTCGCTTCGTCGCCTCGACGATGCCGTTGGCCACGTCGTCGCAGCGGGTGATGCCGCCGAAGATGTTGAAGCAGATGACCTTGACCCGCGGATCACCGGTGATGATGCGCAGGGCGTTCACCACCTTCTCCGGGTTCGACGAGCCGCCGATGTCCAGGAAGTTCGCCGGTTCGCCGCCGTAGAACTTGATCAGGTCCATGGTGGCCATGGCCAGGCCGGCGCCATTCACCACGGCGCCAATGTTGCCCTCGAGCTGGATGAAGGTGAGCCCTGCCTCGCGGGCAATGGTCTCCGACTCGGGCTCCGCGCTGGTGTCCCGCAGCGCCTCGATCTCCGGCCTCCGGTCCAGCTCGTTGTCGTCGATGTTGATCTTGGCGTCGATCGCCTTCAACTCGCCCGCGGGCGTGGTGATCAGCGGATTGATCTCCGCCAGGGAGGCGCCGCTGGCCACGAAGGCCTCGTGGAGCTGCCGCAGGATGCGGGCGCAGGCCCGCTGCTGGGCGATGCCGTCGTAGAGCTGGGTGGCGAGCCAGTACGCCTGGAACGGCAGCAGCCCGTAGCGCGCGTCCACCGCCAGCTTCTGGATGGCATCCGGGTTGCTCGCCGCGACTTCCTCGATGTCGATGCCGCCCTGGCGGCTGACCATGAACACAGGGCTCTTGCTCGCCCGGTCCACGATCACGCCCACGTAGGCCTCGGAGGCGATCTCCTCGGCCGGCGTGATCAGCACCTTCTGAACCGTCAGCCCCTTGATCTTCATGCCCAGGATCGCGCCGGCGCGCTCCTTCGCTTCCGCGGCATCCCGGGCCAGCTTCACGCCGCCCGCCTTGCCGCGTCCGCCCGCGTGCACCTGCGCCTTCACGACCACGGCTCCGCCGAACCCGGCCGCGATCCGCTGCGCCTCCTGCGCGGTGGTCGCGACCTCTCCGGGCGGCACCGGGACCCCGTGCGCGCGCAGGATCTCCTTGGCCTGGTACTCGTGGATGTTCACCCGTTCGTCTCCGGCCGAAGCTTCCTAGGCCACGATCATCGTTCCCGCGGCACCGGCCACGGTTTCCTGTCCCCGGTCGAGCCGTCCAATGTAGGCGGCGCTGCCGCCGCCGCGCACGAAGGCCACCGCCGCCTCCACCTTGGGCGCCATGCTGCCGCGTCCCAGCTCGCCCGAGGCCAGGAGCCGCTCCGCCTGGTCGACGCTCATGCGCCGCACCATCTCGGGGGCATCGGTGCCCCAACCACGGAAGACGCCGTCCACGTTGGTCAGGATCAAGAGCACCGCCGCGCCGATCTCCCGGGCGAGCACGGCGGCGGCGCGGTCCTTGTCGATGACGCCATCCACGCCCTCGAGCCGCAGCAGCGGGTCGTGGTACACGGGCGTGCCGCCGCCGCCGGCGGCGATCACGATGGTGCCGTGATCGACCAGTCGGCGGATGAGGTCGCGCTCCACGATGGCCTGGGGCCTGGGCGAGGGCACGAGCCTGCGCCAGCCGTCGCCGGACGGGGCGACCGGGGCGACCGGGGCGACCGGGGCCACCGTCCAGCCGAGGTCGCGCGCGAGGAGCTGTGCGGTCTCCTCGTCCAGCACGCGACCGATCGGCTTCACGGGCTCCCGGGTGGCCGGGTCGTCCGGATCGACCAGCACCTGCGTGATCAGCGTCACGACGCGGCGGCGGACCCCGGCGCGCTCGAGCGCGTTCTGGAGCGACTGCTGGATCATGTAGCCGATCCAGCCCGCGGTCCCGGCCACAAGCACGCCCAGCGGCAGCGGCGGCAGCTGGGCGCGGGCCATCTCGTTGCGGTACAGCTCGTCGCCGACCTGGGGGCCGTTGCCGTGCACGAGGGCGATGCGCCAGCCGGCCTGGGCCAGGGCCACGATGGGCGCGAGGCTCTCGCGGGTATGGGCGAACTGGTCGTGGATGTCCCCACGCTCGCCCGCGGGCAGGAGGGCGTTGCCGCCCAGCGCCACGACAATGGTGTGCTCGTCCGCCCGTCCGCTTTCCGCTTCGCCTCCGGACGCGGGCCGGGCAATCATAGGGACCCCCCTCGGGCGGTGCAAGCGGCGCCGCTGCCTCAGCGCCGCGGCTTGTTCGCGGAGTCCAGCACCTCGTGCAGCTGCTTCCAGGTGGCGCCGAAGCCCGCGAAATCGCCGGCGCGCAGGCGGCGGTCGGCCTCGTCCAGCAGCTGGAGCGCGGCCCGGGGCCAGTCGCCCGCGCGCGGCAAGGCGCCCGCCGGCGCCGCCTGCGCG
>JADGQX010000042.1 GCA_017881445.1 Gemmatimonadota bacterium | reverse complement strand
TGACCAGGATTATAGTTACGGCCCCTCGGTCCGTGAAGCCACATCGTGGTCGAGGACGGTTGTGCCGCCGGTCCGAGGAGCCTGCACGCCGGCTTCCATCCCGCGTGGCGCGGGCATCGACCGCAGCCAGCACCGCTCGCGGTCCCGGCCCTAACCACAACCTGCGGTTGTATTTGCCCCACATGGAATTCCGCGCCTGCTTCTCCCCCCCTTGCCGGGACCTGCACGGCGCCTGATTCTTGCGTTTGCGCGGCCGCACTCCACAGGCCGCGGTGACCCGTGCTCGGGACCGGAGGAACGTGGCAGCAACACCACGCAAGGCGAAGATCGAAGGCCCCACGGGCGGGCGCAGGCGGGTGGTCATCGAGGCGATCAGCCCCGAGCTGGATGGCGGGCAGATCCCGATCAAACGCACGCTGCGCGAGCGGGTCGTCGTCGAGGCGGACGTGTTCGGGGACGGCCACGACCAGGTCGCCTGCGCGCTGCTCTGGCGGGCGACGGCGAAGGGGGAGTGGCAGCGTGCGCCCATGCGCCCGCTGGTCAACGACCGCTGGCGCGGGTCGTTCAGCGTGACCTCGCTCGGGCTCTACCAGTACACGATCGAAGGTTGGGTGGACCACTTCCGGACCTGGCGGGCCGACCTGCGCAAGCGGGTGGACGCGGGGCAGGACGTGGACGTGGAGCTGCGGGCCGGTGCAGAGCTGGTGGCGGCCGCGGCGGAGCGTGCCGCCGGGCCGGGGCCGGGCGCCGGCGCGGACCCGGCCGCGACTGAGGGCGGGTCCGCCGCGGCCGCGCAGCTGCGCCGGGCCGCGCTCCTGCTGGCCTCGGCCGGGACGCCCGCGGGGGAGCGGATCGCCGCCGCGCTGGACGAAGCGCTCTCAACGCTGATGGCGGCGCATCCCGACCTGCGGGACGCGTCCCGGTATGGCCGCGAGCTGGCGGTCACGGTGGACCGGGAGCTGGCGCGCTTCTCGGCGTGGTACGAGCTCTTTCCCCGCTCGACGTCGGGTGTGGCGGGCCGGCATGGGACCTTCGCGGATGTCGAGAAGATGCTGCCCTACGTCGGCGGTATGGGGTTCGACATCCTGTACATGCCGCCCATCCATCCCATCGGCCGCACCTTTCGCAAGGGTCCGAACAACTCGCTGGACCCGCGGCCGGAGGACCCGGGCAGCCCGTGGGCGATCGGCAACGAAACGGGTGGGCACACGGCGATCCATCCCGAGCTGGGCACGCCGGCGCAGTTCCGCCACCTGGTGAAGGTGGCGCGGGAACGGAAGCTGGAGATCGCCCTGGACATCGCCTTCCAGGCGTCCCCGGACCACCCCTGGGTGACGGAACACCCGTCCTGGTTCAAGCACCGGCCCGACGGCGCGATCCGGTACGCGGAGAACCCGCCCAAGAAGTACCAGGATATCTATCCCTTCGATTTCGAGTCCGAGGACTGGCGTGGCCTCTGGGAGGGGCTGAAGGGGGTCTTCGAGCACTGGGCGGGCGAGGGCGTGCGGGTGTTCCGGGTGGACAACCCGCACACGAAGCCGTTCGGTTTCTGGGCCTGGCTGATCCCGGAGCTACGGCGGCAGTGGCCGGAGCTGATCTTCCTGGCGGAAGCCTTCACCCGGCCCAAGGTGATGTACCGGCTGGCGAAGCTCGGGTTCACGCAGTCGTACACGTACTTCGCGTGGCGTAACCTGAAGTGGGAGCTGGAGGAGTACTTCACGGAGCTGACCCGGACGAACCTGGTGGACTACTTCCGGCCCAGCCTCTGGCCCAACACGCCCGACATCCTGACGGAGCCGTTGCAGCAGGGGACGCGCGCCACCTTCATCGCCCGGCTGGTGCTGGCGGGCACCCTGGGCGCGAGCTACGGGGTGTACGGTCCGGCGTTCGAGCTGATGGAGCACCTGCCCCGCGAGCACGGCGGCGAGGAGTACCTGGCGTCGGAGAAGTACGAGATCCGGGCCTGGGACCTGGCGCGCGCCGACTCGCTTGCGCCGCTGCTCGCGCGGCTGAACCGGATCCGCCGCGAGAACCCGGCCCTGCAGCACAATCGCTCGCTTCAGTTCCACCGCATCGACAACGACCGTCTGATCGCGTACAGCAAACGCAGCGTGGGCGGTGTGCCGGTGGAGCCGGCGCTCAGCCCCGAGGCGGCGGCGGCGCGGCGGGACGAGATGAAGGCGTCGGGCGGACGCGGCGCCGCGCCGGCGACCCGCCGCCCCGAGCCGGACAACCTGGTGCTCGTAGTGGTGAACCTCGACCGCGAGGCTACGCACTCCGGCTGGCTGGACCTGCCGTTGCAGGAGCTGGGTCTCGACCCGTCGCGGCCGTACGAGCTCCACGACCTGCTGGCCGATGCCCACTACACCTGGAACGGTCATTGGAACTACGTCGAGCTGAACCCCCACCTTCTGCCGGCCCACGTGTTCCGGGTCGAGCAGCAGCGCTGACGCGCGGGCTTGAATGGCCAGGGGGCAGCGGCGCACGGCCCGACGCGTCATCGTCGTCCGCGACGGCTGGGAGCGGGTTTTCTCGGACGCGGCGCGATCCGCCCTGGAGGAGCAGCTTCCCGGCTGGATGGCGGAGCGCCGCTGGTTCCGCTCCAAGACGCGACCGATCCAGCGAGCCACCCTCTACGACACGATTCCCATCGGGGAAGCGAAGGCCGCCTACCTCGCCTTCGTGCGCGTCGAGTTCACTGATGGCGAGGGGGAGGACTACGTTCTGCCGCTGTCCTTTGCCGCGGGGGCGGAAGGCGAGAGCCTGGCGAGCGCGCGGCCGGAAGCGGTGGTCGCGCGCCTGCGCGTCGGCGGCGGCGGCATCGAGGGCGTGCTCTACGACGGCGTCCATGACACGCGGCTCACGAAGGCGCTGCTGGACGCCGTGGCCCACCGGCGTCGGCTGCACGGCGAGACGGGCGACATCGTCTCCTCCAGCACGGCCGCCTACCGCCGGCTGGCGCAGGGCGCCGCTCTCGACCCCACAGTGATGGGCGCCGAGCAGAGCAACACGTCGATCCGCTATGGCGACCGGCTGATCCTGAAGCTGTACCGCCGGTTGGACGAGGGCACGAGCCTCGACCTGGAGATCGGGAGCTTCCTCACGGAGCACGGGTTCGCGCACGCACCGGCGCTCGCGGGGGCCATGGAGCACGACGGCCGCACCCTGGCGGTGGTGAACGCTTTCGTGATCAACGAGGGGGACGCCTGGAGCTACACCCTGGATCGGGTCGCCAGCTTCTACGACCAGGTCGCCTCCTCGGAAGCGGCCGCCCCGGTGGTGCGGCCCACGACGGCCGAGCTGCTGGCGCAGGCGGCCGTGGGCCCGTCGGACGATGCGCTGTACCGCATCGGCGGGTACCTCTCGGACACGCGGCTGCTGGGCCAGCGCACGGCGGAGCTGCACGCCTGCCTCTCCTCCGCCGGCGCGGACCTGGAGTTCGCGCCGGAGCCGTTCACGCTGTTCTACCAGCGCTCGCTCTACCAGTCGATGCGCAACCTGGTTGGCCAGATGTGGCTCGCCCTGGACCGGGCGCAGGCGAGCCTGCCGGAGTCGGTGCGCGCCGACGCCGGGCGACTGCTCCAACAGGAGGACGCGCTGCTCCGGCGGTTCCGTGCCCTGGTCGGCACCAGGATCGCCGCCAACCGTATCCGCACTCACGGCGATTTCCACCTGGGGCAGGTGCTCTATACCGGCAGCGACTTCGTCATCACGGACTTCGAGGGGGAGCCCGCCCGTGCCCTCTCCGAGCGGCGGCTCAAGCGCTCGGCGCTGCGCGACGTCGCCGGGATGATCCGCTCCTTCCATTATGCGGCCTACGCCCATTTCTTCGAGACGAGCGGCGACGTGCCGCGACGGCAGCTGACTCCGGGGCTGGCCGCGTGGGCGGAGTACTGGTACCTGCAGGTCTCGGCGGCGTACCTGGGCGGCTACCTGGCCGCCTCGCGTGGCACGGCGTATCTGCCGGCCGACCCGGGCGCGGTCGAGAAGATCCTGGATGCCTACCTGCTGGAAAAGGCGATTTACGAGGTGGGCTACGAGCTGAACAACCGTCCCGCCTGGCTCGGCATCCCGGTCCGCGGCGTGCTGCAGCTGCTGGGCGCCTGACCATGGCGAAGCCCAGGGTGGGGGCGTCCGGCTCCAGGCGCGGCTCTGGAGTCCCCGGGCTGCACGAGCTGGCGCGCCTCTGGGGCGTGCAGCCGTTCTACTTCGACGTGGCCAACGAGCGTCGCGCCGCCACTCCCGAGGCGGTCCTCGCCCTGGTGCGGGCGCTGGGCGCGCCGGTGGAGGGGCCGGCCGACGTGCGCGCCGCACTGCGCCAGCGGCGCGCCGAAAGCTGGCGCACCGCGTGCGAGCCGGTGCACATCGCCTGGGACGGCCGGCCCCTCCCCCTGGAGCTGCGCCTTCCCGCCGCCCGCGCCGGGGCGCGGGCGAGCTGCACGCTCACGCTCGAGGACGGCGATGCCCGCGTCTGGACCGCCCACCTGGACGACCTGGACGTGGAGGCCGACTTCGAGCTGGACGGGGAGCGGTTCGTGGCCAAGCGGCTGCCGCTGCCCTCGCCCCTGCCGCCGGGCTATCACCGCCTGCGCCTGGAAGGCGTCGGCGCCGACGCGCAGACGCTCGTCATCTCGGCGCCGCGGCGGGCCTACGGCCCGGACGCACGCGAGTGGGGCGTGTTCCTCCCGCTGTACGCGCTGCGCTCCCGGCGCTCGCTGGCCATCGGCGATCTGACGGACCTGTCCGACCTTGCCCGCTGGACGGGCGCGCTGGGCGGCAGCGCCATCGGTACCCTGCCGCTTTTCGCCGCCTTCCTGGACGAGCCCCTGGAGCCGAGTCCGTACGCCCCGGCCAGTCGCCTGTTCTGGAACGAGCTCTATCTCGACCTGGAGCTGGCGCCCGGCCTGGAGGGGTGCGAGGCCGCGCGCAGCATCCTGGCAGCGCCCGAGTTCCGCCGCGCCGCCCGCCGGGAGGCGGGTCGGGAGCTGGTGGACTATCGCCGGGTCGCCGCGCTCAAGCGGCGGGTGCTCGAGGCGCTGGCCACGGACTTCGACGTCGCCGATCCGGATTTCCGCCGCTTCGCCGCGGACCGCCCGCGGCTGGAGGAGTACGCCCGCTTCCGTGCAGCCACCCGCCGCCAGCGGGCGCCATGGCCCGACTGGCCCGCCACCGGGCGCAGCGGCCGCCTGCGCGCCGCGGACGTGGACGCCCAGGACGTCCGCTACCACATGTACGTGCAGTGGGCCATGGACCGGCAGCTGGGCGCCCTGGCGCGGCTCGGGCGTGACTCGGGCGCCGGGCCGGACGAGCGTGGGGGCGCCGGCCTCCGGAATGGCGAGGACGCGCCCCGAGCCGCCGGATTGTACCTGGACATTCCGCTGGGGGTGTCCCGGGACGGGTACGACGTGTGGGCCAACCGCGACCTGTTCCCGGACGGGATCTCGGCCGGCGCGCCACCGGATGCGCTCTTCAGCGGCGGCCAGGACTGGGGATTCCCGCCCATGCACCCCGAGACGCTACGGCGGTCGGGCTACCGTTACTTCGTGGACTCGCTGCGGACCGTGATGCCCTTCGCGGGAGCGCTTCGCTTCGACCATGTCATGTCGCTGCACCGCCTGTACTGGATCCCGCAGGGGTTCGGCGCCCGGGAGGGCACCTACGTGCGCTACCGGCCGGACGAGTTCTACGCCATTCTCTCGCTGGAGTCTCACCGTCACCGGACGCGCATCGTGGGGGAGGACCTGGGCACGGTGCCGCAGGAGGTGCGCGCACAGATGGGCCGACACCACATCGGGCGCATGTACGTGCTGCAGTACGAAGCGACGCCGTCGCGGACGCCACCGGTGAGCGCCGTGCTCGAGGGCAGCGTCGCCTCGCTGAATACCCACGACATGCCGCCTTTCGCCGGCTTCTGGCAGGGCACGGACATCGAGGACCGGCGGGACCTCGGTCTGCTGGACGAGGCGCAGACCCGGGAGGAGCATCGCGCCCGCGCGGCGCTGCGCGAGGGACTGGCAAGCTTCTTGACCGGCGGGGGGTGGCTCGAGGGAGCGACCGACGAGGCAGCGGTGTCACGTGCCGCGCTGGCCTTTCTCGCCTCCAGCGACGCGTGGCTGACGCTGGCGGGGCTGGAGGACCTGTGGGGCGAGATCCGGCCACAGAACGTGCCCGGCACCTCCGGCGAGCGCCCCAACTGGCGCCGCCGGGCTCGTCTTTCACTGGACGCGCTGCGGAGCGACCCCCGGGTCGAGGGGACGCTGCGCATGATCGACGCAATCCGACGGGACTCGAGGTACCACAATGGGTGACCGGAAAACCCGCGCCGGGGAGTCCTCGGCCGGGTCGCGGGGGAAGGCCCCGGGCAAGAAGGCGGCGCGCACGCCGCCCCTCGTGCGTCACGATGTGTCGCTGCTGACGGACGACGACCTCTACCTCTTCAACGAGGGCACCCACTACCGGCTCTACGAAAAGCTCGGCTCCCACGTGCTGACCGTGGACGACACGGAGGGGACGTACTTCGCCGTGTGGGCGCCGGACGCGAAGCGGGTCACGGTCATGGGCGACTTCAACTACTGGTCGGCCGATGGCTACGACCTGGCCGCCCGCGGCAGTGCCGGGATCTGGGAGGGGTTCATTCCCGGCGTCGGGCGGGGGACCAAGTACAAGTACCACATCCGGTCGCGCTTTGGCGGGTTCCGCGGGGACAAGGCCGACCCCTTCGCGCTCTATGCCGAGGAGCCGCCGCTCACCGCGTCGGTGGTCTGGGACACGTGGTACGAGTGGAACGACCGCGACTGGATGGCGTCGCGCGCGGACCGGAACGCCCTGGACGCGCCCATGACCACCTACGAGCTGCACCTTGGAAGCTGGATGCGGGGCGAGGGGGATCGCGTCCTCGGCTACCGCGAGCTGGCCCCGCGCCTGGTGGAGTATCTCACGCGCATGGGCTTCACCCACGTGGAGTTCATGCCCATCATGGAGCACCCGTTCGGCGGGTCCTGGGGCTACCAGGTGACCGGCTACTTCGCCCCCACCTCGCGCTTCGGCACGCCCCAGGACTTCATGTACCTGGTGGAGGAGCTGCATCGCGCCGGCATCGGCGTGATCCTCGACTGGGTGCCATCCCATTTCCCCGGCGACGCGCACGGGCTGGCCTACTTCGACGGCACGCACCTCTACGAGCACGCCGACCCGCGCCAGGGATTCCATCCGGATTGGGCGAGCTACATCTTCAACTACGATCGCAACGAGGTCCGCTCTTTCCTGGGCTCCAGCGCGCTCTTCTGGCTCGACCGCTACCACGCCGACGGCCTGCGGGTGGACGCCGTCGCCTCCATGCTCTACCTCGACTACTCCCGCGCCGCCGGCGAGTGGATCCCCAACGAGTTCGGGGGACGCGAGAACCTCGGCGCCATCAAGTTCATCCGCGCCGTGAACGCGGAATGCTACCGCGCGCATCCCGGCGCGCAGACCATCGCCGAGGAGTCCACGGCGTGGCCCATGGTCTCGCGGCCGACCTACGTGGGCGGACTCGGGTTCGGCATGAAGTGGGACATGGGCTGGATGCACGACACGCTGCGCTACATGGCCAACGATCCCGTCCACCGGCGCTGGCACCACGGCGAGCTGACGTTCCGCATGATATACGCGTTCAACGAGAACTTCCTGCTCCCGCTCTCCCACGACGAAGTCGTGCACGGCAAGGGCTCGCTGCTGGCCCGCATGCCCGGCGACGAGTGGCAGCAGTTCGCCAACCTGCGATTGCTGCTGGCCTACATGTGGGCGCAGCCGGGGAAGAAGCTGCTGTTCATGGGCGGCGAGTTCGGCCAGGGACGCGAGTGGAGCCACGACCGGTCGCTCGACTGGCACCTGCTGGAGTACGACAACCACCGGGGCGTGCAGCGCTGGATGCAGGACCTGAACGCCTTCTACCGCGCCGAGCCGGCGCTCTGGCAGCAGGACTTCACCCCCGCCGGCTTCGAATGGGTGGACGCCAACGACAACGAGAACAGCACGCTCACCTTCCTGCGCATCGGCCGGGACCCGACCCAGCGCGTGCTCTGCGCCTTCAACTTCACGCCGGTCCCCCGCTCCGGCTACCGCATCGGCGTGCCCTGCGGCGGAACCTGGCAGGAGGTGCTGAACAGCGACGCACCCGAGTACTACGGCAGCGGGCTGGGCAACCTGGGCGCGGTGGAAGCCACGCCGGGACCCTGGCACGGGCGGCCGTTCTCCCTGGAGCTCACGCTGCCGCCGCTGGGCGGCCTCTTCCTGCGCGCACCCCGCGAGGTTTCGTCATGAAAGTCCGACCGGCCAGCGAAGCGGGGTTCCGCCCCTCCCTGGGGGCGGTGCCGTTGAGCGACGGGCGCACCTCGTTCCGGGTCTGGGCGCCTGCCGCGGAGCGGGTGTCGCTGCGGCTGCTCGACCCGCGCGAGCGAGTCCTGGAGCTGGAGCGCGAGCACCGCGGCTACTGGCGGGCCGTGGTGGAGGACGCGCCGCCCGGCACGCGCTACTACGTGCGGCTGGGCGATGGTCCCGACCTGACCGACCCCGCTTCCCGCGTGCAGCGCGAGGGCGTGCACGGTCCCTCGGCCGTGGTCAGCCGCGACTTCGACTGGACCGATGGCGCGTGGCGCGGCCCCCGGCTGGAGGAGTACGTCTTCTACGAGCTGCACGTGGGGACCTTCACCCACGAGGGCACCTTCGACGCCGTCATCCCTCACCTCGACCGGCTGCGCAGCCTGGGCGTGACCTGCGTGGAGATCATGCCGGTGGCGCAGTTCCCGGGCGACCGCAACTGGGGCTACGACGGCGTGCTGCCTTTCGCGACCCAGTTCTCCTACGGCGGGCCGGAGGGGCTGCGTCGCCTGGTGAACGCCTGTCACGCCCGCGGCCTCGCCGTCTGCCTGGACGTGGTCTACAACCACGTGGGGCCCGAGGGCAATCACCTGCCCGAGTTCGGGCCCTATATCAATGAGCGGTACCGCACCCCCTGGGGCGTCGCCCTGAATTTCGACGGCCCGGGCAGCGATGAGGTGCGGCGCTACTTCATGGAGAGCGCACTCGGCTGGATCGTGGACTTCCACGTGGATGCGCTCCGACTGGACGCGGTGCACGCCATTGTGGACACGTCGGCGACGCCTTTCCTCAAGGAGCTCGCCGAAGCCGCGCACCGGATCGCCGACCGGCTCGGCCGGCACGTCTACCTGATCGCCGAAAGCGACCTCAACGACCCCCGCCTGCTGCACCCGGCCGAGCTGGGCGGCTTCGGCCTGGACGCGCAGTGGAACGACGACTTCCACCACGCGCTCCACGTCCTGCTCACGGGCGAGCAAGCCGGCTACTACCAGGACTTCGGCAGCGTGGCCGACCTGGGCCGCTCCTTCCGCGGCGCATACGTGTTTACCGGCCAGCACTCGCGCTATCGCGGCCGGCGTCACGGCGCCAGCGCCCGGGGCGTGCCCGCCCGGCGGTTCGTGGTCTACTCGCAGAACCACGACCAGGTCGGCAACCGCGCCCAGTCGGAGCGGCTTGCCAGGCTGGTGGAGTTCGACGCCCTCAAGCTCGCCGCGGCCGCCGTCTGCCTCTCCCCCTTCCTGCCGCTGCTCTTCATGGGCGAGGAGTACGGGGAGGAGGCGCCCTTCCAGTACTTCGTCAGCCACAGCGACCCCGGACTCATCGAGTCGGTGCGGAAGGGGCGACGGGACGAGTTCGCGGCCTTCGAGTGGACCAGTGAGCCGCTCGATCCTCAGGGGCCGGAGGCGTTCCAGGCCGCCCGGCTCCGGCACCACGTGCGCAGCGAGACGCAGAACGCGGCGCTCTTCGCCTTCTACCGCGAGCTGCTGCGCTTGCGGCGCGAGGTCCCTGCCCTCATGTGCCTCAGCCTCGACGACCTGGACGCGGTGGCGTTCGAGGAGGTACGGGCGCTGTATGTCCGCCGGTGGTGCGAGGTCGACGACGTCGCCCTGGTGCTCCACTTCGGCGACGAGGCCACGGAGCTGCTCCTGCCGCTGCCGCCCGGGAGGTGGACCGTCGCCCTCAACTCCGCGGACCCCGCCTGGAGCGGAGTGGACCCGGGCCGGATGACGGCCGCGCCCGAAACCTACCGCTCCGATGGGCAGCTGGTGCTGCGCGTGCTCCCCCGGACGGCCATGCTGCTGCGCCGGGAACGAGGGAATTGATGGACCGTTTCATCTGCGTTCACGGGCATTTCTACCAGCCGCCCCGGGAGAATCCGTGGCTCGAGGCCATCGAGCTACAGGACGCGGCCTACCCGTACCACGACTGGAACGCCCGCATCACGGCTGAGTGCTACGCGACCAACGCCACCGCCCGCATCCTGAACTCGGCGGGCGAGATCGTGCGCATCGTCAACAACTACTCTCGTATCTCCTACAACGTCGGTCCCACGCTGCTGGCGTGGATGGAGCCGAACGCGCCCGAGGTCTACCGGGCGGTGATCCGCGCCGACCTGGAGAGCCAGGAGCACTGCGGCGGCCACGGCTCGGCCATGGCCCAGGCCTACAACCACGTCATCCTGCCGCTGGCCGATGCCCGCGACAAGGAGACGCAGGTCGCGTGGGGCATCCGCGACTTCCGCCGCCGCTTCGACCGCGAGCCCGAGGGTATGTGGCTGCCGGAAACGGCGGTGGACATCGAGTCGCTGGAGGTCATGGCGCGCCACGGCATCCGTTTCACGGTGCTGGCGCCGCACCAGGCTGCCCGCGTGCGGCCGCTGGATGGTGCTGCCTGGCGGGAAACGAAGGAGGACTCGATCGATGTCACGCGGCCCTACCTGCAGAAGCTGCCCAGTGGCCGCAGCATCGCGATCTTCTTCTACAACGGCGTCCTCTCCCGGGCGGTCGCGTTCGAGGGACTGCTCCGCGACGGCAAGGCCTTCGCCGACCGGCTGCTCTCAGGCTTCAACGACTCGATCCGCGGACCCCAGCTCGTGACCATCGCCACCGACGGCGAGACCTACGGGCACCACCACCGCCACGGCGAGATGGCCCTCGCCTACGCGCTGCACAACATCGAGAACGGCGGACGCGCCCGCCTGACCAACTACGCGGAGTTCCTCGAGCGCTTCCCCCCGACCATGGAAGTGGAGATCGCGGAGAACACCTCCTGGAGCTGCGCCCACGGGATCGAGCGTTGGCGTGGCGACTGCGGCTGCCACACGGGAGGCAAGGAGGGGTGGAACCAGCGCTGGCGCGGCCCGCTGCGCGCCGCCCTGGACTGGCTGCGCGACGAGCTCGCTTCCCGCTTCGAGCGGGCGGCGGGCGAGCTGGTCCGGGACCCGTGGGCGGCGCGCGACGACTACATCGACGTCATCGCCGACCGCTCCCCCGAGTCTGTGGACGAGTTCGTGGCGCGCAACGTGATCGAGCCCATCGACCGCGAGGGAAAGGTCCGGCTGCTCAAGCTCCTGGAGCTGCAGCGCCATGCGCTGCTCATGTACACGAGCTGCGGCTGGTTCTTCAACGAGCTCTCGGGGATCGAGACGGTGCAGGTGGCGATGTACGCGAGCCGCGCCGTACAGCTCGCCGCAGAGCTGTTCGGCGTGGAGCTCGAGCCGCAGTTCCTGGCGCTGCTGGAGCTGGCGGAAAGCAACGTGGCGGAGGAGGGCAACGGTCGGCAGATCTACGAGCGGCACGTGCGGCCGTCCGTGGTGGACCTGCTGAAGGTCGGCGCGCACTACGCGGCGGCCTCGCTCTTCGAGCCGTACAACGACCGGACCCGCATCTACTGCTACACCGTGATTCAGCGCTCCCGGGAGGTGCGCGAGGCGGGGGAGGCCCGCCTGGTCATCGGCCGGGCCCGCATCGCCAGTGACATCACGCTGGAGTCCGAGGAGCTGAGCTACGTCGTGCTGCACATGGGCGATCACAACCTGAACGCCGGCATCCGCCGTTTCCAGGATGTGGCCACCTTCGAGGCGGTGGCGGCCGGTTTCCGCCAGGCGTTCTCGCGCGCCGACCTGGCCACGGTCATCCGCTACCTCGACCGCTCCTTCGAGGGAACGACGTTCTCGCTCAAGTCGCTCTTCCGCGACGAGCAGCGGCGCGTCCTGGACCGGATCCTCGATTCCAGCATCCAGGAGGCGGGCGAGACCTACCGCCACGTCTTCGAGCACCACGCGCCGCTCATGCGCTTCCTGCTCGACCTGGGCATGCCGCTGCCGCCGCCCTTCCGCATGGCCGCCGACTTCACGCTCAACCGCGACCTGCGCCGGCTCTTCTCCCGCGACGAGGCCGCCGACCTGCCCGCGGCCCGCTCCCTGCTGGAGGAAGCGCAGGAGTTTGGTGTCGCCCTCGACAACCGCGGCCTGGGCTACGCCATCAAGGAGACGCTGGAGGAGCTCGCGGGGAACCTGCGCCACGAGCCCGAATCGCTCGAGACGCTCATCCACCTGGTCGCCGTGGCCGGCCTCGCCCGGACACTCCCCTTCGAGGTGGACCTCTGGCAGGTGCAGAACATCTTTTACGGCCTCAAGGAAAACGTCTACCCGGGCGTGAAGGCCCGCGCCCTGGACGGGTACCCCGCTGCCCAGGAGTGGGCCGACGCCTTCTCGGCGCTGGCGCGTTCGCTGCGCGTGGCCATGGAAGACGCGTGATCCCGGGGGGGGCGCCCATGATCCCGCCCAGCGCACGGCGGCAAACGGTTCGCCGCCGCCGGAACTCCCCCATGCCACGGAGCTGCACCATGCGTCCGGTCGCGCACCTCGTGACTCTCACCGCCGCGCTCGCCGCGGCCTGCGCCCACGCCGCGCCGCTCCCGAGCCCCGGCCCCGCCGCCGCCGGCGGCGCGCTCCAGGCGGTCGTGGTGGTGACCGGCGACTGGTCGGCCGTGCCCGGCACGCTGCGCCGCTTCGAGCGCGCGTCGGCAGGCGACGCCTGGCGGGAGACCGGCGGCGAGATCCCTGTCGTGGTGGGAAAGGGCGGGCTCGGCTGGGGCATCGGGCTGTACGGGGGACCGCCCTCGCTGCCGGGGCCGGTGAAGCACGAGGGCGATGGCAGGGCGCCGGCCGGCATCTTCCGCCTCGGCTCCGCCTTCGGCTACGCGCCGGCGGCCGAGGTTCCCTGGGTGCGCCTGCCCTACATCCACTCGACCGACGTCTGGAAGTGCGTGGACGACACCGCGTCGCGCTACTACAACCAGCTCGTGGACGAGTCCACCGCCCGCAAGGACTGGCAAAGCCACGAGAACATGAGGCTGACCTCCGACGCCTACCGGCTGGGCGTCGTGGTCGAGCACAACTCCAGGGAACAGACCAGCCCCGGTGGAGGCTCCTGCATCTTCCTGCACATCTGGGGCGGCCCGGGCTCCTCGACCGTGGGCTGCACCGCCATGGCGCCGGCGGACATCGAGGCGCTGCTGCACTGGCTCGACCCGGCCCGCTCGCCGGTGCTGGTCCAGCTCCCGCGAGAGCAGTACCGGCTTCTGCGCCGGGAGTGGAGATTGCCCTGAACGCATGTCCATGGAACGCAAGGCTTGACGCCCGTCGCCAGCCGCCGTACCCTGGCGCACCGCCAACTCGCTAAGGCAGCGCCGCCGACCCCCTCGGCGGCGCTTTTCGTTTTGTCCGGACCCCACCTTCCACGGAGGCCCCCCATGTGTGGCAAGACCGGATTGTGCATGATCCCGCCCAGTCCCACCCTCAAGGCACGTCTCGATACCGAGCTGCAGCAACTGGCGAGCACCAACCCCACCCTCGCCCCCATGCTGAAGCTCACGCACCCCAGGGGGCCGGGGCTGAACGACGGGCTGATCCTGCCGGGGGACTATTTTCCGCTGGGTACGCCGCTGGAGCGGGTGCGCAACGCCGCGGGCGAGCGCGCGCCCCTGCGGGGCGCGCTGCGCGTGGTGGTCGTGCTGGTGGACTTCTCGGACCGCCCGCTGGCCAAGACACACTCCCGCAAGCACTTCCAGGATCTCTTCTTCTCCACGGGCGTGATCGCCACCGGCAGCGTCAAGGAGTACTACACGGAGGTCACTCACGGGCAGATCGAGATCGCAGGGGAGGTGGTGGGGCCGTATCGCCTGCCCAAGACCCTGGCCCAGTACGCTCACGGCAAGTCGGGCATGGGCAACACCGCGCCCAACGCCCGGACCATGGCGCGGGACGCCGCCGAGCTGGCCAACAAGGACGTGAACTTCGCTCCCTACGACAACGACGGGAACGGCTTCGTGGACGCGTTCATCGTCATGCACGCCGGTCACGGCGCCGAGGAGACCGGTAGCTCGGGCGACATCTGGTCGCACAAGTGGGTGCTCGCCAGCGGCGAGTACAACGCCGATGGCACGCGCATCTACGGCTACCTGACCGTGCCCGAGGACGCCAGGATCGGCGTGTGCTGCCACGAGCTGGGCCACCTGCTCTTCGGCTGGCCCGACCTGTACGACACCGACAACTCGTCCGAGGGGCTGGGGAACTGGTGCCTGATGGCGGGCGGCAGCTGGAATGGCGGGGGCGACATCCCCTCCCATCCCTCGGCGTGGTGCAAGGCTCAGCAGGGCTGGGTGGACGTCGTGAACCAGACTACGAACGGTCCGCTCAGTATTGCCGACGTCAAGGACGGACACGCCGTCTATCGCCTCTGGAAGCAGGGCTCGGCCGGCAACGAGTACTTCCTCGTCGAGAATCGGCAGCGCCGCAACTTCGACCGCACGCTTCCGGGCGACGGGCTCCTCGTCTTCCACGTGGACGAGAGCGTGGATTCGAACGCTGACGAGCGGCACCCCATGGTCGGGCTGCTTCAGGCCGATGGCGCCGACGACCTGGGCCACGCGCGCAACCGCGGCGATGCCGGCGATCCGTTCCCCGGCAGCAGCGGAAACACGTCGCTGACCTTCTCGACCAACCCCAACACGAAGGGCTACAATGGCGTGCCGTCCGTCGTGTCGATCACGGGCATTGGCCCGTCCGCGCCGGTCATGAGCGCGACGGTCGCGGTCCAGGCGCCGGCGCCCAAGCCACGGCCCCGCAAGAAGACCACGCGGGCCACGCACGTCGATCAGCCGCTGCGCCTCTGGCGCGCCGGGCTCCAGCTCGGCAACGGTGGCCCGGCGCAGGAGGTCGAGGCCGACTGGATGGAATCGGTGGACCAGCGTCTCGAAGCCGTCGAATCGACCCTCACCCTGCTCCGCTCCCTCATCGCGGCGGAGCAACCGCAGCTCCCCGCCGGCATCCAGCCGGCGGACACGGAACCCGAGAGCTGAAGGGTGACCCGATGGTCCAGATCGTCCCCAACTGGGCGCATGTGAGCGGACGGATCGAGGCGGCGGAGGCGGCGGCCGATGGCAGCCTGCGGCTCCGCGTCCGTGTCGACGCGGCCGACGACATCCCCGGTTTCGCCAATCTCCTCGGCCGCAACGTGGGTGATGCCATCGAGGTGGACGTGGGGCCCGGCGCCGGTGCCGTGCCCGCCCCCGGACAGAGCATCAGCGCACGCCTGCGCCAGACCGGCGTGGACACCTTCCGGGCGGAGCCCTCCAGCGTCTCGATCCTCTGACACAGGGCGCCCCGCCGGCCGATGGCCGGCGGGGCGCCCTGCTTCCCGGGCGGGCCCGGGCGCGGGCCAGGCCCGCGCCCGCCTGCGTCGCGCGCCTAAGCCTCCCCCACGTGCGCCGCCACGATGCCGCCCGTCCATGTCCGCCAGCTCACAGCGCGGTAGCCGGCCTCCTCCATCATGCGCGCGAGCTCAGCCGGCTCCGGGAAGCGCAGCACCGACTCGGGCAGGTAGCTGTAGGCGCTGCCGTGTCCCGAGACCAGCCGGCCGACCAGCGGCAGGATCCGCTTGAAATAAAGGAAGTAGAGCCCGCGGAACGGCTGCCAGCGCGGGGTCGTGAACTCCAGGATCACCAGGCGTGCGCCCGGTTTCAGCACGCGGCGCATCTCCCTCAGCCCCGCGGCCAGGTCCGCCAGGTTCCGGACGCCGAAGCCCACGGTCGCTCCATCGAAGGCCGAGTCGCCGAACGGGAGCGCCAGCGCATCCGCGCACGCCGGCCGCACGGGCGCGTCCCGGATCTTGCCCAGACCGCGCTCCAGCATGGGAAACGCGAAGTCCGAGCCCACGACCAGGCCGCGGAAGCCGCGACGACGCGCCAGCGCCAGCGCGAAATCGAAGGTGCCGGCGCAGACATCCAGGAACCGCCCCTCAAGCGTGCGCCCCTGCAGCAGCAGCGATACCGCCCGCCGCCGCCAGAGCCGGTCGATGTTCAGCGAGAGCAGGTGGTTCAGCAGGTCGTAGCGCGGCGCAATCGCGCCGAACATGCGACGCACCGCCGCGGATTTTTCCTCCGGCGCCGGCAGGACCGACCCCGATCCCGTCCCCCGCATCGGTCGTCCCGCCCCACTCGCCTCGCCCATCGCGCAAATGGCTCCGCGCAAATAAAATAGTGCGTTTCCTGGATCGAAGGCCGTCGAAGCTAGCCCCGGCGACCCTGGCGATCAACCCCTCCTGAAACCCCTGCGAACACCCCGCCGTACGGGGTTCCTGGAGGTAGCGCGCGACTGGATGCAGGACTACAAGAGTCTCTCCGATCAGGAGATCGTGCTCCTCGCCCGCAAGGGTAAGGAGCCGGCGTATCGGGAGCTGATCGGGCGCTACCAGCGTCCCGTGTTGTCCCTCATTTACAGGATCGTTCGCGACCGCGAAAAGGCCGAAGACCTGGCGCAGGAAACCTTCATCAAGGTCCTCAACGCCATCGACCGCTACGACCCCGGCTACAAGTTCTCCTCCTGGATCTTCAAGATCGCGCACAACACCGCGCTCGATCACCTGCGCCGGAAGGAGCCGCAGACGCTGTCGCTGGATGGCTCGCCTCATGCCTCCACGGTCGAGGAGGTCGAGGCCAGCGCCCTGACCGCCGTGTCGGAGGACGAGACGCCCGAGGAATTCGCCAGCAATCGCGAGCTGGGGGCCCAGATCGATGCCGCCATCTCCAGGCTGCGTCCCGAATACCGCACCGCCATCCTGCTCCGGCACCACCAGGCGCGGCCGTACGAGGAGATCGCGGAGATCATGGGATTGCCGCTCGGAACGGTGAAAACATATATCCATCGCGCGCGCAACGAGTTACGCCATCATCTGGCGCATCTCCGAATCTGAAACCCGGCGCACGCGAACCGCGTAGGGAAGAACGCAACGCCCGTCATGGGAGAGGGGTCGGCGTGAGCGAACTGAACATTCATCCGGAAGCCGAGCAGTTGGAGGCGTACATCGAGGGGATGCTCGATGACGGCCACCGTGCCGTCATGGAGTCGCATCTCGTCGGGTGCGAGCGCTGCCGGAGCGAGCTGGACGATTGGCTGGCGCTGTTCGCGGCGCTGACCTCGCTGCCGCCGATCGAGCCGTCAGCGGACTTCGCGGACCGGGTCATGGCGGGTGTGCGCCTGGCGCCGTCGCCGGGGAGCGTAAAGGCGCTGGCGCGCTGGGCGCCGCGGACGACCAGGGGCTGGTCGCTGGTGGCGGCGTTCCTGGCGCTGCCGGTCGTGGGGCTCGCGGCGATGACGGCCTGGGTTCTGGCGCAACCGTGGGCATCGGTGCTGACGGCCGAGGCGGCGCTGGTTTACGGCGCGAGCCGGCTGGCGAGCGTGGGCGCGTGGGCGGCGGCCCAGGCGCGTGCGCTGGTGCTGAGCACGGGCGCCTTCGCCACGGCGGTGGAAGCGCTGGCGCGGTTCGTCACGACCACGGGCCCTCGCGGCCTGGGTCTGGCGGCGGCTGGCTTCTGCTTCACGGCCCTGATCTCCACATGGGTTCTCTACCACTATCTGCTTCGCAACTCCTCGCGGGAAACGCGCTATGCTCCTTACACGATCTGAAGGGCTCACCCTGATCGGGCTGGCCCTGGCCGGCGGATTGGCGGCCGGGGTTCCCACGCGGCTATCGGCAACGGCTAGCCTGGCGCGACAGGCGCCGAGCGCGCCGCGGGCAGTGACGGCCCCGGCCGCGCCCGCGTCGCAGGCGCCCGGGGCGACCCATCGTGTGGTATCGAGCCAGATCACGGTCTCCGGTGAGGAGGCGGTGATGCAGCTCGGCTTCGACGATGGACGCCAGGTGGAGTTCGCGATCCGCGATGGCCGGATGTTCGCGGACGGCGCCAACCTGGGGGCGGCTCCGCGGAACAGCGCCGGGGAGCGCGCGTGGCGGGAGCTGCTGACCCGGGTCATGAATGCGCCCACCCCGCAGGTGGCCGCGCTGGTCCGATCCTGGGCCGCGCCGGCGCCGGACGGCGCGCTGAAGAGCGCCATCGTCGCCGCGCTGTCGGGGGTGTCGGCGCCCGCCGCGCCGGTGGCAGCGGCGCCGGGCGTAGGCCCGGACGCGGACACACTGGCCAAGCTGCAGAGCCGGCTGGAGGAGATGCAGCAGCGGCTGGAGCAGGTGCAGGACAGGCGGGAGGCGCGGGCGGAGCGTGGCGATGAGAGCGGAAGCTGGGCGGGTCCGTTCCGCTACATCTGGCGGGGGATCAGCGGCATCATCGCAACGCTCGTCGCTTTCGCGATCCTCTTTGCCCTGAGCATTGGCGTGGTGCTCTTCGGCGGGCGCCCGTACCTGGAGGCGGTGTCGGACGCCGCCCGGCGGCAGACGGCACGGTCGTGGGTGGTGGGGCTGGCGGCCTCCTTCCTGGTGGTGCCGGCGTTCGTTCTCGGCATCCTGGTGCTGACGATCTCGATCGTGGGGATCCCGGCGCTGCTGGTCTTCGTGCCGCTGTTCCCCGTGGCGGTCATCCTGGGCGCGCTGTTCGGCTATCTGGGCGTGGCGCACGGCGCGGGTGAGGCGCTGGCGGAGCGTCGGCTGTACGGCGGCGAGTGGTTCCGGCGCGGCAACTCGTACTACTTCGTGATGACGGGGCTGGGCATGCTGATGGCGCTGTTCCTGGCCTCGCACGTCGTCGCCATGGCCGGTCCGTGGCTGGGCTTCCTCCGCGGCTTGCTGACGTTCCTCGCGGTGGTGACGACCTGGTTCGCATTTACCACCGGCTTCGGCGCCGTGCTGCTGACGCGCTGCGGCAGGCGCCCGATCACCGGCATGGCGCCGCTGGACACCGAGATGTCCGGCGCCTACGAGGAGGAGAGCCGTGTCTAAATCGTGGCTGCTGCCGGCCGTATTGTTCGCGGCCTGCGCGTCGTCCGATCCGCCCGCGGAGCGTCAGCGCGCCCGCGACTGGCGCACGCTGACCTCCACGCGCCAGTTCGCCGGGGAAAAGAGCCTGGCGGCCGAGGTGGAATACGGCGCCGGCACGCTGACGATCGCTCCGGCCGCAGCGGGCACGCTCTACCGTAGCGACCTGCGCTACGACGGCACCCAGGTGCAGCCGGAAGTGAGCTATACCGACGGGCGCTTCCATTTCGGCATGGGACGGGACGGCAAGCACATCAGTGGGAACCGCCACTACGGCGAGCGCAACCGGCTGGACCTCCAGTTCGGCCCGGACGCGCCTCTGAGCCTGGACCTGAAGTTCGGCGCCGGGAAGGCTACGATCGACCTGGGCGGTCTCGACGTGGCCGCGCTGAGCATTGCCACGGGCGCCAGCGAGAGCCAGGTCTCGTTCTCGAAGCCCACGAAGGGCGCGTGCCAGAACATCGACCTGCAGGCGGGCGCCGCAAAGATGACGGTGACCGGCCTCGGCAATCTCTCTCCGCGCTCCTTGAGCGTGCAGGGGGGCGTCGGCGACGTGACGCTGGACTTCTCCGGTGCCTGGCGCAACGATTTGAGCGCGAAGATCGCCATGGGCATCGGCTCGCTTCAGGTGAACGTGCCGCGCGGGATAGGGCTGCGGGTGAACAAGACCTCCATGCTCGCCAGCTTCGATGCGCCGGAGATGGTCAAGCAGGGGAGTACTTACGTCTCGCAGGGGTACCAGTCGGCGCAACGGCACATCGAGATCGACATCGACGCCGCCTTCGGCTCGATCAACGTCAAGTGGGTTGGAGCTGCCGCATCCGGCGGCTCGTTCTGAAAGGAGTCACGCCATGCTCGGATCCATCCTACGGTTCTTCTTTCTGGGGCTGGTCGGCATCGTCGCGCTCGGGGTGCTGCTCGGGGTCCTGGGCATCGTCGCCGGCCTCGCCATGCTCGCCCTGAAGGTGGGCGTGGTCGTGGCCATCGGCTACGGCGCCGTGAAGCTCTTCCAGGCGGTGACCGGCAAGAAGCCGCCGAAGGAGCTGTCGGCCGCGGACAAGAAGTGGCTCGATAGCTGACCGCCTGAGCCACCCAACGACACGGGCTCCCGTCGCCGCCTGAGCGGGACGGGAGCCCGTGTTTTTTTGCGCTAACCGCCCACGCCGGCGTTGCTCACTCGCGCCGGACCGACACCTCCGCACCCCGTCCCGCGCCCAGCAATGCCGCCGCGTTGCCGTCCCGCACGGATACCTCCAGCACGCCGGCGGAGCCGACCAGCGCCAGCGCCTCGCCCGGCGCGACGTCCGAATACGACAGCGCCAGCCGGCCCACATCCCGGGCCCCGACCCGGATCGGCCCCGAGAGGGCCCAGCTTCCCGGGATATTGGTGACCAGGTTGCCGAAGCGGTCCACGTGGACCACCACGCCGACGACGGCCGCCGGCGTGATGGAGAACGCCGGCAGCGGCAGCCGGACCGGGTCCGTGACCGGCGGCCCCAGCTCGGCCAGGGCGACGCCGGCGGCGAGGTGGGCCGCGGCCGGGGCGAAAACGTCGCGGCCGTGGAAAGTGCGGGACACCGGCTCGCGCAGGAAGCGCCGCTCCCGGATGGCGACCGCGGTCCATGAGGGCGCCTCATCCAGGACCCGGGTCAGGACGCCGTTGTCGGGAGCGACCAGCCAGCGTCCGTCGGCGAGCGCGGCCAGGGCGCGGCGCTCTCCGCCCACGCCCGGATCGACCACGACCACGTGCACTGTGCCCGGGGGGTAGAGCCGCCAGTAGCGCGAGAGTGCCCAGGCAGCCGCAAGGACATCGCCCGGAGGAATGTCGTGGGAGGCGTCTTCCAGCACCGCATCCGGGCAGATCGCCGCCACCACGCCCTTCATGGCGGCGGCGTAGCCATCGGCCGTGCCGAAGTCGGTGAGCAGCGTCAGTCGTCGCATGGGGGGAGCGCGGGTCCGCCCGAGCCGCCGCGGGCGACGGGCAATGCCGCGCGCCGGCCGACGATGCGCGCGGCCTCGCGGTCGCATGGCCCGGGAGGCGAGGCATCGCGCCAGGCGGTGGCCCGGCACACGGCTTCGTACACCGGCGCCAGGGCGGCGCCGGCCGCGGCGGCCAGCGTCTCCCCACCCCCGGCCGCCACTTCGATGCCGAAGCGTCGCAGAACGGTGAGCGTCTCGGGGAAGTCCCGCACGAGCACGTGCAGCGGGAGCGCGGGCAGCTCCGCGAACGGAGGTCGGCTCACGCCCGGCTGCCGGTCGGCGCCGCGGCGGCGATGATGTCCACCAGCAGGTCGGCGATGGCCCGGAAGGCCCGGCCGGCCTGCGAGTCGGGGGCGGAGATGGCGGTGGGGGAGCCCTCGTCGCCCGCCCGACGCACCTCCGGATCGAGCGGCACGCTGCCGATCAGCCGGACGCCCATCTCCGCCGCCAGCTTGGCGCCGCCACCCTCGCCGAACACGTCCACGTGGCCGCCGCAGTGGGGGCAGGTCAGGCCCGCCATGTTCTCGACCAGGCCCAGGACCGGCGTCTTGACCCGCTCGAACATGCGGATCGCGCGGCGCACGTCCCCGGTCGAGACTTCCTGGGGCGTGGTGACCATGAGCGCGCCGTCCAGGTTCACGGTCTGGACGAGGGAGAGCTGGGCGTCGCCCGTGCCGGGCGGCATGTCCACGATCAGATAGTCCAGCTCGCCCCACTCGACCTGCTCTATGAACTGGCGCAGGATGCCCGAGACCAGGGGGCCGCGCATGATGGCGGGCTGCTCGGGCTCGAGCAGGAACCCCAGGCTCATCAGCTTGACGCCATGACCCTCCAGGGGAACGATCTTCTCCTGGCCCTTGCCACCCGTGACCAGCGGCTTGCGGCTCTCGCCGAACATCTGGGGAATGTCCGGACCGTAGATGTCGGCATCGAGCAGCCCCACGCGATGCCCGGCGCTCGCCAGGGCCGCGGCGATGTTCGCGGCCACCGTGGACTTGCCCACGCCCCCCTTCCCCGAGCTCACCGCCACGATGTGGCCGATGCCAGCGACGATGTTCGCCTCGGGCGTGGGAGCCGGCACGCTGTGCGGCGCCAACCGCTTCGGCTGGGCCTGGCCCGGGACCTGGGCCTCCTTGGGCAGCTTCACGTCGATCTTGACCCTGGCGACGCCCGACACGGCCTCCACCGCGGCCCGGGCGGCACGCACCAGCGTCCCCGCGTCCTCCGGCTTCAGCAGGAACTGGAAGTGGACCTTCCCCTCGTCGTCCAGCGTCAGCCCCGACACCTGGCCGCCCACCAGCACGCTCTCGCCGGTACGGGGGTTCGTCACCCCCGCCAGCGCTTCCTGCACCAGCCCCAACACGGCCTCGCGATCCAGCATCCTTCCGGTCCTTTCGCTATCGAAGAACGGCCGGCACCCCGCGGGGCGCCGGCCGCACGCAACCGACCCGCCGACGGGCGTGCTACAGCGCCTGCACGGCCCTCACACCCGGCACGTTGCTCACCAACCGCCGCTCGATCCCGTGGCGCAGCGTCATCATGGAGATCGGGCACGATCCGCACGCCCCGGTCAACCGCACCTGCACCAGGCCCTCCTCCTCGTCGAAGTCGATGAGCTCGACGTCGCCACCGTCCGCGCGCAGCGCGGGGCGGATTCCGGCGAGCACTTCTTCGATACTGTCGCGCGAGATCATGCGGCGGCTCCGGGGGCGCAAACGATTCCGAAAGCTATGCGAAACGATTACCCCGAGTCAACTTTATGGTGCCTTTGGCGCCGGAGCCGCGGAGCAGGAGCACGCGACCGCCGTGCTCCCGCTGTCCCGCTGTCCCGCTCCAGAGCTTCTGCGCCAGCGCGCCGCGCTTCCGCCCCTGTCAGCGTGTCCACGTAACGGCATTCGATCATGAGCGGTGCCGGCGAGTCCGAGCAGTCACGCTCGTCGCGAGTGGCGGTCGGGCCAAGCCGGACACATCTTGCCTTCGTCCCCCGACACGGAAGGCGTTGTCGAGGCTTCGTCATAACGAGGCAACGATGAATGCGAAGCTGCACCTCGTTTGCGCCGCGGTCACCGCCGCACTGGGTCTGAGCGGCTGCACGACCACCGTGGCCCTGGTGACCGTGGCCGCCGGTGTCCTCGCCTTCAATCCCCATCCGGAGAGCATCGCGGGGGAGTACCGGCTCACCTCGGTGAACGGGCAGAAGCTTCCGTGGACGGGCTCGGCCGACGCCACGGGCAGACCCGTCACGATCGTGAGCGGGACGCTCACCCTGGGGTACGCCGTGCCCGACTTCTACGACGACGCCGGGGGCGGCGTCCCCCTCGCCCGGAGTTGCATACGGCAGATCCCAGAGGAGGCGAGCGTAGACGGCGATGGCGTCGTCTACTCCACGGACGGCACGATCTACGTGCTTTCGGGCTGCGGGAATGGACGGTACGACCTGGTCATCACCCGCAGCTACCCGGACGCGAACGAGATCGTCTCGGGGCAGTACACCTGGGGCACCGCCGCGAGCGGGGGCCCGACGAGCTATATTACGCTCGTCGGCTCGAAGAACGGACAGGTGATACGATCGGGGACCGTGCTCATCAGGATTCAGCATGCAGGCTGGTCCAACTCCCCAAACGAGCCGCTGTACGAGTTCTCGACTGCGCCGCCGTGAGGCTCGAAATACGCCTCGACGAACAGACCGCCTGCGACCTAGTGCCCGTTTGCGTTCCGCCTAACCCGACCCTGGTGTTCTGGACAAGCGCCTAGAGCGGCGAGACCCGCGCGGGCGTGGAAACGGTGAAGCGCTCGCAGATGGACTTGGCCTGCGTGAAGAGCAGCAGGTAGTCCGGGCCGCCGGCCTTCGAGTCCGTCCCCGACATGTTGAAGCCGCCGAAGGGCTGAACGCCCACGAGCGCGCCGGTGATCTTGCGGTTCAGGTACAGGTTGCCGACGTGGAATTCCCGGCGCGCGCGCTCGAGC
>JADGQX010000189.1 GCA_017881445.1 Gemmatimonadota bacterium | reverse complement strand
CCGCGCCGGCCGTCGCCCCCGGCGACAGCTCCGTCGCGGCGCCCGTGCCCGCCGCGCCGACCTCGGCAACAGCGGCTGCCGCACCGGCCGGTGGGGCTCCGGCGCGACGGGCACCCACGCCCGCGCCCGCTCCGGCTTCTCGGACCGTGGCAGCGGCGGCGGTGCACGCGAACATCCGGAACCTGGCGTTCGTCCCGGCCACGATCCAGGTGGCGGCGGGGGGCGAGGTGGTGTGGACGAACCACGACGCGGTGGCGCACAGCCTGACGGCGGTGGACGGCAGCTTCGACTCGGGGCTGATCCAGCCGGGCGCGACCTGGCGCCACACCTTCCGGCGGGCTGGCACCTTTGCCTTCCACTGTACGCCGCACCCGTTCATGCACGGCACGGTGGTGGTCCGATGAGCGCGCTACGTAGATCCGGGGTGGTGGCGGCGTGGCTGGGTGTGGTCGCGCTGGCGGTGACGCTGGCGGCGAGCTGCTTCTCGGAGCGGGCGACGGGGGTCCCCTCCGCCGACCTGTCCGGTGCCTGCCAGCTCTCGGACGTCTCCGGGCTGGCCGGCCCCGACCGGGCCATCGTCGTCATCCGCAACTTCGCCTTCAGCCCCGACACACTGCGCGTCCGCGCCGGGACCACGGTCGTCTGGCTGAACTGCGACGCCAAGGCGGACCCCCACACCTCCACCGCCGACGCCGGAACCTGGGACTCGAGCTTCCTCCCTTACGGCTCGAGCTTCAAACGCGTCTTCTCCACCGTGGGCGCCTTCGCCTACCACTGCGTGGCGCACCCGTTCATGAAGGCGATGGTGATCGTGCAGTAGGGGTCTGCGGAAGGATGGCGCGTGGCGGCGGGGGGCCGTCATGCGTCGGGGGTGCTCCGTCGCGTTGCTTTAGCGGCGGAGCACTTCCAGTAGGGGCTCCCCCACCGCCTCGGCCTGCCAGCGCCGGATGCCCGGCATCTCGCGCAGTGCGTCCAGGGAGCGCGGGCGGCCGCGGGCCAGCTCCTCGAGCTGGGAGCGCGGCATCAGGAAGCCGCGGTCCAGGCCCAGCTCGTCGGCCGCCTTGTCCCGCGCCGCTTTGAGCCGCTCCATGAGGGCATCGAAGGCGGGGTCCGGCGGCGGCCGCCCCGGCCCCCGCGGCCGCACGGGCAGCGCGGACTCGGGGAGCGCCTGCGCCCGCTTGACCGCGGCCAGCAGCTCGGGGCCGAAGCGCTCCACGAAGGGGGGCGCCAGCTCCCGCACGGCGGCCAGCTCGGCCGTCGTCGCCGGCATCTCCCGCGCGATTCCCAGCAACGCCTCGTTGGCGATGATACGGAAGGAGGCGCGGTCCCGCTCCGCAGCCACGGCTTCCCGCCAGTTGTACAGCTCCCGCAATGCCGCCAGCTGCCGCGGTCGCAGCTCGCGGGTTCCCTTCAGTCGCAGGAACGGATCGCTGGGCGTGTCCGAGGGCGCCCAGTGGACCTGCTCCTCGATCCTGAACTCCTCTTCCGCCCAGTGCAGACGCCCCTTCTCCTCCAGGGCCCGCTTGAGCGCGTCGCGCAGCGCCGGCAGGTAGCGGGTGTCCTCGGCGGCGTATTCGAGCAGCTCGGGCGGCAGCGGCCGCTGGGCCCAGTCCGCGCGCTGGTACTTCTTCTCCACCTTGATGGCCAGGAACTTCTCCAGCAGGTTGCCCAGCCCGAAGGCCGGCTCACCCAGCAGCTGCGCCGCGATCTTGGTGTCGAAGAGACCGCGCACCTCCACGCCGTAGTCCCGCGACAGCAGGCGCAGGTCGTAGTCGGCGTCGTGGAAGATGATCTCGATGGCGGGATCGGCGAAGTAGGGCTTGAGCGGGGCAATGTCGCGCACGGCGAGCGTGTCGAGCAGCGTCGTCTGCTCCCGCGTGGACAGCTGCAGCAGGCAGATGCGGTCGTGGTAGCGGTGGTAGCCGGCGGCCTCGGTGTCCGCCGCCAGCAGGCCGGTGCCGTTCAGCGATGCCGCCAGCTCGGCCGTCTGTTCCTCGTTTTGAACGTAGTGCATTGGCTCCCGACGAGTTCTCGTGCCCGGCGTCAACGGCTTCGCAGAACCGTCACGGCCGCGTTTGCGCCGCCCGCGGATCGGCGCATACCTTCCCGCCGATCGTCCCACAGAGGAGAAGCCGCAAATGATTCTGGCGTCGACGCTCCGCCGCTGCGCCGCACTCGCGGCCCCGGGCGCGCTGCTCGCTTCCACGGCACCGGGACTGGCCGGCCAGGTATCGTTCCCGTCGCTGCGCCCCGCCCTCGAGGCGCGCATTGCCCGGCATCACGGGATCGTCGGTCTCGCCCTGCTCGATCCCAGGACCGCGGAGACGCTCGCGATCCGGGGCGACGAGACCTTCCCCACCGCCAGCACGATCAAGGTACCGATCATGGTGACGCTTTTCCACCGCGTTCAGGGTGGACGCCTCCATCTGGACGATCCCATCATCATGGTGGAGGCCGACCAGATGGCCGGTTCCGGCATCCTCCGGTTCTTCAAGGCACCGCACCAGCTGCTGCTGCAGGACGCCGCCGAGTTCATGATTGCCCAGAGCGACAACACGGCCACGAACCTGGTCATCGACAAGCTCGGCATCCGCACGGTGAACAACTACGCCGACTCCCTGGGCCTGGCGCACACCCGCCTCTGGGCCAAGGTGTTCCAGCGCGGGGCCACCACGATCGCCCCGGACTCCTCGGCGAAGTACGGCCTGGGCGTCACCACGCCGCTGGAGATGGCGAAGCTGCTGAGCATGATCTACCGGGGCGAGGCCGTCTCGCCCGAGGCCTCGAAGCAGATGGTCTCCATGCTCGAGCACCAGGCCTGGGGCGTCAACGAGATCCCCCGCTACCTGCCCGCCGGAGTCCGCGTCGCCCACAAGACCGGGAGCGACGATGCCACCCGCAGCGATGTCGCCATCGTGTACTCCAAGGCCCGGGATTTCGTTCTCGTCATCTACACCAAGGAGAACACCGACAAGACCTGGCGCCTCGACAACGAGGCCGAGACCCTCATGGCGGACCTTGGCCGCATCGTCTACGACGGCCTCGGCGCCGGCGCCGCCCTCACCGCGCACTGAAGGCGACGGCGCGATGCTCGTCCTGGCCGACCGCGTCCACACGCTGGCACCCGCGGCGCCTCCCGCCGACGCGCTGCTCCTGCGCGACGGCCGCGTCCGCGCCTGCGGCCGCGCCGACGAGCTGCTGCCGGCCTCGTCCTCCGGCGCCGGCGTCATCGACCTGCGCGGCTGTACCATCACCCCCGGCCTGACCGACGCCCACATCCACCTGCTGGAGTGGGCCCTCTCCCGGCAGGAGCTGGAGCTGGCATCCTGCCGCTCGCCGAACGAGGTGGCGGAGGCGGTCGGGCGGGCGCTGGACGGCGGAGCGGGAGAGCGGGGGAGCGGGGGAGCGGGAGACACCGCCGGGCGCGCGGGCATTCTCCCGCTCTCCGACTCTCCGGGGCGGCAGGGTGGGGGGGCGGACTCCCGCTCTGCCGTCTGGCTGCGCGGACGCGGCTGGAACGCCCACCACTGGGGCGGCGCCTACCCGCTCCGCTCGCTGCTGGACGCCGTGGCGCCGGACCGGCCGGTCGTGCTCCAGAGCCACGACATGCACGCCCTCTGGGTCAATTCGCGGGCCCTGGAGCAGGTGGGCATCGGCGCCGACACGCCCGACCCCGAGGGCGGCGTCATCGTGCGCGATGCCGACGGCCAGCCCACGGGTGTGCTGCTGGAGATGGCCGCCCAGCTCGTGGCCACGCGCCTGCCGCCGCCCTCCGTTGCCCGGGCGGAGGCGGCGCTGCTGGACGCCCAGGCCGCGCTGCACCGGCTGGGCATCACCGGCGTCCATTCCTTCCCCGGCATCCATGTGCGCGAGCCGGACACCTTCTGGCTGCTCCAGCGGCTGCAGGAGCGCGACCTGCTCCGCTTGCGGGTGCTGCAGCACATCCCCGCCGACCGGCTGGACGACGCCATCCGCCTCGGTCTGCGCAGCGGCTTCGGCGGCGAGTGGATCCGCACCGGCGCCCTGAAGCTTTTCCTCGACGGCGCCCTCGGCTCCCGCACCGCGCTCCTGCGCGAGCCCTACGTGGGCGAGCCCGGCAACCGGGGGCTGGACGCCTTGTCGGCCGAGACGCTGCGAGAGGTCGTGGCGCGGGCAGCGCGGGCCGGCATTGCCGCCGCCGTCCACGCCATTGGCGACGCCGCCGTCGAGCGGGCGCTGGACGTGCTCGCGGACCCCGCGCTGCGCGTCCCCGCCATGCCCCACCGCATCGAGCACCTGCAACTCTGTCCGCCCGACCGTCTGGCGGACGCCGCCCGCGCCGGCATCGTGGCCTCCATGCAGCCCGCCCACCTGATCAGCGACTGGCGCCCGGCGCTGGTGCATTGGGGCGAGGAGCGCTGCGCCGGCGCCTATGCCTTCCGATCGCTTTTGCGCGGAGCAACGAACGAGCGGGAGAGTGGGACAGTGGGACAGTGGGAGATGTCGCGGACGCCCGTCCCCCCATCCCCCCATCCCCCCATCGCCCCATCCGCAGGCGAGCGCCCCGGCGCATACTCACGCGAGGCCCCTTCCCGCGCCCAGCCCTGGCCGGGCGTCCTGGCCTTCGGCAGCGATGCCCCGGTGGAGCCCGTGGACCCGCGCCTGGCCTTCTGGGCCGCCACCCTGCGCCAGGACCTGGCGGGCGAGCCCGCGGCGGGGTGGTTCCCCGGGGAGCGGCTCGGAATGGAGGATGTGCTGCGCGCTTTCACGCTCGGCCCGGCGCTTGCCTCGGGCGCGTCGCGGGACTCGACCCCGCTCGCCCCCGGCACCCGCGCCGACTTCGTCGCCTGGGACCGGGACCCGCTCTCGGCTACGGGCGCGGAGCTGCTGCAGCTGCGCTGCGTCGCGGCCGTGGTCGGCGGCGAGCTGGTCTGGAGGGACTGAGCGAAGGGGAACGGGGAGAACGTTGCGCACCAAGATCGTCGCCACTATCGGCCCCGCGTCCGGCACGCGGGACATGGTCGCCCGGCTGGCCGCGGCCGGCGTGGACGTGGTCCGCCTCAACATGGCGTACGGCAGCTATGACGCCCACGCCGAGGTCATCGGCTGGGTACGGCAGGCGGCCGCGTCGCTGGACAAGCCCATGGCGGTGCTGACCGACCTGGCCGGGCCCAAGATCCGCATCGGCGCCCTGCCCGCGCCTCTCCCCCTGCGCGAGGACGCGGAGGTGGTGCTGGCGCCCGAAGGCACCGAGACGGGGTCGGAGATCCCGCAGGCGTACCCGGGGCTGGCGGACGACGTCGTCGCCGGCAACCGCATCCTGCTGGACGATGGCGCCATGGAGCTGGTGGTCACGCGCGTGGAAGGCGGCCGCGTGCACGCGCGGGTCGTCCGCGGCGGGCTGCTCGGGGAGCACAAGGGGATGAACCTCCCCGGTGTTCGGGTCAGCGTGCCCGCGCTCACGGAGAAGGACATCGCCGACCTGGCCTTCGCCGTCGAGCACGAGGTGGACTACGTCGGCCTCTCCTTCGTGCAGCACGCCAGCGACATCCTGGACCTGCGCCGGCGCGTGCCGGCGGGCACGCTGGTGGTGGCCAAGATCGAGAAGGACACCGCCCTTGAGGAGCTGGAGCCGATCCTGGCCGCTACCGACGCCGTCATGGTGGCCCGCGGCGACCTGGGCGTGGAGCTGCCCTTCGAGCGGGTGCCCATGGCGCAGAAGCGTATCATCCAGCTCGCCAACCTGTACGGCAGGCCCGTGATCACGGCCACGCAGATGCTCGAGTCCATGATCGAGAACCCGCGTCCCACCCGCGCCGAGGTCAGCGACGTGGCCAACGCGCTCCTGGACGGCACGGATGCGGTCATGCTCTCGGGGGAGACCGCCGCCGGGAAGTACCCGCTCCTGGCCGTGGATGCCATGGCGCGCATTGCCGGCGAGATCGAGCGCAGCGACGCCTTCGAGGGGGGGCCGAAGTACGACATGCCCGTCCACGACCACCTGCGCCGCGGCGCCACCCCCACGGAGCATGCCGTGGCCGCCGCCAGCGTCGAGGCGGCGGGCCTGCTCGGCGCCCCGGCGCTGGTCAGCTTCACCCGCACCGGCCTGACCGCCCGGCTGGTCTCCAGCTACCGGCCCTCGGTCCCCATCGTCGCCGTCAGCGACCAGGAGCGGACCTATCGCCAGATGGCCCTGGTCTGGGGCGTGCGCCCCGTCCGCTTCACGGGCGAGATCACCTACGAGGACATGCTGTCCTGCGCCCGGGAGTTCCTGCTCAAGGAGGGGATCGCCACTCACGGGCAGCGCATTGTCATCACGGCGGGCGTGCCCTTCCACGTCCCGGGCAGCACCAACATGATGCGCGTCGAGGTCGTGTGAGGCTCCGATTCCTCGGCACCGGCACCTCCTTCGGCATCCCCGTCGTCGGCTGCGACTGCGCCGTCTGCACCTCCGCCGACCCCCGCGACCGCCGCTCCCGCAGCGGGGCGCTGCTCACCAGCGACGACGGCCAGCGCGTACTGCTCGTGGACACCCCGCCCGAGCTGCGCCTGCAGCTCCTGCAGGCCGGCGTCCGGCACGTGGACGCCGTCTGGATCACGCATTGCCATGCCGACCACATCCACGGCATCGACGACCTGCGCGTCTTTTCCGCGCACCTGGGCGGCACCGTCCCCGCCTACGCCCCCGAGGACTGCGCCCGCACGCTGCGCCACCGCTTCGCCTACATCTTCGACCCCGGCTACGAGCCCCACCCCGGCACCACGCGCCCTGAGATCCAGCTGGGGGTGATCCGGCCATACGAGCCGGTCACCATCGCCGGCTTCGACGCCCTGCCCGTGCCCGTTGCCCACGGCAACATCAATCCCCTTGGATTCCGCATCGGCGACCTCGGCTACATCACCGATGCCAAGCTCATCCCGGCCCGCTCCATGGACGCGCTGCGCGGCGTGCGCGTCCTGGTCCTCAATGCCCTCTGGTGGGGGCACCCCCATCCCACGCACCTCAATGTGGAGGAGGCCGTCGAAGTCGCCCGCGCCCTCGGCGCCGAGCGCACCTACCTCACCCACCTCACCCACCGCCTGGGTCACGCCGACCTGCTCGCGCGCCTGCCCGCCGGCGTGGAACCCGCCTACGACGGACTGGAAGTCGAGATCTAGCCGGCGCGCCCCAGGCGCCGCCTCTTTTGCGCCCCTTCCCTATGTTCACCCTATGTAGTATACTATGTGTGCGCGCCCCACACCCATGGACCTGGCCATGAAACGCATCGCCCTTGCCCTCGCCCTCACCCTCCCCCTCGCGCCGGTGCCAGCCGGCGCGCAACGCATCGCCGCCGCCGTCGATTCAATCGTCGCCGGCGCCCTGAAGGGCGGCCGCGTCGCCGGCCTGTCGGTCGCGGTCGTGCGCGGGCGGGACACCCTCGTGCTGAAGGGCTACGGCCGCGCGGACATCGAGCTGGACGTGCCGACGCCGCCGGGGGCCGTGTACGAGGTCGGCTCGGTGACCAAGCAGTTCACGGCCGCGGCCATCCTGAAGCTGGTGGAGCAGGGAAAGCTGGGGCTGGACGACGAGCTGACGAAGTACCTGCCGTCGTTCCCGGTCGGCGGGCGCCACGTCACCCTGCGGCACCTGCTGGCGCATACGTCCGGTTTGCGCTCGTACACCGCGCTGCCCGTGATGCGAAACCTGCTCGCCCGCCGGCTGCCGCCGGACTCGATCCTGGCGGTGGTCGCCTCGGCGCCCTGGGATTTCGAGCCGGGGCAGGTCATGGTGTACAACAACTCCGGCTTCGTGCTCCTGGGCTACATCATCGAGAAGGTCTCCGGGAAGTCGTATGCGGACTACCTGCGCGAGAACATTTTCGCTCCCGCGGGCATGGTTGACACCCGCTACTGCGACGAGGACGCGATCATCCCGCGGCGCGTGCGAGGCTACGCCGCCGGCCGGCAGGGTCTCGGCCACCCGATGTACATCGCCATGGAGTGGCCGTTCTCCGCGGGCGGCCTCTGCTCCACCGCGGGCGATCTCGTCGCCTGGACGCGGGCGCTGCATGGCGGCCGGGTACTCGGTCCGGCCGCCTACGCCGAGATGATCGCTCCCTCGACGCTGGCGGATGGGACCCGCCTTCGCTACGCCAAGGGCCTGGCCGTCGACACCGTTCTCGGGCACCGTGCCTACTTCCACGGCGGCGCCATCCCGGGTTTCCTGGCGCAGGTCGAATACTTCCCGGACGACACCCTGAGCGTCGTGGTGCTCGCCAACACCATGGGACCGGTCGCTCCCGCGGAGATCGCCCGCGCCATCGACGTCCTGCTGCTGGGCTCGCCGCCTCCCGTGAAGTCGGTGCCGCCGCGCGGCCCATTGGCCGGATACGTGGGCGAGTATCGCGGCCCGGGCGAAGAGGGCGAGGTGGTTGGCCGGGTGGCGACCGATTCCGCGGGCGCACTCACCCTGCGCATCGGCGACGACGCGCTGCCCCCGCTCCTCCCCCTCGGCGACGATCGTTTCCGCCAGGGTGATAACCTCTTCACCTTCGTGCGCGAGCACGGCCGCGTCGTCGCCCTGCGGGCCGACCGCCGCTTCGGCTACCTGATCCTGAGCCGCAGCCCCACGCCCTGACCGGACGGCCCACTGCCGACCACCGCCCGTGGTCGGCGGCTGGGCGGGCGGCAGGAAACCGGCGTTCGAGCGTTATCATAGGGAGCGTCGGTTTGGATGGAGAGCGAAGGGGATGTCGATGTACTTCCGGATTCCCGCCCTGGCCGCGGTCGTTCTGCTCGTGGCCTGCGGCGACCACGTCGCCCGCATCGTCGAGCCGCCCCCTGCGGTGGTCGTTACGCCCGCGTGCACCAGCCCCGCGCCGCTGCTCGGTAAGGCGGACCTGCGCATACCCGACTCGTACATCGTCGCCTTTCATTCCGGAACGGACGCCCTGGCCACGACGACGGCGCTCGAGCAGAAGTACGGCTTCGCGTCGAGGCACGTCTACAGCGTGGCGATCCAGGGCTTTGCCGCCACCCTGTCCCCTGAGGTCGTGGCGGGCATCCGCTGTGAGCCCGCCGTCGACCTCGTCGAATACGACGGCGTCGTGAGCATCGCGTCGTGAAGCTGCGCGCCCACCGTCCGTAACGCGGCGCGCGCCGCCCTCGCCC
>JADGQX010000188.1 GCA_017881445.1 Gemmatimonadota bacterium | reverse complement strand
CGCAGAGCTGGGACATGACCGGGGATACCGGCGTGGTGTTCCACCTGCGCACCGACGTGCACTGGCACGACGGCGCCTCGGTGACCGCCCAGGACGTGAAGTTCACCTTCGACCTGGCCAAGAACCCGGTCACGGCGTCCATGCTGGCCGAGTCCTATCTTTCGAAGGTGGACCGGGCGGAGGTGGTGAACCAGTGGACGATCCGGTTCCACTTCTCGCAGCCGCACGCCCAGGCGATCCAGGACTTCTGGTGGGCGCCCGTGCCGCAGCACGTGCTGGCCAACATCCCGCCGGATCAGCTCCGGAACGCACCCTTCAACCGGCATCCGGTGGGCAGCGGGCCGTACCACTTCAACATGTGGCAGGCCAACGACCGGCTGGTGGTCGAGCGGGAGCTGAACTTCCCCAAGGCGCTGGGCGGGCCGCCCGCACCGGACCGGGTGGTGTTCCGCATCATCCCCGAGCCCTCCACTCTCATCACGGAGCTGCTCTCGGGCGGCATCCAGGTGGACATCCCTCTGGCGCCGGAGCAGATCACCCAGGTCAAGAGCACGCCCTCGCTGCAGCTCTTCGCCTTCCCCGGCCGCACGGTCTACTTCATCGCCTGGAACAACCGGCGCTTACCTTTCAACGACGCGCGGGTCCGCCGGGCGATGTCGCTGGGGCTGAACCGCGAGGAGATCACCCGGGCGCTGCTCTACGGCTACGGCAAGCCCGCGACCGGCCCCATCCCGCCCTGGAGCCCGATGGCACCGGACGTGAAGCCGCTGCCCTACGACCGCACCAAGGCCATGCAGCTGCTGGCGGAGGCGGGGTTCCTCGACCGCAACAAGGACGGCCTGGTCGAGGGGCCGAAGGGCCAGCCCCTGCGCGTGTCACTCATCACCAGCAACCGGCCCTTCAACCTGGTGGTGGCGCAGGTGATCCAGGCGCAGCTGCGCGGCATCGGTGTGCAGGTGGACGTGCGGCCCATGGAGTTCCAGACCTTCCTGACGCAGTACAAGTCGCGGGACTACGACGCCGCCTTCGCCAACTGGGTGATGGACAGCTTCCAGGTGGCGTCGGCGCCGTACGCGCTCTTCAGCTCGAAGCTGGCGACCGTGCCCGGCTCCTCCAATCGCGCCGGCGTCGCCAGTCCCAGGCTGGACGAGCTCATGAACGAGGGCGCGTCCGCCACGTCGGAGAGCAAGGCGAAGTCGGCATGGAGCGACTTCGAGCAGGATCTGCAGGACGAGCAGCCCTTCACCTTCATGTTCTGGTGGGCCGAGCTTTCCGCCAGCGACAAGCGGGTGAACGGCGTGGTGATGGACCCGCGCGGCCAGCTGCTCAGCATGAAGGACTGGTGGCTGACGGGCGGAGGAAAGCGGTAGAACGGCAGGGCGAGGGCTAGGGCGAGGGCGAGGGCGAGAGGGCGGAGGGGGAGGGGAGAGGGCGAACCGGCCCGAGCACGAGCCCGAGCCCGAGCCCGAGCACGAGCACGGGAGAGGGAGAGGGATGGGGAACTACCTGCTCAGGCGGATTCTCGGGGCCATCCCGCTCGTCGTGGGCGTAGCCACGCTCATCTTCTTCGTGCTCAACCTGGCGCCGGGCGATCCGGCGGCCATGTACTCCAACCCGAACCTGCCGGTCGCGGTCATCGAGCAGCTGCGGCGCAATCTCGGTCTCGACCAGCCGATCTACATCCGGTACTTCAAATGGCTGGGGTCCTTCTTCACCGGCCACTTCGGCTACTCCTTCGCCCAGGGGCGGCCGGTGCTGGACATCCTGCTGGAGGCGCTGCCCGCCACCCTCATCCTGGCGTTCTGGGCGCTGATCGTGGTTTTCGTGCTGGGCGTGGCCATCGGGATCTACCAGGCGGTGCGGCAGTATTCCGTGGCGGACGGCGTGCTGAGCGTGTCGTCGCTCTTCTTCTACTCCATGCCGTCCTTCTGGCTCGGCCTCATGCTCATGCTGCTCTTCTCGCTCAAGTGGCACGAGTGGGGCTTACCCTTCGCCCTGCCGGCCACGGGCATGACCGGCGTGGACTACGACTACCTCTCCTTCGGCCACAAGCTGCTCGACCGCGCCGCGCACCTCGTGCTCCCGGTCACCACCCTCTCCCTGGTGCTGGCCGCGGGGATCGCCCGCTACACCCGCGGGCAGATGCTCGAGGTGATCCGCCAGGACTACATCCGCACGGCGCGGGCGAAGGGGCTGCCCGAGCGCACCGTCATCCTGAAGCACGCGCTGCGCAACTCGATGATCCCGGTCATCACCCTCTTCGGCCTGTACCTGCCCTTGCTGTTCAGCGGCGCGGTCTTCGTGGAGGTGATCTTCTCCTGGCCGGGCATGGGCCGGGTGATCGTGGATGCCATCCTCCAGCGTGACTACCCCGTGGTCATGGCCACCAGCTTCCTCTTCGCGCTCATGACCGTTTTCGGCAACCTGATCGCCGACGTGCTCTACGCCGTGGCCGATCCTCGCATCCGCTACGACTGATGCCCGAGCGCGAGCCTCCCATCCCCCCGATCTTCCCGGACGACACCGGCGCGGAGGCGCTGGAGACGCCCGTGCGGCGCGCGCCGGGCTGGGCCGTGGCGCTGGGGGTGCTGCTCCCGGGCGCGGCGCAGTTGGTCGCGGGGGCCATTGCCCGGGGCGTGCTCTTCCTCTTTCCCTGGGGCTTCCTGCTGGGCTGCCTGTACCTCGGCTGGGGGCGGCTGCTGGACATCGTGGAGCGGCACCAGCGAACCTCCATCGGCGACTGGGTGGCCGTGCTGGGGCTGGTCGCCACCATGCTGGCCGTCTGGGCGCTGGCCCAGGCCGATGTGCTGGCCGAGCGCCGGCGCAGCGCCCGCCCCCGCGGCGACTCCCAGTGGGCCATCGCCGTGCGGCACTTCCGCCGCAGCCACCTGGCCATTGCCGGCGTCGCCGTCATCTTCGCGCTCTACGCCGTGGCCATCCTGGCGCCGCTGCTCTCGCCCTTCGACCCGATCATGCAGCCCACGGACATGATGGCCAACAGCTACCTGGCGCCCCTCAGCCCCGGGCACCTGCTGGGCACCGACCAGTTCGGCCGCGACATCCTGAGCCGCGTGCTCTACGGCGCCCGCATCTCGCTGGCGATCGGCTTCGTCGCCACCGGGATCAGCGTGACCATCGGCACGCTCTTCGGCGCCATCGCCGGCTACCTCGGCGGCTGGGTCGACAGCGCGCTCATGCGCTTCACGGACATGGTGCTGGCCTTCCCGCGGCTGGTGCTGCTCATCCTGCTGGTGGCGCTCTTCTCCCCCTCGCTGACGCTCATCATCCTGGTGCTGGGGCTGACCCAGTGGCCGGGGACGACGCGCATCGTCCGGGGCGACGTGCTCAGCCTGCGGGAGCGGGAGTATATCCAGGCGGCGCGCGCCCTCGGGTTCGGGCGCTGGCGCATCATCTTCCGACACCTGATCCCCAACGTGCTGGCGCCCGTGATCGTCACGGCCACCCTGGGCATTGGCAACACCATCGTGACCGAAGCGGGGCTCTCCTTCCTGGGACTGGGCGTGCAGCCACCCACGCCGTCGTGGGGGAGCATGGTCTCCGACGGCCGGCAGAACCT
The DNA here is from genome assembly GCA_017881445.1 of Gemmatimonadota bacterium. Taxonomy (GTDB): domain Bacteria; phylum Gemmatimonadota; class Gemmatimonadetes; order Longimicrobiales; family RSA9; genus JADGQX01. The sequence continues at coordinate 5,601 of JADGQX010000188.1, read as the reverse complement.
GATCGGCGCCTGGTGGGTCGCCACCTTCCCTGGCCTGGTCATCGTGCTGACGGTCCTCGCCTTCAACCTGGTGGGCGATGCCCTGCGCGACGCCCTCGATCCCCGGCTGAGGGACTGATGGGGAGCCCCCTGCTCGAGGTCACGGAGCTGCGCACGTACTTCCGCACGGATGGCGGGCTGGCCAGGGCCGTGGACGGCGTGTCCTTCCACGTGCACCAGGGCGAGGTGCTGGGGATCGTGGGGGAGTCGGGGTCGGGCAAGAGCGTGACGTCGCTTTCGATCATGCGGCTCATCCCGCGGCCGCCGGGCGAAATCGTCGCCGGCAGCTCCATCCGGCTGAAGGGAGAGGAGCTGGTGGACGCGCCGGAAAAGCGGATGCGGGAGATCCGCGGCAACGACGTCGCCATGATCTTCCAGGAGCCGATGACGTCGCTGAACCCGGTCTTCCCCGTGGGCGAGCAGATCGCCGAGACCGTGCGCCTGCATCGCCGGGTGGGGAAGGAGGCGGCGCGGGCCCGGGCCATCGAGCTGCTGGGACTCGTCGGGCTGCCGGACCCCGAGGAGCGCGTGGATACCTATCCCCACGAGCTTTCGGGCGGGCAGCGGCAGCGCGTCATGATCGCCATGGCGCTCTCCTGCGAGCCCGACCTGCTCATCGCCGACGAGCCCACTACCGCCCTGGACGTGACCATCCAGGCGCAGATCCTGGAGCTGCTGGCCGAGCTGCGCCGGCGGCTGGGCATGGCCATCGTCCTCATCACCCACGACCTGGGCGTGGTCGCGGAGGTCTGCGACCGCGTGGTGGTCATGTACGCCGGCCAGGTGCGGGAGCAGGGGCCCGTGGAAGCCATCTTCCGCGACCCCCGCGACCCCTACACCCAGGGACTGCTCGCCTCCATCCCCCGGCTCGGCCGGCGCATGGAGCTGCTGACCGTCATTCCCGGCACGGTGCCGAACCCGGTCCGCTGGCCCGGCGGCTGCCGTTTCCATACTCGCTGCCCCCATGCCTGGGAGTTGTGCCGGCGGGAGGCGCCGCCTCTCTTCCGGGCGGGCACCGGCGACGTCGTAGCGCAGGCGTCCGGCGCCGGTACCTCTGCGCCGACCCACGACGTGCGCTGCTGGCTGGAGACGCACCCGGAGCGGCGGGCGTCGCCATGACGGTCTCGCTTCCCCCCTCGAAGGGTGACAGCGACACGGGCGGCGCGACGCAGGAATCGCTGCCTGCGCCGACGGATGCGCTGCTGGATGTGCGGGGGCTGAAGAAGCACTTCCCGATCCGGCGCGGGTTCTTCGCCCGGGAGGTGGGGCAGGTCCGGGCGGTGGACGGCGTGACGTTCGCCGTGCGCCGGGGTGAGACGCTGGGGCTGGTGGGCGAGTCGGGATCGGGCAAGACCACGGCCGGCCGCACCCTGCTGCGCCTGGTCGAGCCCACGGCCGGCTCGGTGCGCTTCGCGGGCGAGGACGTCTTCGAGCTGGAGGCGGACGCGCTGCGCCGGCTGCGGCGTCGCATGCAGATCGTCTTCCAGGACCCGTACGGATCGCTCAATCCCCGCATGACCGTGGGGGATACGATCCGCGAGGTGCTGGCCGTCCACCGCCTCGCCCGGGGCGCTGCCGCCACCGCCCGTGTGCTCGAGCTGCTTTCGCTGGTCGGCCTGGCCCCGGAGCACGCCGCCCGCTATCCCCACGAGTTCAGCGGCGGCCAGCGCCAGCGGATCGGCATAGCCCGGGCGCTTTCCGTCGAGCCGGAGTTCATCGTGTGCGACGAGCCGGTGTCGGCGCTCGACGTCTCCGTGCAGGCGCAGGTGCTGAACCTGCTGCAGGAGCTGCAGCAGCGGCTGGGCCTGGCCTACCTGTTCATCGCCCACGACCTGTCCGTGGTCGAGCACGTGAGCGACCGCATCGCCGTGATGTACCTCGGGCGCATCGTGGAGATCGGCGACGCGCGCGCCGTGGTTGGGGCGCCGAAGCACCCCTACACCCGCGCCCTGCTTTCCGCCGTGCCCGTGCCGGACCCCACACGCAAGGCGGGCCGCATCGTGCTTCCCGGCGACGTGCCCAGCCCCGCCGCGCCCCCCCCGGGCTGCCCCTTCCACCCGCGCTGCCCCCACCCCCTCAAGGACGCCGACTGCGCCCGCATCGTGCCGCCGCTCGCCCTGAAGGCCCCCGGCCAGTTCGCGGCCTGCATCAAGGAGAAGGCGTTCGTCGGGGAGCGGGACCCGGTGCCCGGTGGCTGAGCGCCCGCCTTCCGGCGAGGAAGCGCCCGGCGCGGCGGCCGCCGATGCCCCGGTTCGAGGGCTGGCGTCGCTCGCCCGGGAGGCGCCGCGCAAGCTCATGCACATGGCGCTCGCGTCCGTCGCCATCCTCCTCGCCTGGATGCTGCCGCCCCTGGCCGGCCGGGTCTTCTTCCTGGCCGCCGCGCTCATCGCCCTGGGCGTCGACGCGGCCCGCCTGCGCTGGCCGGCCCTGGGTCGCGCCTTCCGCGGCGTCCTGGAACCCGTACTCCGCCCGGCCGAGGATCGGCGCCTGACCGGCGGGACCATGCTCGCCCTCGGCTTCGCCATCACCGTGCTGATCTTCCCCCGCGCCATCGCCGTCGCCGGCCTGGGCTACGCCGCCTACGCCGACGCCGCCGGCGCCCTCGTCGGCCGCGCCTGGGGTGCCCACCGCTTCGCCTCCGGCAAGAGTGTCGAGGGCGCCCTGGCCTTCGGCAGCGTGGCCTTCCTGGTGGGCTGGGCCACGCCCGCGCTCGGACCCGGCGGTGCCGCCATCGTCGCCGCGCTGCTCGCGCTGCTGGAGTCGGCGCCCCTCCGTTTCGACGATAATCTGCTGGTACCCATCGCCGGCGCCGCCCTCGCCTGGATCGTCTCCGCCCTGGCCTGACGCGACGCTTGCCGCGGACCCAGCGGCGATTTTCAAACAAAATTTTCCTTGACACGCAAATAAACACCTCTTTACCTTCGCGGGGCGATCCACACAGCAGGAACCTTCGTAGGAGGCAGCTCCGATGGCGAAAGGGCGCATCAAGTGGTTCAATGATGCCAAGGGGTACGGCTTCATTGAGCAGCCCGAGGGCGAGGACGTCTTCGTCCACTTCTCGGCGATCAACATGGAAGGGTTCAAGACCCTCGCCGAGGGCGAAGAGGTCGAGTTCGAGGTCAAGCAGACGGAGAAGGGTCTGCAGGCAGCGAACGTCACCCGGGCGTAGAGAGCCCTTCGCTCATCGAAGAGCGCACGGCGCCCCGGTCTCCATGCGACCGGGGCGCCGCTGTTTTGGGCGACATCGTGCGCCGCTACATTCCGGGCGTCCTCCGAACGGCGATTTCACCACGGAGGCACGGAGTCCACAGAGGCGAACCGGGCCGTCCGCCGCTGGCCGGCGGATGCGGGATCTGGTTGTGGTTGTTAAACAAGACAGATCCGTCCTCTGGTGCGCCGGGAAGGGACGAGAACGAGCGCCTCCTGATTCTCATCGCAATGCCGCAACGACCGCGGTCTGGGCCGAGGTGGCGGGAGCACCGGGGCCGGGAGCACCGGGGCCGTAGGCGCTGGAAGCGGTGACGACGACACGGATTGTGTGCTGGTAGTCCGCAGCCTGGAGCAGATAGTTGGCCCCCCCCATGCCTGTGTCCACGCAACTCGACCCCGAGGAGTCGCAGCGGCGCCAATGGTAGGAATAAGTGATCGGGATGACGCTGCTCCAGGAGCCGTTCGAGGCCGACAACAGTTGACCCACAGTAGTCGTGCCGGAGATCGACGGGAGAGCGGTATTCGCCGGCGGGACGGCGATTATCGCGGTCTTGGCCGAGGTGGCATTCCCGAGGCCGTAGGCGTTATATGCGGAAACGATGACGCGGATCGTCGAGCCGACATCGGCGGCCTGGACCGTGTAGGTACCCGAAGTCGGGCTGGCACCCGAGATGCTTGCACAGTTGTTTCCGGCAGAGTCGCAGCGGCGCCACTGGTACGAGTAGGGCAAGGTCGCAGCCGGGTTCCATGAGCCGTTCGAGGCCGTGAGTGTCTGCCCCACGCCGGGCCAGCCGGTGATCGTCGGAAGAACAGTGTTGATGGGCGCACCGGAAACCACCACGGCGGTCTGAACCGAGGTGGCGCTTCCCGAGCCGTAGGCATTCCTGGCGGTGACGACCACTCGGATGGTCGCGCCGACGATATCCCGGATCGCCAGCGAGAAGGTACTGGCGTTGGCGCCCGCGTCCAAGCAGCCGGAACCGGTCGAGTCGCAGATGCGCCACTGGTAGGAGTAGGAGGTTGGAGATTGAGTCCACGGGCCGGTTGAGGCCGTGAGGGTCTCGCCCGCCCGAGCCGTACCGGAGATCGTCGGGAGACTGAAGCTGCTGCCGGTGTTCACCGGCGGGGTGCCGACTAACGCGGTCTGGGCCGAGGTGGCGGGTGCACCGGAGCCGGAGGCGTTCGCGGCGGTGACTACGACGCGGATCGTCGAGCCGACGTCCGCGGCTTGGACTTGGTAGGTGCTCGAAGTCGCGCCGGCGATATCCGAGCAGCCGTTACCGGAGGAGTCGCAGCGGCGCCATTGGTTCGTGTAGCCGGTCGGCGAATTCGTCCAGGTGCCGTTCGCGGCCGTGAGCGTCTGGCCCCGCCCTGGGGTACCGGAGACGGTAGGCAGAGAGCTGTTTACCGGCGCGCTACCGACTGGAATCGTTGGAGCGTTTGTTTTGGTGATCGCCGACCGCGTAATTCCCGGTTGCGGTTTCTGCTTCTGTACCTGAGCGAGTACAATTCCCCCATCAGCAAAGGCATTGACCGCGAAAGTTATCGAAAGCATGGAAGACAACAATAATGCTAAAAAAATATGGGCATATCTCTTCATGGCCAAACTCCTTTCGCTGGATTCATGTTCCTTCTTCTTTTTTGATAATAGTTATGTTTTGTAGATGGTCAGTATAACCTCCCCAGGATCGGCCGGGCATATAATTCGCGCGCTGAATAAATGGTGGCCGTTCCGCCTTGCCGGTTTTCACATCGACGAGCCTGGCCTCGTCCACGGCAGGATCCTGTTTCCATGAGGGATCGGAAAAGGTAACGAGGCGACTGTTCACATATTGGTAGGCACTCCGATCCTTGCCGTCAGGGATAGCGGCTCGCGGTGAAGGAGGGGGAGCACACGGGAGTGCTGGCGGGGAGGGCTTTGAGGGTGGAGGCGTGAGCGGAGCCGCGCTCAAGCCGCCAATGGCCGGCGGCGAAGGCTCGGTTGGCGGGTTTCGCTCGGCTTGGCCGCGCATGCAGGCCGGATCGAGCGCGGCCAGAGGGATAGGAATTTCAAGCGCCACTTTCGGCACTTGGCGAAGATGAATCGGTAGGCGGGTCCGGTCAAGGGCGGCGTGAAGGAGAGCGGCCATGGCGGATGGGCTCAAGCGGATGGGCTCAAGGCGATAGCGGGGTGGGTCGTCAGAGACGCCTCGCCGGTGGTCGGGCGGCGGGGATCTGGATGGGGCCGCGCGGCAGCGGGGGCCGGTGGGCCTTAGCGGCGGCTGGGTGGGGCGTGCTGGCGCCTTGCAGGCGGGTGGCGGCCTCGATCGGCACCTCGCAGCCGTGGCGGCCCAGGGCGACGACGTGTTTGCG
>JADGQX010000187.1 GCA_017881445.1 Gemmatimonadota bacterium | reverse complement strand
ATGACGTCGCCGCCAAAGGGCACGCGCTGCGTGTCCGGCGCCAGGTTGAAGCGCACGGCCAGACCGCTGTTCTCGGGCGGCTGCACGGAAACCTCGACGCAGTCGCCGCCCGGGGCGCTGAAGCGCTGCAGGGGGATGGCCGTGGCGAAAGAACCATCCGCACCCACGGTCGCGGTCCGGCGGCGCACTTCCGCGCCGGAGCACCCGGAGCCGGAGAAGCTGCGCACGGTCACCACGGCACCCGCGACCGGCTTGGCGCCCTGGCGCTGGAAGACCGACCCCCGAACCGGCGAAAGGAGCAGGCTGTCCACGGTGATGACGGCGTTGTCGCGCGCGCCTTCACCCGCCGCCGTGATGGTGGCGCGGCCCGGACGCAGGCCGCGGACAAGCCCGCCCGTGACGCTCGCGATCGTCGTGTCCGAGGACGTCCAGGTCAGCGGGGGCACGTGGCCCGGAGGCAGCACCGGGAGCATGGTCAGCCGCACGCTGTCGCCGATCGAGATCGTGGTCGAGTCCAGCGTGAGCTGGACGACGGGGACGTCGGGTGACGCGGGGGCGATGCTGTCGCGGCAGGCGGACGTTCCTAGCGCGGCGCTCAAAGCGAGTGCGGCGGTACGGGCGAAGAGGCCGATCGGCGTCGACACTGCGGAGTCCCTGCATCGGGGGTGGGGCGAGTTCCAGGAGACTGGTAGTCTATTCAATAATAACGGTGTGGACGTCACTCTACAAGAGGTGTGAATGGCGCATTAGCACTCGTACGTTGTTCACTCGTGATCTTCTTTGAAGTGCAGGCGCAGCTCTTTCCTTCTGACGCGCCTCTCCTCTTCCACGGCTTCGATCTGCTTCACCAGCCTCGTGGGGTGCGTGGCCTGCTCCAACACCTCCACTTCGACTCGTCAATCGTAATGTCGGCCTTTTCACACAGTGCCTTCAACGGGCGCCGCTTGGCAGCATGTTGATCTCCAGGTCGAGCAGGTTCCCTCCCGGCGGGGGTCGGCTCGCGTGCGGCTTGACTCGAGGGCGCTGGCAACCAATGGGCCAGACGCTGCAACCCTTCCGACGGCAGGCGCGTCCAAGGCAGATGCCCGGCGTCGCACCAGCCCGGTCGACAGCCGCGACACCAGCGCTTATCATGGCGTCCGGGCTGCACCATGCCCGGTCCAACCCAGCCCCAACCCGATCGAGGTCGTGATGCGCCATTCGCTCCCTGGTGCGGCGGCGTTCGCGCTGCTGCTCGCTGCCGTGAGCGCCCTGCCGCTCGGCGCTCAGGTGGATGCGCGGATGCTGCGGTACCCTGCGGTCTCCGCGGACCGCATCGCCTTCGTGTACGCGGGCGACGTCTGGGTCGTGCCCAGGTCCGGCGGCACGGCGGCGCGGCTCACCAGCGCCAGAGGCGAGGAGAGCTTCCCGCGCTTCTCGCCGGACGGCTCGCAGATCGCGTTCACCGGCAACTACGACGGTAACCTCGATGTCTATGTCATTCCGACACTTGGAGGCGAGGCGCGACGGATCACGCACCACCCCGCGCCGGACCTGGTGAACGGGTGGACGCCAGACGGGAAGTCGCTGCTCTTCGCGTCCTCCATGACCAGCGAGAAGGACCGCTTCGACAAGCTCTTCCTGGTGAGCGCCGCCGGCGGGCTGCCGAAGGTGCTGCCCATGCCGTACGGCGACTTCGGCGCCATCTCGCCGGACGGGAAGCAGATCGCCTACACGCCCTCGACGACCGATTTCCGCACGTGGAAGCGCTACCGCGGCGGCTGGATGCAGGACATCTGGCTCTTCGACCTGGAGAAGGGCACGGCGCGCAAGCTGACCGACGGCAAGGCCAACTACACCCAGCCGATGTGGCACGGATCGACGCTCTACTTCATGAGCGACCGGGGCGCCAACGAGCGCAACAACCTGTGGGCGACGAACCCGGCGGAGCCCTCGCAGCTGCGTCAGGTCACGAGCTTCGACGAGTACGACGTGCGCTTCCCGTCGATCGGGCCCAGGGACATCGTGTTCGAGAACGGCGGGCGCCTGTACCTGCTGGACCTGGCCACGGAGAAGCCCTCCGAGGTCAGGATCAACGTGGTCACGGACCTGGCGACGCTGCGGCCGCGCACGGTGAACGTCGCCCGGCGCATCGACAGCTGGTGGCTCTCGCCGACGGGGAAGCGCGCGCTGATCGAGGCGCGCGGCGACATCTTCACGCTGCCGGCGGAGGAGGGCGTCGTCCGCAACCTGACCAACAGCTCCGGGGTGGCGGAGCGGTCACCGTCGTGGTCGCCGGACGGGAAGTGGGTCGCCTACTTCAGCGACCGCACCGGCGAATACGAACTGACGGTGCGGCCGGCGGACGGCACCGGGAGCGAGCGCACGGTGACGAAGCTCGGTGCCGGTTTCCGCTACCACCCCTTCTGGTCGCCGGACTCGAAGAAGGTGGCGTTCGTGGACCAGGCGATGAAGGTCCACATGGTGGACGTGGCCACCGGTGCCGACAAGGTAGTGGACAAGGCCAACTACTATACCAACGGCGCGCTGGCGAACTGGCGGCCGTCGTGGTCGCCGGACTCCCGCTGGCTGGCGTACCAGCGCGACCTGCCCAGCCGGCGGGAAGCGATCTTCCTGTTCGACACCCGCTCGGGCGAGACGAAGCAGGCGACGTCGGGCTTCTACGGCGCCAGCGATCCCGCCTTCGATCCCGACGGCAAGTACCTGTACTTCCTCTCGGACCGGGCGATGACGCCGGTCTATGGCAGCTACGAGGGGACCTGGACCTATCCCAACGCGACGCAGATCCTGGCCACCGCGCTGCGCCCCGACGTGGCCTCGCCGCTGGCGCCCAAGGACGACGAGGACCCCGGCATCAAGCCGCCGGAGGCGCCGAAGCCGGATGCGGCGAAGGGCAAGGCCGAGCCGAAAAGGGACGCCGCGCCGCCGCCGGCCGTGAAGCCGGTGGAGATCGACGCGGCCGGCCTGGAGGCGCGTGCGGTGCTGCTGCCCGTGCCCGCGGGCACGTACGGGGACCTCGTGGGCGTAGCCGGAAAGCTCGTGTACCTGCGGCGGCCGCGGGCCGGATCCGCCCCGGACGCGAAGAGCGACGTCGCTTACTGGGACCTCAAGGACCGCAAGGAGGAGTCGGTGGTCGAGGGCGTGAACGACGCCGAGTTCTCCGCCGATGGCAACAAGGTCATGGTGCGTGATGGCGAGCGGTTCGCCATCCTGGACCTGAAGCCCAAGCAGAAGATCGACAAGACGCTGGCGGTCGCGTCCATGGAGGCCAGCGTGGACCCGCGCGCCGAGTGGCGGCAGATGTTCGACGACACCTACCGCTTCTACCGTGACTACTTCTACGACGCCAACATGCACGGCGTGGATTGGGCGGCGCAGAAGGCGGAGTATGGGAAGCTGCTGGCGGACGCCCGTACGCGCGAGGACGTCGACTTCGTGATCGGCGAGTTCATCGCCGAGGTGAACAGCTCGCACACCTACAAGGGCGGCGGCGACCTGGAAGAGGCGCCTCGCCGGAACGTCGGCTTGCTGGGCGTGGACTGGTCGCTCGAGAACGGCGCCTACCGCGTCAAGCACATCGTGCGCGCCGCACCCTGGGAGACCGAGGTGCGGTCACCCCTGCTCGAGAGCGGCGTGAACGTGAAGGAAGGGGACTACGTGCTGGCGGTCGGTGGCCGGAAGCTGGACCCGGCCGAGGACCCGTGGGCGGCCTTCGATGGGCTGGGCGGCAAGACCGTGCAGCTGCTGGTCAATGACAAGCCCTCTTCGGAAGGCGCGCGCAGCGTCGTGGTGAAGATGCTGACCAGTGAGGCGCGGCTGCGCAACCTGGCGTGGATCGAGGCCAAGCGGGAGCGGGTGGACGAGGCGACGCACGGCCGTGTCGGGTACATCTATGTGCCCGACACAGGGCTGGGCGGCCAGTCCGAGCTGGCGCGCCAGTTCTACGGCCAGTTCGACAAGGACGGGCTGATCGTGGACGAGCGCTTCAACAGCGGCGGCCAGATCCCCGACCGCTTCGTGGAGCTGCTGAACCGGCCGGTGCTCAACTACTGGGCGGTGCGCGACGGCCACGACTGGCAGTGGCCGCCCGTGGCGCACAACGGTCCGGCGGTCATGCTCATCAACGGCTGGAGCGGCTCCGGCGGCGACGCCTTCCCCTACTACTTCAAGTCGGAGAAGGTCGGCCCCCTGATCGGCACGCGGACGTGGGGCGGGCTGATCGGGATCAGCGGCGTGCCCGGACTGGTGGACGGCGGCGGCATCACCGTGCCGACCTTCGCCATCTACAGCACCGACGGGAAGTGGATCATCGAGGGGCACGGCGTGGATCCGGACATCGTCGTGGACGAGGACCCGGCGCAGCAGGCGAAGGGGATCGACCCGCAGCTCGAGGCGGGCATCGCGGAGGTCACGCGCGAGCTGGCGGCGAAGCCGCCGATCCTGGCGAAGCGGCCGGCACCGGCGGACCGCTCGCGGCCGCGCACGGCCGCCGGCGCGGCGGCGTCGCAGAAGTGAAAGCCGCCATCCTCCTCGCCGCCGTCATCGGCGGCTGCGCCGCTGGACTCGTGGGCCCGCCCCGTCCGGTCGCCGCGCAGGAACGCTTCACGGTGGAGGGCTACGTCGTCGACGCGGACAGCAAGCAGCCCATCATCGCGGGCGTCGTCGAGCTGCAGGAGCTGAAGCGACGCGTGTTCACCGACTCGTTGGGGTTCTTCGCCTTTCCGGGCGTCATCCCCGGGCACTACACGCTGACCGCCGGCTCCCTGGGGTATTCCACCGTGACGGAGGCGGCGGACTTCCAGCAGGGGTTTACCGCGTTCATGCTGATCCCGCCCCGCCCGATCATGTTGGCGGCGCTGGAGGTGACCTACCAGCGCGTGGACGCGCGGCGCCGGGCGAGCGGCTTCTCCTCCGACGCCTTCGGAGTGAAGACACTGGCGTCGGTGCCGGAGACCACACTGGACGACTTCCTCAAGACGTACGCCAACGTGCAGCTCATCCCCTGCCCGTCCGGCATCGATCAGGCGACGGGCCCGGCCGGCGAGAGGGAGTGCATGCTGGCGCGCGGGGTCGCCATGCCGGCCAAGGTCTACCTGGACGAGAATCCGTCGGCGGGCGGAACGTCGGTGATCGAGAGCTACCGCACGGGGGAAGTGGCCCGGGTGGAAGTCTACCGCGGGCTGAGCATGATCCGCATCTACACCCGCTCCTTCCTGGAGCGGGTCGCGAGGGGGAAGGCCTACATCGACCCGGTCTGCCTGGTCTGCACGGGGCCCTGACGGCGGCGCCCGCGCCGGCGCCGGAGATGGCTGGCGCGCCGGCCTAGGCCCGGGGTTCTGCGCGCACGCGCGTGAGCCCCTCCTGCGCCAGTGAGGCCACCAGGCGGCCGTCCCGGGTGAAGACGCTCGCCCGGGCGAAGCCCCGCGCGCCGTATGCGGCCGGGCTGTCCATGGCGATGAGCAGCCACTCGTCGGCGCGGAACGGGCGGTGGAACCAGACGGCGTGGTCGAGCGTGGCCACCTGCAGCCCGGGCGTGCGGATGGAGAGGGCGTGGGGCAGCAAGGCCGTGGCCAGCAGGCCGTAGTCGGAGGCGTAGGCCAGCACCGCCTGGTGGGAGAGCGTCTCGTCGGGAAGCCTGCCCTGGGCCCGCACCCACATGTACTTCAAGGGCGGCCGCGCGGAAGGGCTGAAGGGGTCCACCGGATCCACGGGGCGGAAGTCCAGCGGCCGGTCCTGCGTCAGGACCGCGCGCAGCGACTCGGGAATCCGGTCCGCGATGCCCCGGATCAGGTCCAGCTCCGGCTCCACCGACTCCGGCGGCGGCACCGCCGGCATCGGCTCCTGGTGCTCCGGCCCCGGCTCCGCCACGTGGAAGGACGCCGACATGTTGAAGATGGCGCGGCCGTGCTGGATGGCGGTGACCCGCCGCGTCGCGAAGCTCTTCCCGTCCCTCAGCCGGTCCACGAAATAGACGATGGGCGCTTCCAGGTCCCCCGGCAGGATGAAGTAGCCGTGGAGGGAATGCGCATCGCGCTCGTCGTCCACCGTCCGACGCGCCGCCACCAGCCCCTGAGCCAGCACCTGCCCCCCGAACACCCGTGCCGTGCCGATGTCGCGGTTCTGCCCGCGGTAGATGTTGACCTCGAGCGGCTCCAGGTTCAGGAGCTGCAACAGGTGTTCGGCGGTGTAGGCCATGGGACGCCCGTCGGTTCGGTGGGGCCGGATGCTCAGGTCGGGGAAGATGGTGCATTCGCTCGCTCGCGGCGAGCGGTCGGCGCGGTGCCGCCGTCATCCCTGCGCCCTTGTGCACGCGGCGTCGTCCTTCTATCCTGGGGCCACACCCTGCAACGGATGCCGACATGCGGAACCTCACCAGCCACTTCCAGCCGTTCGACGCGCCGACCGCGGGCCCTGCCCGCGCCGTCGACCTGCGTCCTGCGACGGCCGGCGTGGTCCGGAGCACGTTCGTGCTGAATGGTGAGGCACCCTAGGGAACGAGCATGCGCGCTTGACGCGAGCGGCCCCCCGGTGCCTCTGGTACCGGGGGGCCGCTGTTTTCGCGGAGCACATATGTCTACCATGGCTTCAACCATAGAGCGACACGCGGGCGACATTCGCGAATGGCCCGGACTGGTCTGGGCGGCGGTGCGCGGGCAGGGCGGCGATCCCACGGCCGGGCCCGTGGCGCGGGCCGTGGTGCTGCTGGCCGTGCCCATGGTGCTCGAGATGGCCATGGAGTCCGTGTTCGCCATTGTGGACATCGCCTTCGTGTCCCGGCTGGGCGCCTCCGCGACGGCGGCCGTCGGCCTGACGGAGTCGCTGCTGACCATGGTGTACACCGTGGCCTGGGGGCTCAGTATCGGCGTCACCGCCATGGTGGCGCGGCGCATTGGCGAGCGGGACGAGGAGGGCGCGGCCACCGCGGCGGTGCAGGCCATCGTGCTGGGGGTCCTCACCTCGGCGGCGCTGGGCATCGCGGGCGGGCTGCACGCCCGTGCGCTGCTGCGCCTGATGGGTGCCGACGCCGACATCGTGCGTGCGGGCGGCGGCTTCGCCACCATCATGCTGGCGGGCAACGGCGCGATCCTGCTGCTGTTCCTGCTGAACGCGGCCTTCCGCGGCGCGGGCGACGCGGCCATCGCCATGCGCGTGCTCTGGCTCGCGAACGGCATCAACCTGGTGCTCGATCCCTGCCTGATCTTCGGGCTGGGACCGTTCCCCAGGCTGGGCGTGACCGGGGCGGCCGTGGCGACCACGACGGGGCGGGGCATAGCCGTCGTGGCGCAGCTGCTGACGCTGTTCCTGAGCCAGGGTCGGCTGCGGGTGCGCGCGCGCCACCTGCGCGTCCGCGCCGGGGTCATGCTGCGCCTGCTGCGGCTCTCGGGCACGGGGGCCGTGCAGGTCTTCATCGGCCAGGCGAGCTGGATCGGGCTGATGCGCCTGCTGGCGGGCTTCGGCAGCTCGGCGGTGGCCGGTTTCACCATCGCCATCCGCATCGTCATCTTCGCGCTGCTGCCGGCGTCGGGGGTGGCCAACGCGGCTGCCACTATGGTCGGGCAGGCTCTGGGCGCCCGGAATCCCGAGCGCGCCGAGCGCTCCGTCTGGATTGCCGCCTTCCTCAACCTGCTGTACCTGGGTACGACGGGGGCGATCCTGGTGCTGGCGACCTCGTGGGTGGTCCGGCTCTTCGGCGGCGATGCCGTCACCAGCCGCTACGCCATCCTCTGCCTGCGCACGCTCGCTTTCGGCTTCCCGTTCTACGCCTTCGGCATGGTCGTGACCATGGCGTTCAACGGGGCGGGTGACACCTGGACGCCCACGCTCATCAACGTCCTCTGCTTCTGGGCCTGGGAGCTGCCGCTCGCCTGGACGCTCTCCCACGGACCCATTGGCGCCATGGGCATCAACATCGCCGCCACCAGCGCCTTCTGCGCGCTGGCCCTGGTCGGCTCCGCGCTCTTCCGCCGGGGGCGGTGGAAGAAGGTGCGGGTCTAGGCGACGACGGGCGTCGGCGACCCGGGCGCCCGCGTCGGCCGGGCGGCGGATCGGTCTCACCGCTGGAGGGGCCATGGACGAGTCGGAGTGGCTGAGCGACGCGAGCGATTCGCTGAAGTAGCCGGGGCTCCGCCCGGTCCTGTCCTTTCCGGGCCCGGCAGAGCATCTTTTCGGGCCCGGGCCCGGGCCCGGGCCCGGGCCCGTCCGTGAAGGGGCTCCGGGCATCGGGAACCCCGACGTGTGACGTCGCATGATGAACGTGGACTGGACCGCCGAGGAGCTGCACGTCCTCGCGCGCCTCGACTCGCCCGAGGCCATCCAGGAGTTCCTGGACGCCATGCCTTACAACGACGAGATCACCTGTCGCTCGCCGCGGCGCGTGCTGCGAGACCTGAAGGGGCACTGCATGGAGGGCGCGCTCTTCGCGGCGGCGGCGCTGGAGCGGATCGGGCAGCCGCCCGTCCTGGTGGACATGCGCTCGGAGCATGACGACGACCACATCCTGGCCCTGTTCCGGCGTGACGGGCTGCTGGGCGCGGTGGCCAAGTCGAACTACACCGGGCTGCGCTATCGCTCCCCGGTCTACCGCTCTCTGCGCGAGCTGGTGCTGTCGTACTTCGAGGACTACTTCAACCCCTGGGGCGAGCTGACGCTGCGCGGCTACACGCGCCCGCTCGACCTGCGTACTCAGCGCTTCGGCCAGTGGCGCACGCGCGAGGACGAGCTGGACGACATCGGCGAGCACATGGACACGCTGCCGGTGCGGGTCGTGGTGACCCCCGAACAGGCGACCCGGCTGCGCCGCGTGCCGGAACAGCTCATGGCGGCCGGGCTCCTGGGGGCCAATCCCCGCGGACTCTACGGCGCCCATTAGAAGATGCGGGCGCCGACGGACGTAATGCGCTACATTGGCGGCCGCCCCGGTCCCCCTCCCGGGAGGGTGCCATGAACGTGCCGTTCAGCGCCGACGCTTTGACCGGCGTTTTCACTTCGTACAACCTGGCGGTCTGGCCCGCACAGCTGGTCCTGCTCGCGGTCGCGCTCGCGCTGGTCGCGGGCGTCGCCTTCGGCCGGGTGCAGCCGCGGGTCGTCTACGCCGTGCTGGCGGGACTGTGGGGCTGGAGCGGGGGAGTGTTCTGGCTGCTCTTCTTCACGCGTGTGAGTCCGGCGGGCTACGTCTTCGGCGCGTTCTTCCTGGTGCAGG
>JADGQX010000186.1 GCA_017881445.1 Gemmatimonadota bacterium | reverse complement strand
AGTTGGTCCCCGTCAGCGTCGTAAGGGTCTGGGTCGGCCCCGTGAAGCTCAAGTCACAGCTCCGCTCCGGCGACGGACCAGCCTGCGACCGACAAAGGACTGTTTTTTTCGATTGCGTGAGACGAGAGCGTGAGGCGGGCCATGGCAGGGGGTTTGCCGGGCCTTATCAATACCATTCGGCAATATTCTGCAATGCTTTACGAATTCCTTCGGCGCCGCCTGTGGCCCGGACGCCGCGTCCGGGCGATGCGGGCGCGCGATAGGCCGTCGCGCCGGTGCGGCGGTGGCGGCGCTTCGAAGGCCGGGCGAAGCGGCGAGCTCCAAGGTCCTTCCGGCCCTGCCGGGCAGGGACTACCTTGTGCTTTGCCCCCACGAGCATCGGAGCCTCCGCCGATGGAGCCGCACCCCCTCACGCAACGCCTTGCCGCCCGTCTCGCCGAAGGTGGGGGCGAGCCTGCGACCACCGTCATCATCGACGACATCTGGCTGGCCGTCGTGGACGGCAGCCTGGACGTAGGGGAGCGGCTGCCCACCGCCCGCGAGCTGGCGGTGGTGCTGCGCATCAGTCCGCGAGCGGTGGAGCACGCCTACCAGGAGCTGGAGCGTCGGGGGGTCGTGGCCACGCGGCCGGGGGAGGGGACGTTCGTCAGCCTGACCCGGCCATCGGAGGCGGAGCTGAGCCGGCGGCGTGAGCTGGCCGCACTCTGCCGGGAGACGGTCGAGCGGGCGCGGGCCCTGGGCTTCGACCTGGACGAGTTATGGGAGGCGCTGGCGGAGCACCGCGGCGCTTAGCGACACAGCTTTCTTCGGAGGCAGAGCGATGGATTCGCTGATCCGGGTGAACCAGGGCGCCGCGCGCCCGGTGAGGATCTCGCCGAACGAGACACGCTATCCGGTTCCGGCCGTAACGGCGGGCGTGGTCGGCGGGGGCGCGCTTTTCGGCGGACTCGTGCTGGCCGGGCTCGCGCTCCCCTTCGCCGCTCCCCTCGCCGCCGTGGCGGCGGTCCTGGTGGGCAGCTCGATCAAGTTCTGCGACCAGTGGGAGAAGGCGGTGGTGCTGCGGGCCGGCCGATACATCGGCCTGCGGGGTCCCGGCTTCTTCGCGGTGATCCCGATTCTGGACCGGGTCGGCTATCACATCGACCAGCGCATCCGGACCACGGCCTTCGGGGCGGAGTCCTGTCTGACCAAGGACACGGTGCCGGTCAACGTCGATGCCATCGCCTTCTGGGTGGTCTACGACGTCGAGCGCGCCGCCCTGGAGGTGCAGGACTATCAGCAGGCGGTCATGCTGGCGGCGCAGACCGCATTGCGCGACGCCATCGGCAAGCACGAGCTGGCGGAGCTGATCCAGTCGCGCAAGGAGCTGGGCAAGGGACTGCAGGAGGCACTCGACCACAAGATGCACGACTGGGGCATCCAGGTTCAGTCGGTCGAGATCCGCGACGTCGTCATCCCCCACGGCCTGGAGGAGGCGATGTCCCGGCAGGCGCAGGCGGAGCGCGAGCGGCAGGCGCGCATCATCCTGGGAACCGCCGAGACGGAGATCGCGTCGAAGTTCGTGGAGGCGGCCAAGTGCTACCAGCAGAACCCCGTCGCCATGAACCTGCGCGCCATGAACATGCTCTACGAGAGCATCGCCAAGCGCGGCTCGCTCATGGTGGTGCCCTCGGGGCTGGCGGACTCGCTGAACCTCCCCGGCATAGCCGGGCTGGCGGGCATGGCCGGGCTGAAGCCGCCGCGGCCGGCGGTGGAGGCGGAAGAGGAATCCGGCGCCATCGAGGAAGGGCTCCAAGCCCGTGTGGATGAGCTGATTCCCTGAGCGGCCGCAGGCGCCCTCGAGCGAACGGCGCCTTTGGCCCCGAGACGGCGTACGGCGTTTGGATCGTTTGGCATCGATGACTCCGCGCCGCGCAGTCGCACTGATCGCAAGCTTGTCGCTCGCCGCAGGGTGCGCCGACCCGCCGCTCTCTCCCTCGGCCGGCGCGCTCCCTCCTTCGTTCTCAAACGCGGGCCGTACGTACGAACCCGGTGAACAGCAAGTGGTCACGGACTCGGAGCACGGAACCTGGGGAATCTCGCCCATAGGCATGGGCGAGATTCTGGCGCAGACGTTCACTCCCACCTCCAATCAGTGGCTGGGGTATCTCGAACTCCCGGTCGGCTGACTGTCGGCGTGCTGCTCAACGTCAAGATCCGCGAGGGAATCGGCGGTGCGGTGCTCTACGACGGCAACGTTGCCGGGCTGCCGACAGGCATCGACGGCGCATTCCAGTTGATCCAGGTGTTCGATCCGACGGTGTCGCATAACGGGATCAAGCTGCACAAGAATCACGAGTACGCGTTCGAGTTGGCGGCGTTCCCCGGCCCCGACGCCGTGGAAACGGTATGCGCGATTGCCAAGGGCCCGACGGGGAGCAGCTACGCGGGCGGACGCGGCTACTATCAGGATCCCGTCAATGGGCCGTCGTTCCTCCCCCTCCCGAACGGCGCGTCCACGGCAGACGAGGACCTTCCCTTCATCACACTGGTCCGTTGATGCAACTGGGACTGCGACCGTTCGCGGGAGGTCCGGGCAACAGGTCATGGGTCTAGCACGCGGCTGAAACTGCCGGGCCGCCGCCAGGCACGGCAGGCCGACGTGACGCACGACGGGGCGCCATCGCTTCGACTACGCGCTGGGTACGCGTCTGGAACACCTCGGCCAGCCGCTTCGCCCGACACCAGCAGGATGCCGCCTTCGCCGCGGCGGGCCCGCTCGAGCACCTCGCCCGCAGCGGCCAGCGGGCCGGCGCGGCCGATCAGCACGGGACAGAGTACGCTCTTCGGCAGCGGCACGAGCGCGGTCCGGTTGTGAGGACGCGGCCGGGGATCGGCCGAATGTAACGGTCGCTTCGCCCTCGCGGCCACGCTGGCGACGCGGGCGCGCATGACGGCAGCCGGCCTCCGGGCTCGCGGGCGCCGGCAGCGGACGCGGCGGGGGGACCCCGCTGGACGCGGCGGGGCTCGCGGGCGATCATTCATGAGCGGAGCGCGTTCCCTGCGCGGCCCGCGCTGCGCCCTGCCCGGTCCTTTTCCTGGCTGGAGAACCAACGATGTCGACGACGACTCGCCCCCGCGCCGGCACGGCTCGCGCCCTGGCATTCCTTGCCCTGCTCCATCCGATCGCCGCGGCCCGTGCGTCGGCCCAGGTGGTGGCCGCGCCGGACAGCGTGCGCGCGATCGCGCCGCCGCGCGTGCCCCTCCCCGCTGAGGCCGCGAGCGCGGGTGTGACCCGCTTTTCCTTCATCGTGTACGGCGACACCCGGGGCCGGCGCGACGGCATCGATGTGCAGTACGAGCACTCCCTGGTCGTGGAGTCGATGCTGCGGACCATTGCGTCGCTGGCGAAGGGTCCGGACCCGGTGCGCTTCATCCTGCAGAGCGGCGACGCCGTGGTGAACGGCCGGGAGCCGCGCCAGTGGAACGTGAGCTTCGTGGGGCTGATCAACCGCCTGACCACCGAAGGCGGCGTGCCCTACTTCCTGGCCCCGGGGAACCACGACGTGACCGGCGCGACCGAGTTCAGCGCCCCCGGCCGGCAGGCGGGACTGCGCAACTACCTGGAGGCGACGGCGCAGCTCATCCCGCCCGTGGGCGCCACGCGCCGGCTCGCCGGCTACCCCAGCTTCGCCATCGGCTACGGCAACACCTTCGTGCTCGCCTTCGACTCGAACATCGCCGCCGACTCCACGCAGCTCGCCTGGGCGGCGGCGCAGCTCCAGGGGCTGGACCGCAAGCGCTGGGTGCACGTCGTCGCCCTTTTCCACAACCCGGCGTTCTCCTCCGGGCCCCACGGCGGGCCGACGGTGGAGCCGCAGACCGAGATCGTGCGCAGCCGCTGGATGCCGCTCTTCCGCAAATACCACGTGGAGCTGCTGCTCACCGGCCACGAGCACTTCTTCGAGCACTGGGTGGAGCGCTACCGCGACGAGGCGGGGAACACCCGCCGCATCGATCAGATCGTGAGCGGCGGCGGCGGCGCGCCGCTGTACGCGTTCAGCGGCACCCCGGATCTCCGGGGCTACATCGCGGCGGCCGGCGCCGATTCCGTTCGTCTCGAGCAGCTCGTCCGGCCGGGCATGACGCCGGGCGACGATCCCTACCACTACCTCGTGGTGCACGTGGACGGAGCGCGCATGTGGCTCGAGGTGATCGGCGTGGACTGGGGGCGTGGCTACCAGCCGTACCGCAGCGCCCGCGCGCCGCTGTACGACGAGTCCGACCGCCGCTGAGACCTCCGCGTTCGGCGCGGGAGCCACGCTCCGGCTGCTGAAGGCGGAAGGGCGCTGGACCATCGTCGAGGTGCTGCGCAGGTGGATCACGTGACCTGACCCGGTTGCTCCTTCCCTCCCCCGCGCACTAGCTTCGCCGGCGAGCGGCTTCCTCGCTCTCCCCCCAAACATTCCGGCGGACGATTCGACGATGATCCCGGTGAGAAGACTCGGCTCCAGGGCATTCTCGCTCCTGCTGCTGGTCGGCGTTTCCGCGCTGTTCTCGGGCTTCCACGCCCCGCTTCGGCAGGGCCCCGATCCGCGCGAGGTGCGGGCGAAGGTGGGCCAGCTCTTCATGCTTGCCTTCTCCGGGCAGGACAAGGACCGGGTGCTGCCCTTGATCCGGGACCGCGGGATCGGCGCGCTCTACCTGAGCAACGACAACCTGAACGATCCGAAGGCCTCCGCGGAGCTGCTCAACGCGCTGCAGGACGCGGCCGTGCACGGGATCGCGCACCAGCCGCTGCTGACGGCCGCCGACCAGGAGGGCGCCTGGGCGATCATGGTGCCGACGTCGGCGTCGGGGCCGGGCAACATGGCGCTGGGTGGTGCGGACCCGAAGCACACCAAGGCGATGTACGCCGTGTTCGCCCGCGAGCTCTCCTCGATCGGCGTGTTCTGCGACCTGGCGCCCGATGCGGACGTCAACTCGAACCCCAGGAACCCGATCATCGGCACGCGCTCCTTCGGCGAGGACGCGACGCGGGTGGCGGCGCACGTGACCGCGGCCATCGCCGGACTGCACAGCGGCGGCGTCGCCGCCACGTCCAAGCACTTCCCCGGCCACGGCAACACCAGCTCCGACAGCCACGCCGGCCTGCCGCACGTGGATCGCAGCCGGACCGAGATCGAGGGCGTGGACCTGAAGCCGTTCCGGGCGGCGGTGAACGCGGGCGTGGACGTGGTCATGACCGCCCACATCGTCTACTCGGCGCTCGACCCGGACCATCCGGCCACGCTCTCGTCGAAGATCCTGAAGGACTACCTGAGGAAGGAGCTGGGCTTCCGCGGGCTCGTGATCACCGACTCCTTCAACATGGACGCGATCCGCAAGAACTACTCGCCGCCCGATGCGGCCGTGGCCGCGCTGAACGCGGGTGCCGACATGATCATGCTGGCCGAGGAGCGCTACGGCGACGACGTGGGCGACTACGTCCGCTCGCAGACCGCGATGCTGGACCGCGTCGAGCAGGCGGTGCTGAAGGGCGAGATCTCCATGGACCGGCTGAACGAGGCCTACGGTCGCGTCGTCGCGCTCAAGGCGAAGTACCGGATCGCGCAGCGCGTGCCGGTCGATCCCGAGCGCGCGGCCCGCACGGTCGGCGACGCGCGGGACCGGGCGGTCGAGCGCAGCGCCGCCCGCGCATCCGCCAACCTGGTCTACGATCCCAGGCACCTGCTGCCGCTGAAGCGCGGCACCAGCCTCTACGTCACGCGCCTGACCACCCTGGACGTGGACGCGATGATCCGCGGCATGCGCGGCATCGGGCCCAACTACAGCCGGGGCTACCTCGATTTCGTCGAGGCGCTGCGGAGCTACGGCTTCGCCCCGCACGAATTCCAGCCGGGCGAGCCGGTCCCGGGCGACGCCGTCGTCGTCACCGTGTCCGAGAACTACCCGCTCCCGGGCAAGGCCATGGACATCGAGCAGCAGCACGGGAGACTGGCGGAGATCCGGCGGACCCACGCCGGGCCCCTCGTCAACGTCGGCCTGAGCGCCCCCTACGATGCGCTGCAGGTGAAGCCGGACGCCTACGTCAGCGCCGTCGGCTCCAACCGCTCCAACGCGCAGGCCGCGGCCGCGCTGCTGGCGGGCGTCTCCAGGTCCAGCAGCAAGCTGTCGGTCACGCCCATAAAGGACTGAGCCTGGGCGCTCAGCCGACCGCCGCCGTCGGCCTCGCGGCGGTCCGACCGCCCGCCGGCGCATCGCCGTAATACCGGCGGCGCAGGTACAGGGCGAGGTTCACCAGCCCGATCATCACCGGCACCTCCACCAAGGGGCCGATGACGGCCGCGAAGGCTGCGCCCGAGCCGAGCCCGAAGACGCCGACGGCCACGGCGATCGCCAGCTCGAAGTCGTTGCTCGCGGCCGTCAGCGAGACGGTCGTATTCTGCGGGTAGCCGGCGCCGACCGCTCTGCTCTTCGCCACGAAGAAGGTGATCGCGAACATCGAGACGAAATAGATCGAGAGCGGCACGGCGATGCGGACCACGTCGAGCGGCAGGCGCACGATGAGGCTGCCCTTGAGCGAGAACATGACCACGATCGTGAACAGCAGGGCGACCAGCGTGACGGGGCTGATGCGCGGGATGAAGCGCTTCTCGTACCACTCGCGCCCCCGCAGGCGCACCAGCGAAAGCCGCGTGATGACGCCGGCCAGGAACGGGATGCCCAGGTAGAAGAAGACGGTACGCGCGATCTCGCTCACGGTCACGTGCACCAGGACGCTGTGCAGCCCCACCAGCGGCGAGAGCAGCGTGAGGAAGACGTAGGCATAGACCCCGTAGAAGAGCACCTGGAAGATCGCGTTCAGCGCCACCAGCCCCGCCACCAGGTCGGGATCGCCCGCGGACAGGTCGTTCCAGACGAGCACCATGGCGATGCAGCGGGCCAGGCCGACCAGGATGATCCCCACGGCGTAGTCCGGCATGTCATGCAGCAGCGCCGCCGCCAGCACGAACATGACGATCGGGCCGATCAGCCAGTTCTGCACCAGCGACAGGATCAGGACGCGGCGGTGCCGGAAGACCGTCCCCAGCGCCTCGTAGCGCACCTTCGCCAGGGGCGGGTACATCATGAGGATCAGGCCGATGGCGATCGGAATGCTCGTCGTCCCGACCTGGAAGCGGGTGATCGCCGCCTCCACGCCGGGCACCAGGTAGCCGGCGCCCACCCCGACCGCCATCGCCAGGAAGATCCAGAGCGTCAGGTATCGGTCCAGGAAGCCGAGCTTGCGACTGACGGCTTGGGTCACGAGAAGGTCTGCCTTTCTGCCGCCGCTCGAGCGGCCCATGAACGCTTTGCCGTCGTACGGTCAGCCACGCAGAATGCGGCCGATCTCCTCGGGCGTCGCCACGCGGCCGCTCAGCCGCACCTGGCCGTCCACGACCAGCGCGGGCGTGGCCATGATGCCGTAGCCCACGATCGACGCCATGTCTTCCACCTTCACGACCTCGGCATCGAGGCCCAGCGCCCGCACCGCCGATTTCGTGTTCTCCGCCAGCTGCTGACAGCGCTTGCAGCCGGATCCCAGGATCTCGAGCTTCATCGCCCTCTCCGTGTGAGGCTCCCTACAGGAGCGCGTTGAACAGGTAGCCCACGAGTATGATCCCCACTGCGACGATGCCCACGAAGGCCGCGAGCAGCGGGGGGCGCAGGACCTTCCGCAGGATCACCATCTCGGGGAACGAAAGGGCGGTGACCGCCATCATGAACGCCAGCACCGATCCCAGGGCTGCGCCCTTGCCGAGGAGCGCCTGTACGATCGGGATGATCCCGGCCGCGTTCGAGTACATGGGCACGCCGATCGCCACGGCGGCCGGAACCGCCCACCAGGCGCCTCGCCCGAGGATGCCCGCAAGCGCGCGCTCGGGCACGTAGCCATGGATCCAGGCGCCGACCGCGATCCCCGCCACGATGTACGGCCAGACCTTGCCCACGATCTCCCGCACCGCGCCGGCGCCCGCCCGCATGCGGTCGTCGAACGTGAGCCGGACCGAGGGCGCCGCCGCACCGACCTTCACCGAGTACACCCAGCTCTCGACGTGGCGCTCGAGGTGCAGGCGCCCGATCACCCACCCCGAAACGATGGCGATGGTCAAGCCGGTGCCGACGTAAAGCGCCGTCACCGCCGGGCCCACGAGCCCGAACAGCAGCACCACGGCCACCTCGTTGATCATGGGCGCGGCGATCAGGAACGAGAACGTGACCCCCAGAGGAACGCCGCTCTCGACGAACCCGATGAAGAGCGGAACCGCGGAGCAGGAGCAGAACGGCGTCACGATCCCCAGGACGGATGCGAGCACGTTCCCGACGGTCTCCCGCCGGCCGGCGAGCATCGCCCGGGTGCGCTCCGGGGTGAAGTACGTCCGGATGATGCCGATGACGTAGACGACGCCGACGAGAAGGAGCACCACCTTCGGTGTCTCGAACACGAAGAACTGGACCGCCGCGCCCGCGTGGCCATGACCGTCCAGGCCGAGCAGCCCCTGCGTCAGCCAGCGCGCGAAAGGGGCGATCCCGACGTACAGGCCCAGCCAGGCGAGCGCGGCCAGCGCGAGACCCACCGCCGGGCGGCGCCATGACCCTCTCCCCGCGCCGCCCGCCGTTCCGAGCTCCGGCCCGGCCGGCACGGCGCCCGCGCCGGTGCCCGCAGGCGGGGCATCCAGCACGGGCAGACTCATGGTCGGGCTTCTCATATCAATAACTCTTGGTGCCATGGCTCAAAAAAAAGGGACGGCCGCGCCCACGTCAGCTGCAACTGGCCCCGTCGCGCCTACCCGGGTCTGCCGACACCGGGGCCCAGCCCGCGGCGGGCGGCGTGTGCTCCAGGACGAAGGCCCCGATTTCCTCGAGAACCTCCGGCCGCAGGGAGTAGTGCACCCACCGCCCCGCCCGGCGGTCGTGCACGAGCCCCGCGTCGCGCAGCACCTTCAGGTGGAACGACAGCCGCGACTGCGTGGCCCCGATCGCCGCCTGCAGCTCACAGACGCACCTCTCACCCCCGCCCAGCAGCTCGACGACGCGCAGGCGCGTTTCGTCGGACAGCACGTAGAACCAGCGCGCCAGCCGGGCGCGGTCGGTCGTCTTCGTGGTCATGTCCCATGATACATCAACGCGCGTTGGTATGTCAATCTGCGGCGGCGGCGCGGAGCGTGGGTGGGATGGCCCGGGCGGGCGCCAGGATTTCGCCCC
>JADGQX010000185.1 GCA_017881445.1 Gemmatimonadota bacterium | reverse complement strand
CCCGGCCGCCCGGCCGCCCGGCCGTTCGGCTGGAATTGCATCGAAACGTTCCAGGTTTCGATACTTCCTTCCCGTCCCGGGCGCCCATCCGCGCGGATGCCGTTTTGTAAGTGATTGTGAGATTGTGACTTGCGACGACGTCGCCTCTGGCGTTGACCTTGCTCTGTCATTCTGCGCCAAGACCTAACAGAACGCATGGGCGACCAGGTGGGCCGGGCGAGGCCGGGGCCACCGCTGGGGCGGAGCCATGGATGGAATTAGCAGCACGCCGGCTGGACGAGCGCGCGGCGGTGGAGGTGATGGGATGGGTGCGCGGGGGGCCGGACGAGGATTACTGGGTGCTTGCGGACCCGCAGCCGGGTCACGCCTCGGTGATCCGAATGACGA
Source organism: Gemmatimonadota bacterium (assembly GCA_017881445.1). Taxonomy (GTDB): domain Bacteria; phylum Gemmatimonadota; class Gemmatimonadetes; order Longimicrobiales; family RSA9; genus JADGQX01. The sequence continues at coordinate 8,884 of JADGQX010000185.1, read as the reverse complement.
TCGTAGGCTGGCGTCCGACGTCGGACGCCTTCTGCCTGGAGCTGCTGGTGCGGGTTCTGGTGGAGCGGGGGCTCACGGTGCGCATTGCCGAGACGGTGGAGTCGGCCCGGTCGGGCTGGCGCTGCGACATCGCCCTCGATCATGGGGGGGGGGAGGAAGTGCTGACGGTGACGGCCCCGACGCGGGGGCTGGCGGTGGTGTGCGCGGCGCTGGCGTACACGCAGGCGCAGTGCGCAAGATCCGGGGAGGGGTGGTGACCAGGTTCCGGCGGGACGGTCGGCCGGGGACGCGGGTGCGGCAGATGGTCCCCGATGATCTGTGGAGGGCGGTACAGCCGCTGCTCCCCCCGGAGCGGCCCAAGCCGGAGGGAGGCCGGCCGCGCGTGCCGGACCGGGCGGCACTGGCGGGAATGCTCTTCGTGCTGAGGACCGGCATCTCCTGGACCCGTCTGCCCGGTGGGCTGGGGCTGGGCTCTGGGATGACCTGCTGGCGGCGGCTGCGGGAGTGGCAGGAAGCCGGGGCGTGGCCGGCGCTGCGGCTGGAGCTGACGCGGCGGCTGGACGATGCGGACCGCATCGACTGGAGCCGCGCAGAGCCTAACCCGGGCGGGCCCGGGGACGTATCGGCCGGGCGTCGCGCCCTGTGATCCCGGCCGGGGGCTAGCCCGGCTAGCCCCGGCCGCGCAGGGTGTGGATGGCGATCTCGTCCGTGGGTCCGTGGATGAGCAGGCGCGCGCCCGCGCCGCCGTAGCGGCTCATCAGGTCACGCATGAGCGGCTCCTCGCCGCCCCATGGATAGCCGAAGACGAGATCGAAGTCCTCGAGCGGCTGCTTCAGCTCGAGGTAACCGGAGGGACCCCTACCAATGGTGCCGAGCCGGCCATCGCCATCGCGTGGCCGGAATTCGTATCCCGCGGGCAGGAAGCTGCCCGTGGCGAAGCGCGCGCCCGAGTCGTAGCGGCGGGCCAGCTCCCGGGCGGTCTCGACCAGCTGCGGGTCGAGCTCGATGCCGCAGGCGTCGAAGCCGAGCAGGTCCGCCATGATGGTGATGACGCCCGTGGCGGAGCCCCACTCCAGGAAGTGGAGCCCGGGGGCGCGCAGGCCGATAAGGGTGCGCAGCACGCGGTCGTAGTTGGCGGGGACGAAGGGGTGGAACTCCCGCTGGCGCACGTCGATGTCGAACTGGTTCCAGAAGTCGCGTCCCTCGTCGATGAGCGAGTTCAGCCGGCCCCGGAGCGCGGGGTCCAGGGCGCGCACGCCGGCGGCATCGTCGTCCTCCGTGGCGCTCCGCGGCGGCAGCGTGGGCATCTGGGGCTCCTCCCTTGGTGAAAACGAGCGGCAGCGATCGGTGGGGCCGATGCTGCCGCTGCGACGTGCATGGAACGGTCCGTCAGACGCCGGCGATGCGACGCTTGTACTCGGCCAGGGCGCCGTTCAGGCGGTCCATGGCCGTGGTATCCCCCGGGATGTTGTGGGACGGGTGGATGTAGAGCTTGACCCCTCGCTCCGCCAGCATCTCGGCCACCGTGCAGATGGTCATCCAGACCACGGTGATGGAGCCCATGGTGGAGAGGGGGCCGATGCGGTCGAAGTGGTTCTTGAGCGGCACGGACGCGTCCACGGAGGGCACGCAGGTGTCGATGACGACGTCGGCGATGTCGAAGACCTTCTTCCCCGAGGGGTGCCGGCTCTTGGTGCCGGCGAAGCCCTCCACGGAGCCGGCGACGATCACCTTCATGCCCAGCTCCTTGGCCCGCAGGGCGACGTCGATGTTCACGACGTTGATCCCGGAGTGGGAGAAGATCCACATGGAGTCGCGGGCATCGAAGTCGTAGCTCTTCATGATGGCGTCGCCGAAGCCCTCCGCCCGTTCCAGGAAGAGGAACTGGTGGATGCCCATCTCGCCGAAGATGTGGGTGAAGTAGGTGAGCGGCAGCTCGACCATGGGGTGGAAGCCGACGAAGCCGCCGATGCGCGGGTACATCTCCTCCACCGGGATGGTCGCGTGGCCGCAGCCGAAGGTGTGCACCCAGCGCTCGGCGGCGATGGAGTCGGCCATGATGGAGGCGGCCGCCTTGATGTTGTCCAGCTGCGTCTTTTCGATCCTGTCCTGCACGGCCCGCGTATTCGCGAGCCACTCGAGAGCCAGCATTCGGGTCTCCAGCGGTTCAGTGGGTGGAAGCGGCGGCCGTCTCGCGCTCGGGCGCGGGAGCGGCCAGGTGCCGCAGCACGATGGCGAAGAGCGCCAGCTGCAGCACGAGAGCGATGGGTACGATCACGAGCGACGTCCGCAGGCCGTAGCCCTGACCGATCGCGCCCGTGGCCCAGGGCAGGATCGACCCGCCCGTGAGTGCCATGACCAGCACGATGCCGAAGGCGGTGCCCGTGAGCGCGGCGTAGCGGTCGCCGACGTAGGACAGGATCACCGGAAAGCCGGCCGCCAGGCCGCCGCCCAGCAGGAAGACGCCCGCTCCGCCCGGTACCCGGTCCCGGGCGCCCAGCAGCAGCAGCGACCCGATGAAGGCCGTGACAATGCAGCCGACCAGCAGCCGGGCCGGCTTCACGTTCTTGAGGAACGTGCCCATGGCCAGGCGCATGAGCATCATGCCGAACCAGAAGAGCGAGAGGAAGAAGAGCGCCTGCTGCCCCTGGAGTCCGAGCTCCTCGTTGAAGAAGGTGGAGGTCCAGCCGCCCACGGTGATCTCCATGCCGCTCTCCAGGAAGAGCATGAGCCCGAGCAGCAGCAGGAACGGCTGCCGGATGAGCGCCGCGGCCTGGCGAATGGGGAACCCCTGGGCCTGCTTGGCGGGTGGGAAGCGCACCGCCGCGGTGAATGCGATGGGCACGACCAGCGTCAGCCCCACAGCGCCCATGAGCGCCGAGTAGGAGAAGCGGTCCAGCAGCATGCCCAGCATGAAGGGGACGCCCACCGCGCTCACGCCGAAGAAGATGCCCAGCAGCGAGAGGCCGGCGCTGCGCCCCTCCTCGCTGATGTCGGCCACCAGCGCGTTGGTGCCGCCGTTGATGATGCCGCCGCCCAGCCCCACCAGCAGCACCGCGGGCGTGAGCCAGGCGAAGCTGGGGGCGAAGGCGATCCCCTCCAGCCCCCCGAGCACGGCCACGCACGACCCGGCCAGCAGCGCCTTGAACCCGTAGCGGTCGGCGATGGGGCCCATGAGCACCGAGCCCAGCAGGATGCCCACGCTCATGAGCAGCAGCAGCGATCCGGCATTGGCCTTGTCGATGCCGAAGCGCTCGATGAGCGAGGGCAGGATCGAGCCCAGCGTGGTCAGAATGATGCCGAAGACCAGCATGCCGAGGCACGCCGCGGCGAACACCAGCTTGCGGTTGAACATGGACTTCACCCCCGCACTGCGGGTTGGCTGTCGATGGCCCGGAGCGCCAGCTGCCCCGCGCCCAGGAGTCCGGCGTCGCCGCCCAGCGTGGACACCGCCAGGCGGACCTGCGGCGTGCTGATCGGCTGGCCCCAGACCAGCGCTTCTTCCCGGATCCGGTCCAGGTACTTCGCCGCCGGGCCGAACACGCCGCCGCCGAAGATCACGATCTCGGGGTCGAACAGGCTGGCGTAGTTGGCCACGGCCATGCCCCAGAAGGCGACGGCGTTGTCGATCACCCTCGTGGCCAGCGGGTCCCCGGCATCCGCCGCCTCGAACACCATGGCCGTGGTCAGCGCCTCGCTCCCCTGGCGCAGCGGCCCGGCGTACGAGGGCGTGTCGACCAGGTAGTCCCGGGCCACGCGCACGATCCCCGGTCCCGACGCGTTGTACTCGAAGCAGCCCACCTCCCGGTACCCCGGGCGATAGGGCCGGTCCAGCGCCAGCCAGCCGGTGGCGCCGGCGATGTCGCGGGCGCCGCGCAGCACCTGGCCGCCCACCAGGATGCCGGCGCCGATACCCGTGCCCACCGCCAGGAAGATGGCGTTCGTGGCGCCGCGCGCGGCGCCCAGCCAGGTCTCGCCCAGGATGTAGCCGGCCCGGTCGCTGTCGATCGCCACGGCGACGTCGGCGCCTGCCAGCTCGCGCAGCTCCTCCAGCAGCGGGTAGTCCTCCCAGCCCGGGATGTTGGGCGCCCAGACCCGGCCCTTCGCCGACCCGTAGATGCCCGGCACGATGGCGCCAATCGCACGCGGCGGGCCGGAGCGAGCGGCGGGCGCGCCCAGCACGCGGCGTGCGACGTCCCGGATGAGCGCACCCACCTCCGCACCGCCGCGCCCGCCCAGAACGGCCTGCTCTCGCCGGAGGATCTCGCCGTCCGGCCGGAACAGCGCCGCCGCGATCTTGGTCCCGCCCACGTCAATGCCCAGAACCGTCATCTGGACCGTCCCCTGCGAACGGATGAACAGCATCGTTTTCGCACGAAGCCGCGAAGACTCGAAGACACGAAGTCAACCTTCATTGAGGACCCGCCGGTCAACTGCAGCCGCCGGGATGTTGTTGTAGTTGAACAACAAAGCCGATCCGAGGCAGCCGCGGACTCGGCGTTCCCCCACGACCCTCAAAGGACGGACGCTCTTCGCTCCTTCGTGGCTTCGTGCGAAAACGATGGAACGCGGCCGTGCCTGGGAGCCGAGGATTCACCGGCTCCCCGAGTTGGGCGTCGTCGCCGGGCTCAGGGCGCTCATCAGGTACGTGAAGTTGCCCGTGCCGTCCATGATCGGCTCGTTGGTCGAGTAGTCGCCGAAGTCGTCGTGGTAGACGATGAAGCCGGTGTTGAAGGGGGCGAACTCGTCGCCCTGGATGATCCGCAGCCCGGCCAGGTTCTGGAAGATGCTCCGGTAGACCGGGCCGTCCACCAGCCCGCCGGTCATGACCCGGTAGCCGATCTGGTTGGAGATGATCGAGTGCGGGTCCGTGGGCGTCTCGCCTCCCGCCGGGTAGTTCACGATCATGGACGTGCCCCAGGGATTGGCGCCGAACAGCCAGTCGATGGCGGCTGCCTCGTATTCCGCGTAGGTCGAGTCCCCGCTCATCTCGCGGTAGAGCCGCGCCTGCGTGGCGAAGGAGATGAGCAGGTTGTTGGAGCACCAGATGAAGGGGATGCCGATGCGGAACCCGTTCTGCGCCCGCGTCGCCACCAGCGCCACGCCGCGCCGGTAGAAGTCGGTCATCAACCGCTTCTCGTAGGCGCCGCCCACGCGCCAGATCTCGTAGTGCCCGTTGTTGTGCCAGGGGAACCACTCGTAGTGGCTGGCCGTGTCCTGCCCCATCCAGGGCGTGACCGGCTCCATGCGGGCGTACTGCACCGCCTCGGTCAGATAGCGGGGCTCGTGCGTCAGGGCGAACAGCTCCGCCGCGCCCAGCTCCATGTCGTCGGTCCAGTTCTCTTCCTCGTAGAAGTAGGGCGACGTGTTCATGGTCCCCTGGCACGCGCCCGGGTGCTTGCGCCCCAGCTCGTAGGCGGCGCGCGCCTTGCGCTCCAGCACGGCCGCGAAGGCCGGGTCCCGCTCCTTCAGCAGCGCCGCGCCCAGCGCCATGGCGCTGGCGAACTTGCCCGCGGTGGAGGCGTAGCCGTTCGACCGGTTCTTGTACCTGCCCAGCCCCTGGGGCCGCCCTGTGCAGGGGTACACCGGCCGCGGCCCGCGCCGGCCCCAGCCGTAGTCCGACGAGTCCGAGGGCGGGATGTCCGGGAAGGCGTGGTCGCGGTCGTCGCCGATCTGGTTCAGCAGCAGGTCGTCGCGCGGGTACATCTTGACCAGCCACTCCAGCCCGTGGCGCGCCTCGTCCAGGATGTCGGGCACGCCGTTGGAGCCCGGCAGCCCATCGGCCCGGTGCAGGTCGGGTCCGGCGTTCGGGTAATCCCGGTACGCCATCAGCATGACGAACGTGGCGTTCGCTGACGTCATGGAGTACTGCAGGTAGTCCGCCGCGTCCGCCCAGCCGCCGGCGACGTCGATCCACTTCCCGGCTTCCGGGTGGTCCACCAGAATGGCGTCGGTCTTCGCGTGCACGGAATCGCGGAAGTACGGGTTGAAGCCCGAGCGCTGCACGCGCATGTAGGAGAGCAGCGTGTCCAGGCCGCCGCCGTAGACCTCCGCTCCGATGCGGATCGTGGGGGAGGCGACGTCGCCCGTCCGGACCCGGTACGTCCCCGGCCGCCGCAGCGCCGAGAAATCCAGCCGGTAGGTGGAGGCGCACGGGCCGAACCCCCGGGTGTCGGTGGCCCGCGCCGGGCCGAACACCCGCTTCCCCTGCCCGTCCTCGACCGTGAAGTCCTTCACGGCCTCCGACCGCAGCGAGCAGAAGACCGCCACCTTGGTGCCGTCGGGCAGATACCCCACCTGGTTGACCCGGATGAAGCGCGTGCTGGTGTCGGCGAGGACGTGGCCGGGCAGGGGCGCGCGGGGCGCCCCGGCCAGGGACAGCGCCCCGTTGAGGAGCAGCCACGCAAGAGTCGCAGAACCCATCGTCGGGGCTCCTGGATTGGGCGGGCGGAGAATTCCGAAGGCCAGGCTCGTGTGGCAACTTAGGCCCGGCCGAGAGCATGCCGCAATTGCCCGTCGGACCGGCTCTTGACGCGGGGCGGGGGCCCGCCGGGGGGGTATCCAGTCACGCGCGCGCTTGCGGCAGGGCCGGCGCCGGGTCCCGGAGGGCCGTCGCCCTGGCCCCGGCCCACGCCTTCGCCCTAGCATTTCCCGCATGACCTCCTTGCCCTCGGGGCCGGCGCGCCCGCAGTCGCAGCACCTGGCGGAATTCGAGGACATGTACCGCGGCGGGCGCGAGCCCTTCGACTACGACGCGCGCGCCATCGAATCGCTGCGCCACGACCGGGTGGCGGAGGTCGCGCGCGGGCTGGCCGGGGACGGGCGCGTGCTCGACCTGGGCTGCGGCCTGGGCCAGATCACGGCGCGCCTGCTGCGCCAGCCCGCGCGCGTCCTGGCCGCGGACCTGTCGCCCACGGCGGTCGCGCGCGCGCGCCAGCGGCTGGCCGGGGCGATCGGGGCGATCGGGGCGATCGGGGCGAACGGGGCGAACGGGGCGAACGGGGCGAACGGGGCCAACGCGGCGATCGGTGCGCCGGCGCCTCCTGCGGGCGCGGGCAGGCTGCCGCTCATGCTCGCGGCCAGCGCCCTCGATCTGCCCTTCCGCTCAGGTAGCCTGGACCTGGTCGTCGCCTCCGACGGCCTGGTGAGCTGGCACCTGAGCGAGGCCCAGCGGGCGACGGCGCTGCGCGAGATCGTGCGGGTCGTGCGACCCGGCGGCCACGCGCTGCTGACGGAGTACCTGCGGCCGGCGCAGTGGCCGTCGTTCCTGGCGGAGGTGGCCGGGAGCGGCCTGGAGGTGCGAGTGGCGGAGGGCATCCACGACCGCCCCTTCTACTGGCTCGAGTCGTGGATCCGGGCGGTCCGGCACTGGCCGCCCGCCCGGGCGCTGCGCCGGAGCCGCGGACTGGCCCGGGGGCTCCTGGGCGCGGGTCGCCTGCTGGGCCGGCGCGGCTGCCGCCACCTCCTGGTGGTCGCGCGTCGCGCCTGACGCGCAGAGGCGCACGGCCCATCTCACGCGGAGCCGCCGAGTACGCGGAGCCCGGCCGGGCCGGAAACACAGCGTACCCCCCCATTCTGGCACGGCAGGGATTTCGTCTTTTTGTTGTTGAACAACCAGCAGGATCCCGGAAGGGCCCCGATGTGTCGGGTGTCCCGGTCGCCGGCCTCGCCAGGGCAGTTCTCCGCGTGCTCTGCGGCTCCGCGTGAGAGCGGCTCCGCGTGGCTAGCCGATGGCTAGCCGCCGGTCGGCTGGTGCTCCAGCCCCTCAGAACGCCGGCAGACGCTCCGGGCTCTCGGGGCGGGCCCGGTCCAGGATGACGATCTTCTGCCACATCTTGGCCGAAAGCGCACCGCTCAGCGTCTCCACGTCGTTGACGGCGGCCAGGACGACGGAATCGCTGAAGTGCTGGACGTGCAGCGCGGCCAGCTTGCTGGCCAGGGAGAGCAGCTCCGAGCAGTAGTCGAGGTAGCGCGACATCTCGAACCGGGTGAGCTTGTGCTCGGGGGAGGAGCGCGTGGCCAGCCCGGGCGTGATCAGGTGCTCCGGGTCCTTGGTGAGCTGGTGCATGTCCACGATGTGCACCAGGCTGCGCAGCCGGTGCAGGCTGCGCAGCGCCAGGCGGCGCTTGATGCGGGACTCCAGCGTGGCCAGGAAGAAGACCGCCAGCCCGATCAGGACGACGTCGTTGATCGCGGCCTCGATCCCCTGCAGGAATTCCGGCAGACTGGTGGCGCCGTGGCTCACCTCCTTGAGCGTGAACCCGGCCAGCGTGAGGGCGACGCCCAGCACGATGGCAATGCCGACGCCGCCCAGCAGGCGCACCGGCCAGAGCGGCCCGCGCAGCCGGTCCGTGGTCGCGTCCACGTCCACCGCCAGCGCCTCCAGCGCCGCGCAGACCCGCCCGAGCCCCGAATCGGGGAAGCGCTCCCCGATGCGCCGCGCCAGCGCCCCCAGCGTCTCGTGAATCCTGTCCGACTGCAGCTCGTCGTACATAACCCTCTGTTGGCAGCGCGCTCAGAATACACGGCTCCGGCGGCGCCCTCAACGAACAGCCAATTTCACCGCAGAGCCACAGAGCACACTGAGCCGGGCTGGACCGATGAACCAGGGTGCGACCGGGAGCGAATTGTCGGGCTAACGGCAGCCGGCGGCCGGGCGGTCCGACGGTAGCGGAGCGGCCGCCGAAATCAGGTGTTTACCCCAACAGATCCGTTCTCCGTGAAGCTCTGAGCCTCTGAGGCTCTGCGGTGAGCCGTTGTTGTTGTTCAGGCCGCGCGGGTAGCGACGATGGCGCTGCCGCGCGGCCCGGGCCGGAGCGTGAGCACGGTGACTTCCGGCAGGGCGCCGATGCGGAAGGGGATGCCCCAGTAGTTGGTGCCGGGG
>JADGQX010000184.1 GCA_017881445.1 Gemmatimonadota bacterium | reverse complement strand
CCCTCCTCGGGCTGGATGCGCAGCAACAGCTGGTTGGGCTGCAGGCACTCGACGGGAGTATCGCGGAAGAGGACGAAGGGCGCCCGCTTGAACTGCACGGCGATCTCGGTGACGCGCTGCGCCAGCCGCTTGCCGGTACGAAGGTAGAAGGGCACGTCCGCCCAGCGCCAGTTCTCGACCTGCAGCCGGAGGGCGACGTAGCTCTCCGTGCGTGAGTCCCGGGCGACGCCGGGCTCCTCCCGGTAACCGGCGAAGCTACGCTCCGCGTTCGCGACGTACTGCGCCCGCACCGTGTTGGCGGCGATCTCGGCCGCCGACATGGGGCGTACGGCGTTGAGCACCTTCACGCGCTCGTCGCGCACGGCGTCGGCGGCGAAGGAGATGGGCGGCTCCATGGCCATGAGCGCCAGCAGCTGGAACAGATGGTTCTGCACCATGTCCCGCAGAGCGCCGGCGTGCTCGTAGTAGCCACCGCGGCGCTCCACGCCCACCGTCTCGGCCACGGTGATCTGCACGTGGTCCACGTAGCGCCGGTTCCAGATCGGCTCGAAGATGCCGTTGGCGAAGCGGAACGCCATGATGTTCTGGACCGTCTCCTTGCCCAGGTAGTGGTCGATCCGGTACACCTGGTGCTCCTGCAGGAGATCCGCCAGGTGGCGGTTGAGCGCCCGGGCGGAGGCCAGGTCGTGGCCGAAGGGCTTCTCGATGACCACGCGGCGCCAGCCGTCGTGCTCGGCGAGCAGGCCGGCGGCGCCGAGCTGCTCGAGGATGGGCGCGAAGAGCGAGGGCGGCGTCGCCAGGTAGAAGAGGTAGTCCTCGGGCGTGCCCGGGTCCTGGTCGTCGGTGCCGCGCAGCAGCTCGCGCAGGCGCCGGTACGAGGCCGGGTCGCCGAAATCGATGGCCAGGTACGTCAGCCGCGACTCCAGCCAGTCGCAGCGCCCGCGCTCGGTGCTGACCGTGCCGAACTGCTGCAGGTCGGAGCGGACCTTCTCGCGGTAGGCGTCGGTGGTCATGGGCTCGCGGCCCACGCCCACCACGGCGAAGCGCTCCGGCAGCAGGCCGTCGGCGTTCAGGTTGTAGAGCGCGGGCAGCAGCTTGCGCTTGGCCAGGTCGCCCGTGGCGCCGAAGATGACCATCACCGAGGGATCGGCGACCCGCGCCGGCCGCTCCACCGCCACTTCGCCGCTGGGCGTCCGGACCGTCCGTTCCACGATGGCTTCGGGCACTGGCGACTCCCTCCGGGGTTGGACCCGGGCGCTGTCGCGCCCCGGGAGCGCGGCAGGCCGCGAACGACGAGCGGCGCCGCAGAACCTCGCGAGCGCCGCTCCGGACCCGGCATACAATGGCCGCCCGGGCGACGGATGACAAGGCGCCGGCGGCGGCGGCGACGCCAGGACATCCGGCGGGAAAGTCGCCCGCTTGCGCAGGTGGAAGTATCATAGACGCCCGGGTGGCAACGTGGCACTGTCCAGGGAGCGGACCGTGGCCGAGCCGTTGACGGCGCTGGTGATCGACGATGAGCCGCAGATCCGGCGCGCGCTGGTACGCGCGCTGGCCTCGGATTTCGAGAAGGTGCTGGAGGGCGCGACGGCCGCAGAGGGGATCGACCTGGCGGCGTCGGCGCGGCCGGACCTGATCATCCTGGATCTGGGACTGCCGGACCGGGACGGCATGGCCGTGTGCCGGGAGGTGCGCGCCTGGTCGGCCGTGCCCATCATCGTGCTGTCGGCGCGGCACTCGGAGCGCGAGAAAGTGGCGCTGCTGGATGCGGGGGCCGATGACTACGTGACCAAGCCCTTCGGCACGGAGGAGCTGCGGGCGCGGGTCCGCGCCCAGCTGCGGCGCTCGCGGGCGGCCGCGCCCGGGGACGCGGGCATCGTGGAGATCGGGGGGCTGCGCATCGACCTGGCCGGGCGCACGCTCCTGCGCGACGGCGAGCCCGTGCACCTGACGCCCACCGAGTGGGCGCTGCTGCGGGCGTTCGTGGTGGACGCGGGCAAGACGCTCACGCACGGTCAGCTCTTCCGCGCGGTCTGGCCCCGGTCCGCCGGTGACCCGCAGCAGTACCTGCGCGTCTACGTCGCCAACCTGCGGCGCAAGATCGAGCGCGACCCGCTGCGACCCCTGCTGATCCAGACGGAGGCCGGTGTCGGCTACCGCTTTACCGCGATCGACTGAGCCCGCGTCCGCGGGTCGCGCCCGCGCCGCCGAGGGGCTGGCCTGGCTGGCGCTGGTCGCGGCCGCGTCCTGGCTCTTCGTGGCGCTGCGCGGCCACCTGGAGGCGGCGCACGCCGCCCTGGGCTACCTGCTGCTGGTGCTGGGCGGCAGCTCGCGCCTGGGGCGCTCCTGGGGCATTGCCCTGGCCATCGTCTGCTTCCTGGCCTTCAACTTCCTGCTCGTCCCGCCCTACTACACCCTGGCCGTGGGCGACCCGCGCCACTGGCTCTTCCTGCTGGCCTTCCTGGTCACGGGCGTGGTCGCGGCGCAGCTCCTCTCCCGGGCGCAGAACCAGGCGGCGGACGCCCGGGCCAGGGCGGAGGAGATCGACCACCTCTCCATGCTCGGTGCCGAGGCGCTCAACGCCGGCCGCGCCGACGAGGGCGTGGCGGCCATCGCCCGCGTGCTGCTCGACCGCCTGGGGCTGACGCGCTGCGACATCTTCCAGCAGCCGGGCGAGGCCGGCGGGGGCGGGGGCGCCGTGTGGATCGCGGGAGCGCCGGCGGGCGGATCGCCGGGCGGGGGCGAGCCGCTGCTGGCCTCGGCCGTGGCGCGCGGCGCCCTGGCCCTGGAGGACGCCGGGGGGCGGGTCCGGCTCGTCCCCCTGCCCGAGCACCTGGCCGATGCCTTCGACGGGCTGGGCGAGGCCCGCGTCATGGTGGTGCCGCTGCGGGTGCGCAGCCACGTGGTGGGGTTGCTGCGCCTGGCCGCGGACCGGCCGCTCCGGCTGGATGCCCCCGCCCGGCGCTTCGCGGAGGCGCTGGGATACTACGCCGCGCTGGGCGTGGAGCGGGTCCGCCTGGCGGCGCAGGCGGAGCGGGGCGAGGCGCTGCGCGCCTCCGACCGCATGAAGGACGCGCTGCTGGCGTCGGTGTCGCACGACCTGCGCACGCCCCTCACCACCATCAAGGCGCTCGCCCACGAGATGGCGGGCGATGGCGATGCCCGCGCCGTGGTGGTGGAGGAGGAGACCGACCGGCTCAACCGCTTCGTCTCCAACCTGCTGGACCTGTCGCGCCTGAACGGCGGCGCCATCACGGTGGCCGCCGAGCTGGTCCCGGCAGAGGAGCTGCTGGGTGCGGCCCTGGAGCAGGTGGCCGGGGCGCAGGGCGGGGTGGAGATCCGCACTGCCCTGCCCGCCGACGACCTGCTGCTGGGCCGCTTCGACCTGGTGCTGGCGCTGCGCTCGCTGGTGAACCTGCTCGAGAACGCGTGCAAGTACTCGGGAGACGCGCCCGTGGACCTGGATGTCCAGCGCCAGGGGGAGCGGCTGCTCTTCGAGGTCTCGGACCGCGGGCCGGGCGTGCCCGAGAGCGAGAGCGAGCGGATCTTCGAGCAGTTCTACCGCGGGCCGGCCGGGCCCGCCACGCCCGGTACGGGGCTGGGGCTCACCATTGCCCGGCGGCTGGCGCGCGTGCAGGGCGGCGACGTCGCGGTCGCGGCGCGCCCGGGCGGTGGCAGCACCTTCACCCTCTCGCTTCCGGCCGCCGACCTGGAGCTGCCCACCGGCGCCGCCTGACCGACCGGCCTTCTTAACGACTTCTTAATGCCCCGGCACGCGTTCTTCACGCGGTGATTGCGGCGCGCGCCCTAAGCTTCTGCCCATGTATTCGAAGCTGAAGCGGGTTCTGGTGGGGGGCCCGCGGGACATCACGAATCCCGAGATCTTCCAGAAGATCTCGCTCGTGGCGCTGCTGGCGTGGGTCGGGCTGGGCGCGGACGGCCTGTCGTCCTCGGCTTACGGCCCCGACGAGGCGTTCCGGACGCTCGGCAACGCGCACTACCTGGCCATCGCCCTGGCGCTCGCCACCACCATCACCGTCCTCGTCATCTCCCTCGCCTACTCGCAGATCATCAAGCGCTTTCCCTACGGCGGCGGCGGCTACGTCGTGGCCACGCAGCTGCTCGGCCCGAAGTTCGGCGTGGTCTCGGGCTCGGCGCTGCTGGTGGACTACGTGCTCACCATCTCCGTTTCCATTGCCAGCGGCGCGGACCAGGTGTTCAGCGTGATGCCGCCGGCCTGGGCGCAGTGGAAGGTGCCGTGCGAGGCGGTGGTGATCGGGGTGCTGGTCCTGATGAACCTCCGGGGCATCAAGGAGTCGGTCACCATCCTGGCGCCCATCTTCGGCCTGTTCCTGCTGCTGCACGCGTTCCTGATCGTGGGTGGCGTGGCGGCGCACGCGGGCGAACTGCACGCGACGGCGTCGCAGGTCGTCACCGGCTACCACCAGGGCGTGGCGACGCTGGGCTACGTGGGCATGGGAGCCCTGCTGCTGCGGGCGTATTCCATGGGTGCCGGGACCTACACCGGCATCGAGGCGGTGTCCAACGGCATCCAGATCATGCGGGAGCCGAAGGTCGAGACCGCGCGCAGGACCATGACCTACATGGCGATCTCGCTCGCGATCACGGCCGGCGGCATCCTGGTGCTCTACCTGCTCTACCGGGTCACGCCCGTCCCGGGCAAGACCCTGAACGCGGTGCTGGCGGAGAGCTTCGTCCGCACCGTGCCGGTCGGGCACTGGTTCATACCGGCGCTGCTCGCCTCCGAGGCCGCGCTGCTTTTCGTGGCGGCGCAGACCGGATTCGTGGACGGGCCCCGCGTCATGTCCAGCATGGCCATGGATTCCTGGCTACCCCACCGCTTCGCCCAGATCTCCGACCGCCTGTCCATGGCCAACGGGGTCCTGCTCATGGGGGCGGCCGCGCTGCTGACGCTGTTCTATACGCGCGGCAACATCACGGCCCTCGTGATCATGTACTCCATCAACGTGTTCATCACCTTCTCGCTCTCGCAGGCGGGGATGCTGCGCTACTGGCTGCGCCACCGGCGCGATGCCGGCAGCGGCCGCGGACTGGGCATCCACGGCGTCGCTTTCGCCCTCTGCTTCGCCATCCTGGTGGGCGTGCTCTACGAGAAGTTCGCGCTCGGCGGCTGGGTCACCGCCGCCGTGACCATGGCGGTGGTGGGGGTGTGCTTCTGGATCCAGCGCCACTACCGCCTGGTGCGGCAGCAGTTCCGCGCGCTGGACGAGGTGCTGGACACGGTGCCCACCCGGGGCACGGAGCCGCCGCGGCCGCTCGAGCCCGGCCAGCCCACGGCCGTGGTGTTCGTGGGCACCTACAGCGGGCTGGGCGTGCACGCCCTGCTCTCCATCCAGCGGCTCTACCCGGGGTTCTACCGCAACTTCGTCTTCGTCTCCATCGGCGTCATCGACGCCGCCACCCTGCACGGCATGGAGGAAGTGGAGCGGCTGCGTCGCCAGACGGAGGAGGGACTGCGCAAGTATGTCGCCCTGGCCCAGAAACTGGGGCTGGCCGCGGACTACCGCATGGAGATCGCGCCCGACGCGCTGGAGGCCGCCGAGCAGCTCGCCACCGTCATCGCCCGGGAGTTCCCCCGGGCCGTCTTCTACCTGGGCAAGCTCGTCTTCCAGCGGCCCACGCTGGTGCAGCGCATGCTGCACAACCGGACCGCCGAGAACATCCAGGAGCGGCTCCAGTTCATGGGGCTGAACACGATGATCCTGCCGGTGCGCGCCATGGCGGGAAGCCGGGGCTGAGCCCGGCCCGTAACGCCGTGGACCGTGCGCCGGGCCGGTCCGGCGGCCGCCGATCCGACCCGCCTTTCACCTCGACAGCGAATCGATGGCCGCGGCGTGCGCGGCCTCGGCGTCGGCGGCATCGAGCGCCTTGCCCACGACTTTCGCGCCCGGGATCCGGGAGCGCGCAGTCAGGCTGTCGCGCTGGCGCCGGCTGAGCGTGTCGCGGTCGATGGCGGGCTTGTGCTTCTCGAAGGAGCAGGCCGCCAGCAGCAGGGCCAGGGGCAGGACGCGCAGCATCACGCGCATGGGATCCTCCAGGGTTCTGGGGCGGCGACGCCGGGCGCCCGCCGCCGCCGGGATCACGTGCTCGGGGCAACGCTCGTGATGCCGGTCCCGGGCAACGTCGCCGCCGCGTGCAGGTGCAGGCCGAAACGGTCACCATAAGTGTAAACCGCCCACGCCGCGATGGCGATCACCAGCAGCAGCACGATCCAGGGCCAGATGCCCCGGCGCTTCTTCCGCTCAACGTGGATCTCCGCCATGTGCCCTCCGCTTCAGCGCCCCCCCCCCGGCTGCCCCACCCGCACGGCCGGCGGAGGCAAGAGCCGTTCCGGCGTGGGGGGCGAGCGGACCGGCAGGGGCGCGTGGGCCAGCAGCCCGGACACCAGCACGACCAGCGTGAACACGCCCAGCTCCAGCCGCAGCGCCCGGCCGATCGGCCGGGCGTCGCCCCCCCGCAGCCGCGGGATGAAGCGCGCCCGGTGCAGGGCACCGAACGCCACCAGGACCGCCAGGCCGGCGCCTTTGGCCAGCACCAAGCGGCCGTAGTCGGTCTGCACCAGCTCCGCGGGCCGGCCCAGGAAAAGCAGGGCGAGCAGCACCCCGCTGAGCCCGACCGCCACGGTCGAGGCCAGCGCCAGCGCCGAGACCCGCCCGGCCGCGGCGACGCAGCCGCCCGCGTCCGCCAGCGAGAGCAGCAGCAACACCACACCGCCCAGCCAGGCGGCGACCGCCAGCAGGTGCACGGCCTCCAGCGGCACGGCCAGGAACGGGTGCAGCGCCGCGGGATGGCCCAGGGCGCTCCCCACGGCGACGGCCGCCAGGGCGAAGGTCGCGCCCAGCCCCGTCCGGCGCGCCAGCCCCGCCGCCCAGAGCGCCAGCAGCACCAGCACCAGGCGCGCGGCCACGATCGCACCGGGCGCGGTCTCCGGCAGCGCGAGCAGGGCGGCGGGCGCGGGCCCGCCACCCGGGGCGTAGCCCGCCCAGGCGATGGCGTCGCCCAGCAGCAGCAGGGCGGCGGCGGCCGTCAGCCACGCGCCCAGCCGCCGCGCCACCGGCAGCGCGCTGGGGGCCGCGGCCCAGGACGCCAGCCCGAGCACGCCGGCCGCGACCAGCAGCGCCAGCAGGGCCAGGCCGTGCAGTAGCGTACCTGCCACGGGGGGAGGCGTGGGCAGGAGGGGGCGGGGGGGGCGCGGCGCGCCTAGTGAGCGAGCGCCGCGTGTAGAGGCGTGGCCGCCGGCTGCCCCAGCCGGCGCAGCATGGTCGTGTGGGAATGGATCGCGGCCAGCAGCGTCGGATTGCAGATGTAGGGCACGCCGTTGCGCTCCGCGGCCTGGCGCACGATGGGCGCGAGGGCGGGATAGTGGATGCTGCACACCTGGGGGAACAGGTGGTGCTCGATCTGGAAGTTCAGCCCGCCGATGTACCAGGAGAGCAGCCGGTTCGACTGGGCGAAGTCGGCCGTGGTGTGCATCTCGTGGACGAGCCAGACGCTGTCCATGTTGCCCGCGGCGTCGGGGACCGGGTACTCGGGCCCCTCGACCACGTGCGCCAACTGGAAGACCACGCCCATGATCAGGCCGGCCGTGAGGTGCATGGCCAGGAAGCCGATGGCGAACTGCCACCAGCGGATGTCCAGCACGATCAGCGGCACGACGATGGTGTAGCCGTAGTGCAGCAGCTTGGTCCAGACGAGGTTGAAGATCTCCACGGGCGGGTGCTTCTTGTTGATGTACGGCCCGATGTCCTTCTTCATGAACTGCTGGTAGTCCTTGGCGAACACCCAGTTGAGCGTGGCCAGGGCGTAGGCCAGGTAGCAGTAGATGTGCTGGAAGCGGTGGAAGGCGTAGCGCGGCGCCGCGGGTGAGAGCCGCAGCAGCGGCGAGACCGTGAGGTCCTCGTCCACCCCCTGGATGTTGGTGTAGGTGTGGTGGATCACGTTGTGGGTGATCTTCCACATGTAGCCGTTCGCGCCCATGATGTCGAAGCTGAACCCCAGCACGCGGTTGACCCAGGGCCGCGACGAATAGGCACCGTGCAGCGCGTCGTGCGCGATGGAGAAGCCGATGCCGGCCATGCCCACCCCCATGAGCACGGCGAAGCCCAGCATGGCCCAGAGGCTGAAACGGCCGCTGAGAATGGCACCGTACGCCCCGAAGGTGCCAGCCAGCAGGATCACGGTCTTGAGCACCATGCCCGCATCCGCGTGGCGGGACAGGCCGCTGTCCTCGAAGTAGCGAGCGACTCCGTCCTTGACCTCCTCGATGAAGCGCTCCTCGCGCTTGGCGAAGCGAATTCTCTTGGCGGGCATGGGGGACCCTTTCCGGCGGGCCGTCGTGGAGGGAGCCGCCCGCGATCGATCCTCGGGCAGCTCAATATCAACCCGCCTGGGCGGGTGGTGTTCCAGAAATGGTACCGGCGCCCGGCGCCCGGCGCTGGCGGCGGACCTCCGGCGGTCACTGCCTCGCGCTCGCCGCGTCGGCCACGGGCCGGGGGAAGATCAGCGAGAGCGCCACGGAGGCCACCAGCACCAGCGCGACCACCGCCAGCGAGAGCGCCACCGGCACCCTGTACACGCCGGCCACCAGCATCTTGGCGCCCACCAGCCCCAGCACGAGCGAGAGGCCGATCCTGAGATAGTGGAAGCGGTGCATAACTCCAGCCAGCACGAAGTAGAGCGCCCGCAAGCCCAGGATGGCGAAGACATTGGACGTGTAAACGATGAAGGCGTCCGTCGTGATGGCGAAGACCGCCGGGATCGAGTCCACGGCGAAGAGCAGGTCCGTGGTCTCCAGCAGCACCAGGACCACGAAGAGCGGCGTCGCCACCAGCCGGACCGTGCCGAAGGGGCCCCAGGGCTGGCGCACGAAGAAGCGCTGCCCCTCGTAGCCGCCGGCCACCGGCAGGAAGCGCCGGACCACACGGATCACCGGGTTGGACTCCAGCTCCACGGCCCCTTCCCGCCCGAAGGCCATGCGGATCCCGGTGACCACCAGGAAGGCGCCGAAGATGTAGAGGATCCAGTGGAACCGGTGCACCAGGTACGCCCCCGCGCCGATCATGACGCCGCGCATGGCCAGGGCGCCCAGCACCCCCCAGAAGAGGATGCGGTGCTGGTGCCGGAGCGGGATGCGGAAGTAGGAGAAGATGAGGATGAAGACGAAGATGTTGTCGACCGAGAGCGCCTTCTCGATGAGGTAGCCCGTCAGGAACTCGAGCCCCCGCTCCGCGCCCATGAAGTGGTAGACGCCGGCGTTGAAGACCAGCGACAGCG
>JADGQX010000420.1 GCA_017881445.1 Gemmatimonadota bacterium | reverse complement strand
ATACGGCGCTGGTCCCGGGGCGAGATCCGGGCTGGTGATGGGCGTCCTGGGCGCGGCGCTGGACTCGAAGTTCCTGCTGCTCTCCGGCATCGCGGGGCTGGTCGCCGACGCCCTTTTCCGCAGCGGCATCGACATGTTCGTGGTGGGGCGGGGGGTGGCCATCGTCGGGTACTTCGTGGGGCGGCTGATCACGGGAGGCCTCTGAACTCATACTGGCGAACCGAGACTTCGAGCTCGCCTCACACATCCTGGTTCGCGCGGAGCCGCGGAGCGGGCGGAGGGTGCCCGGCGGGGCGGCGCGTCCGGAAGCCCGCGAGATCGGGAGCGACCGAAACCCGATTGATGTTAAACTACAACAACAGGATGCGTGCGGCGCCGGGTGCCGGGGGTCGCCGCTCTCGCGGCGCGGCCGGCTTCGCTTACTCCGCGCCTCCGCGCGAACCAAAGATGTGTGTCGGCTGCAAGTGTGTTGCGGTCCGCCGGCGTCGCCTACTTCAGCACCACGTGCACGGCCGAGAGCGCGGGAACCGTGTAGGTGAAGGCATTGCCGCTGATGGTGTTGACGGCGGTCAACGTCCGGATGGAGGCGCCGGTCGCGTCGAAGCCCCAGACCTGCGCCCCGGTGTAGGAGCCGCCGCCCTGGATGGTGAAGCGGACGTCAACGGGACCGCTCCGGTTCTTGTTGACCAGGATCACGTGCAGCGGGCCGGATGCGTCGCCCTCGGAGGCGGCGTAGACCGACGTCGTCGTGACGTCCGTGGTGCTGGCCCGCACCGCCGTCGCCCCGTACTTCCCGCCCTTGCCGTCGTAGTCGCGGTACAGCTTGAACGCGGACGAGACGTAGGTATCCGTCGCCTGGATGCCCCAGAGGGTGGCGATGTCCACGCCGTAGCGGCCGAATGCGCCCAGCACGTCCACCTGGGCCAGACCACCCGTGATGTCGTTGCCGCCGCCGTAGTCGTATTCGGTGATGGCCAGCTTCGTCCCGGGATAGTACTGGGCGATGGACGCCGTGAGCGCCGGCAGGACCGGCAGGTACGCGCCCAGCGACTGCGCGATCCAGCTGTTCTCCCGGTAAGTGGGGTCCCAGAGCGAGCGCGGCGCCTGCATGCGCGCGTCCCCGTCCTTCGTGGTCGTCGCCGTCTCGTTGACAATGCGCTGGTCGCCCATGGCCTCGGGATACCAGTGCACGTCCAGCGCATCGAGCAGCCGCTTCCCCGCCGTCTGCTCGGCCTGCTTCATCTGGGCCAGGTAGTAGTCGATGAACCAGCGGTAGCTGCCCTTCACCTGCGCCCAGTCGGGCGCGTCCTGCAGGGTGACGTACGCGCCCATGCCGTAGAGCGCCGGCCCCACGATGCCGGCATCGGGGTCCACCGCCTTCACGGCCGAGGCCAGGGCGACGGAGCGATCGATCAGCTCCTTGGCGCCCGTCTTCGCCGGGTGGATGCGCGGGTGCGTGGACGGCCACAGGGCGGGCTCGTTGTCCAGGCTGTACCAGCGCACGCCCCGCGCGCTCGATGCGCTCCCGTAGCGCGACACGAGCAGGTTCACCAGCTCGTCCATGTAGACGACGCCGTCCGCCGTGTCCGGCACCGTGCGGAAGGCCGACGGCTTCTTCGGCTCGGCGCGCACCCAGCGCACCGAGGGCGCGGTCTCCGCCTGTGACACCGTTCCCTTCGCGTCCGCGGCCACGTAGCCGGCCATCTGCAGCGTCACGATCGAGGCCGCGCCCATGGCGAGCGAGCGGTCGTGGAAGGTGGTCAGCACCGCCGCCGGCACGCGTCCGTCGGGCACGTGGTCGTTGGACACCAGGAAGTCGTCGCTCGAGTGCTGCCAGTCGCTGCCGGCGCTGGAATGGTTGTTCTCCCAGTTGTAGCCGGTCAGCCGGTTGCCGCCGTAGCGGCGGATCGTCCAGACGTTGCCCGCGTTGTCCTGGTTCGAACCATAGATGTACGGGCTGATGGCCGCGCGGTCCTGGTTCACCTGGATGGCGACGTCGACCTTCACGTTCGCGGGCGGCGTCGGGACGGTGTCGGTCGGCGGCTTCTTCTCCGGGGCGACGCTACTGCCGCAGGCCGCAAGGGCGAACGCCAGCACACAGGGCGCCCACCGGATCCGGGGCCCCCTTCCTTTCATCCACGGCGTCGTTGCCGAGTTCATGCTGACCTCGCTGGGTGCTGCGAAACGGCTGGCGACTGTGGAACGGTAGGGCGCGCGGGCCGACAAACGCAAGAGCCGACGGTGCGACCTCAACGGCCGCTAGCGCAGGGGTGAAGAGGGCGATCGAGCCGGCGAAGTAGCGACGTCGCCCGAAGAGCGAGGCCAGCCAGCCCGTGATGGGCAGGACGATGACGTTGGCCACGATGTAGCCGGTGGACACCCAGGCGATCTGGTCCAGGGTGGCGCCCAGGGTGCCCATCATGTGGGGAATGGCGACGTTGACGATGCTGGTATCCAGCAGCTCGAGCACCGAGGCCAGGGTGACGGCGATCGCGATGATGTAGCGATCGCGGTAGACCCCGGCCTCGGG
>JADGQX010000041.1 GCA_017881445.1 Gemmatimonadota bacterium | reverse complement strand
CCATCGTGCTGCGGCAGCTCTTCGGAATCTACCCGGTGGTGGAAACGCTGGCGGCTCAGCTCCTGTTCTTCCTGGGCGGCGCGGCCACCTACGCCTACCACCGGCGCCGGCTCTCGCGCCCGCGCGCCCCGCTTCCCGTCCCCCGGAGCGATGCGGCGCGCTCCGCCCCGGCGCCGCGGGTCGGGCCCCCGCTCGCGGGCGGGCGGGGCGCGGCGGGAATCGGGCTCGGGGGCGCCGGTTGACCCCCGGGCATCTCCCCGCCCCGCCGCCGCCTGCGAATGTGACGGGGCCCCGGCCGCGGCGGAATCCGCGGCCGGGGCCCCTGCGCGTGCATGGCCTCAGGCGCTGGCGACGGCGGTAGGGGGTCCGACCACCCTCTCCACTTCCTGCACCACCCGGCGCGGCTCGACCGGTTTGGCCAGGTGGCCGTCGCACCCCGCCTGCATGGCCTTCTGCCGGTCCTCCTCCAGGGCGTGGGCCGTCAGGGCGATGATGGGGATGGCGTTGGTGGCGGGGTCCGCCTTGAGTCGCTGCGTCGCCTCCCAGCCGTCGATCTTGGGAATCGATATGTCCATCAGGATGAGGTCGGGCATCTCCTCCCGCGCCCGTGCCAGCCCCTCCTCTCCGTCGTGCGCCTCCACCACGCGGTATCCCACGTGCTCGAGGATCGTTCGGTAGACCACGAGGTTGTCCTCGTTGTCCTCCACAAGCAGGACGGTCTTTCTGGTCGCGTTCATTGGACCCGGTCGTCGGGGTTCGGGGTTCGGGGCGCGCGGAAACGGTCCCGCGTTCGGTTCACGTTCCGTGCCAGTCGCGGTGGCGGGAGGGCCGCTGGTGCCCTCGAGCAGGTGCAGCGCGCCGTGGCAGTGGGAGATGGTGCCCACCAGTGCCCGCACCTCGCCCGCGCGCGCAGCCGCGCCGCCGATGGCAGCGGCAGCCTGCGGCAGGCGGGCGAGCGGGTACGCGCCCACACCAAACGCGATGTGATGGCAGTGGAACAGCGCCACGGGGTCAACCGGCTGACCCACGCCCGCCAGCGAGCGCGCCAGTTCCCTGGCGGTGCGGTCCATGTCCCAGTCGCGGGGCCCCCGCGTCCTGGGGCAGCGGTCCGGCTCGATGCAGTTGACCGGACAGATCCAGTCGGCGTGGGAGAGCAGCAGTGGCCCGCCCTCCTTCTGGAGGTGGAACGGGATGTCGGGCTGACGCGCGAAGGGCCGCGTCCTCCAGTGCAGTGCGGGTAGCCGGCGTGGCAGCACCCGGAGCAGCCAGGCGAGGGCGAGGTGAGGCGTGAACGGGGGCGTGACGAGCATGTCGTCGGGAGCGGGCGCGTCCGCCAGGCAGTCGTCCAGGAAGTCGTCCCACGGCCGGGCATAGTGTCGCAGCGGCGGCTGGTCGGGCAGCTCCACCAGGGCACGGGGCCGGGGCGAGGAGTCGACGATGCCGATCTCGTCCACGGCCAGCGCGCCAGCGACGTGGGCGCGGAGGAGCTGCCTCGCATAGAAGCTGCCGTAGCACCCGCCGCCCATGATGAAGAATCGCACCGCTCGCGCCGCCGCCGCCGCTCAGGAGGCGGAGCCCGCGTCCTCCCTGTCCTTGAAGACCTTCAGATTGGTGGAGTGGCCCGGATTGACCCGTGCCTTGGGGTCGATGTGGTGCACGGCGTAGTTGACCGCGATGCAGGCCTCGGCGAATCCCGTGGCGATGAGCTCGAGCTTGCCGTCGTAGCTGGCGATGTCGCCCGCGGCAAAGACGCCGGGGATGTTCGTCTGCATGTGGGAATCCACCTTGACCGAGTGCCGCTCGAGCTCGAGCCCCCAGTCCACGAGCGGCCCCAGGTCAGGCTTGAAGCCGATCAGGGCGAGCACCACGTCCACCTCGACCCTGGTGTCGGCGTCGGTGCGGTTGTCGTAGATGGTTACGGCGGTCACGGCGTCGTCGCCATGGATCTCGCGCACCTCGTGGTAGGTGACGAGCTCCATCTTGCCGGCGGCGACCGCCTCCTCGAGCTGGCGCATGGAACCGGCATGGGCGCGGAAACCTTCCCGCCGGTGGATCAGCACCAGCCGGCGCGTGCGATCCTTGAGGTTGAGGGCCCAGTCGACGGCGGAGTCGCCGCCGCCCACGATCAGCACGCGCTTGCCCTCGTAAAGCGTCGGGTCCTTCACGAAGTAGGTGACGCCGCGGCCGAGCAACCGGCCATATCCCGAGCATTCCAGCGCCCGGGGCGCGAAGGCACCCTTCCCCGCCGCGATCACGATGGCCCGGGTCGCGTAGCGCCCGTGGTCGGTGGTCAGGGTAAAGCCGCCATCGGGCTCGCGGATCAGCTGTTGAACCTGTTCCTCGAGGCGCACATCGGCGCCGAACTGCAGCCCCTGCTCGATGCAGCGGTCGGCCAGCTCGCGCCCGGTCACCTGCGGCAGGCCGCCCACGTCGTAGATGTATTTCTCCGGGTAGAGCGCGGCGAGCTGACCCCCCAGCTCGGGCATGGAGTCGACGATCCTCGCGCTCGCCCCGCGCATGCCCGCGTAGAAGGCCGCGAAAAGCCCGGTCGGGCCGCCTCCGATGATGGTGATGTCTCTGGGCTCGGGTAGGCTCATCGTTCCTCGTGCTGGGGCCGGTGGGTCTGGAGCGCCCCCATCTTACCCCGGCGCGGGAAGCTGTGCAACGCAGGCGGGCAGGCTGGCCGCGGCTAGGAAACCACCACGCGGGGCAGGTCGTCCAGCCGGGCCGAGGCGATCTGCAGCACCTCGCGGGCGTTGGCGTACGTGACCATCCGGATCGCGTCCGGGACGGTCAGCCAGACGCAGGCGCTGATCCCCTCGTCCACCTGCGGCGTCGGATCGCCGCAGGCGCATTCGATGAGGAAGAAATGGCAGAACTTGTGGACGAGCTGGCCGTGGTCGCGGAAGTACCAGTCGATGGTGGGCAGCGAATCGAGGATATCCAGCTGCGTGAGCCCCGTCTCTTCCGCCACCTCGCGGGTGGCGGCCTGGACAGGCGTCTCCTTCGGCTCCAGGTGTCCCTTGGGCAGTCCCCAGTTCTCGTAGGGATCGCGGATCAGCAGGACGTGAGGCTCGCCGGCGTTGCGGCGCACGATGACGCCGCCCGCACTGGTCTCGACGCGGGCGCGCTCCTGCCGCACTGAGCGGCGTGAACCGTTCGTGGCACGTTCTTCAGGCACTGGCAAGCAGTTCGGCGATCTGGACCGCGTTCGTCGCGGCGCCTTTTCGCAAGTTGTCCCCCACCACCCAGAAGTGCAATACCCGGGGAAGATCGCGGTCCAGGCGCACATGACCCACCTGGACGACATCGCGCCCCGCCAGCGCCCGCGGCAGTGGATCTCGCTCGTCGGGCGTCACCTCCAATCCCTCCATGGCCGCCAGGGCCGCACGCGCCTCCGGCACCGTCAATGCCCTGCCCAGCTCCACCGTGGCGGCGATGGAGTGGCTCACCTCGACGGGCACGCGCACGCACGTCGCCGCCACGGCGAGATCCGGAAGCTCCAGGATCTTGCGCGACTCGTTGCGCAACTTGTCCTCTTCCTCGTTCCAGCCCGCGGCATCGCGCGGCCCGATCCAGGGGATGACATTGCCCGCGATCGGCGCCGGGAAGGGCGATGCGGTGGGGGACTCGCCGCGCAGCTCGGCGCGCAGAGCCTCGATCCCCTTCTGCCCGGCCCCGGACACCGATTGGTAGGTGGCCGCCAGCACGCGCGTGAGCCCCGCGGCCCGGCGCAGCGCCTCCAGTGCCAGCACCAGCTGGATGGTCGAGCAGTTGGGGTTGGCGATGATGCCCCGGGGCCGCTCCGCGGCGCGGCGGCCGTTCACCTCGGGCACGACCAGCGGCACTTCAGGGTCCATGCGCCAGGCGGAGGAGTTGTCCACTACGATGGCGCCCTGCGCCGCCGCGACCGGCGCCCACTCCCTGGAGCGCGAGCCGCCCGCGGAGAACAGGGCGATGTCCACTCCGCGGAACGCCTCGGGCGCGGGGACGTCCACCGTCCAGTCGCGGCCGCGCCAGGGGATGGTGTGCCCCCGCGACCGCTCCGAGGCCAGCGGCACCAGCTCGTCCGCGGGGAAGCCGCGCTCCTCCAGGACCTGCAGCATGGTGCGGCCGACGGCGCCGGTCGCGCCCAGGATCGCCACTCTCATGGCCGCACCTCCGAGAGCTCGAAGGCGTCGTGCAGCGCCTGCAGCGCGATGGTCTCCTGCTCCGAGTCCACCAGGACCTGGATGGAGATCGCCGAGCTGGACACGGTGTGGACCGCGACGCCGGCGTGGCACAGCGCCGCGAACTCCTGCGCATAGACGCCGACGGCATCGTGCATGCCGCTGCCCACGAGGGCAATGCGCGTAAGGCCGCTCCTGGTATCGACGCCCAGAGCGCCCAGCTCGTGCACGAGCCGCTGCGCCACCGCCTCCCCCTCCTGCACTGCTTCCTCCTTCAGCGTCAGCTCGAGCTGGCTCAGGCCGTCCCCTTGCTCGGAGACGGTGACCATGTCCAGGCTCAGCCCGGCGGCGCCGTAAGCATCGAGCACCCGCGTGGCCGCCTCCATGGTCGCGGGCAGCCCGCGGAGCGTGAGGCGAGCGTACCCGCGGTCGGAGGCGAGTCCGGTCAGCACCAGGCCTTCCATCGGTTGCATCGGATCTCTCCCGGTGATGAGCGTGCCCTCGTCGTCGTCGTCGCGGAAGGAGGAGCGCACGCGGATCGGCATACCGTAGCGCGCCCCGATCTCCACCGCCCGCGGGTGCATGACCTGCGCACCGGCGGTGGCCAGCTCCACCATCTCCGACGCATCGATCCAATCCAGCCGGCGCGCGGAGGGAACGCGCCGCGGGTCCGCCGTGAAGACCCCGTCCACGTCAGTATAGACATCACAGCGCTCGGCGCCGAGCGCCACGGCCAGCGCCACCGCGGTGGTGTCGGAGCCGCCGCGCCCGAGCGTCGTGATCTCGCGCTTGCGCGACACGCCCTGGAAGCCCGCGACAATGACCACCCGCCCGCGTGCCAGCTCTTCCCGTACCCGCTCGGCCCGGATCTCCTGGATGTGGGCGCCAGTGTGCAGCTCGTCCGTGATGATCGCCGCCTGCGAGCCGGTGAAGGACAGGGCCTCCACTCCCTGCTCCCGCACCGCCATGGCGACGAGTGCCATGGCGATCCGCTCGCCGGCCGTGAGCAGCATGTCCATCTCCCGCGGATGCCGGCGCCGGGCCTCCGGCGCCACCGCCGCCGCCAGCGCGACCAGGTCGTCCGTGGCGTCGCCCATGGCCGAAACCACGACCACCACGTCCTGCCCCGCGCGCTTGGCCGCCGCGATCCGTCGTGCCACCCGCACGATGCGCTCCGGCGTCCCCACCGAGCTGCCGCCGAACTTCTGCACGATCAGACTCATGACACGCTCGTGCTCGCCCTAGAAAACCTTGACATTGATGTACCGCTTCGGGTTCAGCTTGATGTCGCGGATGAGCGCCTGCAGCTGCGCGTTGGTGTCCACCAGCTGCGAGTAGAGGACCGTGTCGCGCACCAGCTGCCCGAGGGTGCCCTGGCCGCGCTGCACCGAGCCGGCCACGGCCGCGACCGCTCGGAAGGCCGTGTCCGCCACGCCCATCGTCGCCTTCATCTGCCGGGTGGAGGCGACGAGCACGGCACTGATGGAATCGAGCCGCGCGGCGCTGCGCCGCATGTCGCCGATCATGTTCTTGAGCTCGCCGTGGCCCACGGAGGTGTCGATCTGGGCAAAGGCGCGCTCCGCCACGGAAGCGGCCGCTCCCAGTGACCTGGATGTCTGCTCCAGGTTGCCGCCGACCGTTTCCAGCGTCTTCTGCTGGGTGCTGACGAGCGTGGTCAGCTTCGAGCTGACCTCCTGGATGTTGTCGATCGCCTCCCGGATGTTCATCGCGGTCTCCTCCGTGAACGCGATGCCGAAGCGGTCGGTGAGCACGGCCAGGTTGCGCGCGATCTGGTCCGCGACCACCGTCAGGCGCGACATGTCCGGCAGGGTGAACCCCGGCAGCACGTGGCGGTCGGGCGACTCGAGATAGTCATACTGCGGGAACGCGGAGCGCGGGAACACCTCGGCCTGCCAGTCGCCAAACATCGACTTCGGCGCCACCAGCACCACGGGATCCCTGGGGAAATGGAGCCCCTCCTTCACCGACATGGTGACGAGGACGGCGTCGCCATTGGGCTCCAGCTCGACCGATTCGACCTTGCCGATAGGGACGCCGCGCATCTTCACGGGGTTGCCCGGGGCGAGCAGGCCGATCTCCCGGAACCGGGCGCTGATCTGCGACTCCTGCGTGCCGAGGTGCTTCCCCTTCAGCCAGAGCGTTCCACCGATCCCGAGCAGGAGCGCGCCCAGGATCGTCGCACCCACGAGAACTTCCTGCCGGCGCTTCATGCCACCCCCTGCATCAGGTCGGGTCGACCCTCGACGAAGCCGCGCACCACCGGGTCGGCGGCGGCGCGGATCTCGTCGGGCGTGCCGATGAACCGGATCCGCCCCTCGAACAGCATCGCGATGCGACCGGCGACACGGTAGGCGCTGGTCATGTCGTGCGTGATCACCACGCTGGTCACCCCCAGGTCACTGGACATCTTCCGGATCAGCGTGTCGATGACGGTGGTGGTCACCGGATCGAGTCCCGTGGTCGGCTCGTCATAGAGCAGGTACTTCGGACGGAAGGCCACGGCCCGGGCCAGCCCCACCCGTTTGCGCTGGCCGCCGGACAGCTCTGCCGGAAGACGGTCGCCGTAGCCCAGCAGCTCCACGCGGTCCAGCGCCTCCTCCACCCGGTCCGCCACCTGCTCCGGGGGCAGGCGCATCCGCCGCAGTCCCATGGCCACGTTGTCGAACACGGTCATGGAGTCGAAGAGCGCGGCGAACTGGAAGACGTAGCCGACGCGGCGCCGGAGCTCGTACAGCTCCTCGCGTCCCAGCGTGCGCACCTCGCGTCCGTCCACCACCACCGTGCCGGCGTCCGGCGTGAGCAGCCCCACGATCGTCTTGAGCAGCACCGACTTGCCCACGCCGGAGCTGCCGATCACGGCCAGCGTCTCGCCGTCGCGCACCTCCAGGCTGACGCCGCTCAGCACGATCTTGGGGCCGAAAGCCTTGCGCAGATCGCGGATCTCGATGCTCATCGCAGGAGCGCTGCCGCCCAGAATGCGTCCAGCACCAGGATCGCCATGCTTCCGGCCACCACCGCCTCCGTGGTCGAGCGGCCGACCGCCTCGGCGCCGCCCGTGGTGCCAAAGCCGAAGAAGCAGCCTACCGAGGTCACGGTCAGGCCGAAGGAGGCCGCCTTGATCAGCGAGAACTGCACATCGAACGGCTTGAAGAAGAGCTGGAGCCCGCGCACGAATTCCGGCGTCGAGAGGTCGAGCAGCGAGACCGCAGTGATCCAGCCGCCCAGGACGCCGATGGCATCGGCGAATACCACCACCACGGGGAACATGATGATGCCGGCGACGATCCGGGGTACGGCAAGATAGGCGAACGGGTCGTACGCCAGCGTCTCCAGCGCGTCGACCTGCTCGGTCACCTTCATGGTGCCGATCTCCGCGGCGATGTTCGCGCCCACCCGCCCGGCCAGGGCCAGTCCGGTGAGGACGGGGCCCAGCTCGAGGATCATCGTCTTCTGCACGAGCACGCCCACGAAATAGAGCGGCACGGCGCCGGTGAAGGTGTACGACGCCTGCAGCGCCAGCACGATGCCCGTGAAGGCCGCGACGAAGAGGGCAATGGGCAGCGACTGGACGCCCAGGCGCGCCATCTGCGTAGCCAGCAGCCCGCCCCAGGTGCCCAGGTCGCGCCCGCCGCGGGCGACCCGCAAGGAGAAGCTGCCGAACCGGCCGAAGCTCGCGGCCACGTCGGTCGCCGAGCGACCGACCCAGGCCAGGGGTGCCGTGAGGGTCCGTTGCATGACGGGATTATACGACCAGGCGACGAGGGGTGCACGTCCAGCGTTCAGGCGGGCCCGCGCCTTGCAACGGCCGGTCGTCAGGCGCGGGCGCGGTCGGTCGCGGGGTCGACCCAGTGCAGCGCCGGCACGCCGGGCACCTCGCCCAGCTGCGCCGCGAGCAGGTAGTAATGGAGCAGACCGGCGCGCATGCGCTCGTCCAGCGAGTAGCAGAGCGAGCGCCAGTAGGCCTCGAGGCGCGCCGCCGGCAGCCCGAAGCGTCGCTCGTGTCGCCGGGCCAGCTCGCCGGCATGGGCGTAGAACCACGACCGCGATTCCAGCAGGAGCCAGCGCAGGCGGTCGAGCTCCGGGTCCGCCTCAGGCCCGGCCGAGGCCTGCCAGACCGCGAAGGCGAAGGGGAGTCCGGTCCAGTCGGCCCACACGGCGCCCAGGTCGGCCACGTAGCGACCGGCAGGGGATGGATGCCGCAGGGCGACGTCGCCGATGCGCAGGGCCGCGGCCGCTCCGCCGGCGACCGGGTCCGGCTCGGCCGCCTGGTCGAACCAGCGGTAGCGCGGCCGGACGCCGAGCCGGGTCTCCAGCAGGATGCGGAGCAGGACGACGGAGGTGGCGGAGGCGGTGGGCAGGGCCACCTCGAGGCCATCGAGCCCGTCCAGCGGGCAGGTGCTCTCGACCAGGATGCTCTGCACGGGGCCGTCGGAGCCGATGACGAGCTCCGGGAAGAGTCGGTAGCGGTCGCTGTGGCGGGCGTACTCGATGCTGGAGGAGGGCGCGACGTCGATCTCCCCGGCGGCCAGAGCGGCATTGAGACGCGAGGGCACGCCGGGCAGGAGCCGGAGCCAGGGCGGTGGACCCGCGTCCACCAGCAGGGCATGGACCGGGAAGCAGTTGCTGTATTCGATGTGACCGAGACGCAGCATCTTCACGTCGGGGAACAGGGAACCGAGAGGCCGTAACATACCATGCCGTCCCCTCGTCGCCAGGGTCGTCACACGCTCATCGGAGCCCTCGACATCGCGGCACTGATCGCGCTGGCGCTGGGCATCTTCTTCCTCGAACGGATCGAGACGTTCTTCCGGCGGACGTACACGGTCGTGGCGGTCTTCCCCGAGGCGCCGGGCCTGCGCGCGGGCTCGCCCGTCTGGGTCGCGGGCGTACCCATCGGAACCATCCGCGACATCGCGCTGCTGCCGCCCGGCGACACTGTCGCCCGCGTGGCCCTCGACATGGAGCTGAACCGCTCGGTCGCCTCACAGATCCGGCAGGACAGCCGCGTCCACTTCGCCTCCGCCCGCATGATCGGGGAGAAGGTGGTGGAGCTGAGCCCGGGGTCGGACCACTCGCCCGTCCTGCAGGACGGCGACACCATCCGCGTGGAGCGCACCATCGCGCCGGAGGCTCTCGTCGCGAGCGCCAAGAAGCTTCGTCTCTCCCTCGACACGCTCATGCTCGAGTCCCGCGGGTTGCGCCGGCAGGCCGCCGCGCGCCAGCCCCAGGTCCGGCGCGTGCTGCGGGAGGCGGCGCTCGCGCGCCAGGAGCTGGAGGCAGTCCGGCGCTCGCTCGCCGGCGGAGGCCTGTCGAAGCTCATGAGCATCCAGGCCCCCGGCGGTCCGCTCGACCGGGTGCAGCGGCGCGTGGCCGAGGTCCAGCGGCTCGTCGGGCACTCGCGAGAGCGAGCGGCCCAGTTCCGGCGCGAGACCGCGCCCCAGCAGCGCAACCTGACGGGCAGCACGCTGCGGCTCTGGGCCGACATGGCGACGCTGCGCGCGCTGTTGGCACAGCCCCCGGGGACGCTGGCGCGCGTCCGGGGCGACAGCGCGCTGCAGCAGGGGTTGCGCGGCACGAGCGCGCGCCTGGATTCGCTCATCGCCGAGTCCCGCAGGAACCCCCTGCGCTACATTTTCTAGGCTGTCGCGTGTGATGGCTGCCAGCGGCCGGGCTGAGGCCGCGGGCCGGGGGGATGGGCGCCGGCGCCGCGCCGGCCTCCACGGTCGCAGCCGCCTCAGCGCCTCCGCGGCAGGGCGTCCTCCAGGGAGAAGCTCACGGCCTCCTCGGCGCCGTCGCCCTGGGCGACCGTTTCCACGATGACCCGCCTCACCACGCCCTTTGGATCGTGAATCGCGATCTCGAAGTCGATGGATTGCTCCTGGGAGACGACCCGGGTCCTCACCCGGGAGCTCGGCGAGTGCTCCCGCACCGAAGCGGGATTGCGGAACAGCGTCTTCGTGGACTGCCGGCCGCTCTCCAGATCGCGCGTCACCTTCACCTGCTGGAGCCAGTCCGGCTGAAAGCTGATGCGATAATCGAAGCCGCGCTGGTCAGAGCCCTGCCCATCCCGGTTGTGACGCGCCATTCCGGCCTCCACGGATGCATGAACCACGAGTTTTGGTAAACTCTTGCCTGCCCGCACCCGCTGTCAAGCACCTTTCTCCGGATCGTCGCGGCCGCAGGAGAGGGTCGGCAAGTCCAACTGCCATGCGACACACGCAGGTTGGCGCCAATCGTGGCCGCGCGCGGAAACAGCGGCAAACGGCGGCGGCGGCGGCCCCCGAAATCGCATCGATCCAGGACGGCGGCCAGCGCGGCCCGTTTGCCCTCTGCCACCGCCGCCGCCGCCGTCCGCCCCACCGCTGCGTCCGGCGCTGCGCCCGGCCGTCGTTGTGCGCAGCAGGCCTCGTGTGTGCGGGGGATGTCCCTTGACCCCTTGGCGCGCAGGTGATACGTTAAAAACAATATCCCGGACAAGTAACCTACCTGCTTGGAGGCGCGAGCGCCTCGCCGGCTCCGCTCCGTCCGTATTCGTGCGATTCCCTGAGACGTATTCAATCGATTTCGCGCTCGGCGGAGCCTCCTCGCCGGTTGTTCCAACCACCGTTCGTGTGGAGTGGTGATTTCGTGGACATCGCCGAACTCAAGAGCAAGTCAATCGCCGAGCTGCACGAGATGGCGGAAGAGCTGAACATCTCGAATTACTCGGGGTTGCGGAAACAGGACCTGATATTCCGGATCGAGCAGAACCTGCTCGACAGCGACGTAGTGCTGAGGGGCGAAGGGGTTCTGGAGATCCTGCCGGAGGGCTACGGCTTCCTCCGATCGCAGGACTGGAATTACCTTTACGGCCCCGACGACATCTACGTTTCCCCTTCCCAGATCAAGCGCTTCGACCTCCGCACCGGGGACACCGTGCTGGGTCAGGTGCGTCCGCCCAAGGAGGGCGAGCGCTACCTGGCGTTGCTGAAGGTGGAGCAGGTGAACCTGGACGATCCGGACAAGGCCAAGCACCGGATCGCGTTCGACAACCTGCGCCCGCGCTATCCCGAGAATCGGCTGACGCTCGAGGACGCGAGCGGGGACCTGTCCATGCGGCTGATGGACCTGATGGTGCCGATCGGGAAGGGGCAGCGCGGGCTGATCGTTTCGCCGCCCAAGGCAGGCAAGACGATCATCATGCAGAAGATGGCCAACTCGCTCCTGGCGAATCACCCGGAGGTTCACCTCATCGTGCTGCTGATCGACGAGCGGCCCGAGGAGGTGACGGACATGGAGGAGCACGTCAAGGCCGAGGTGATCTCGTCCACGTTCGACGAGCCGGCCGACCGGCACGTGCAGGTGGCCGAAATGGTGATCGAGAAGGCCAAGCGGCTGGTGGAGCACGGCCGCGACGTCGTCATCCTGCTCGATTCCATCACGCGCCTGGCCCGGGCGTACAACGTCACGGTGCCGCACTCGGGGAAGATTCTCTCCGGCGGCGTGGACGCCAACGCACTGCACAAACCCAAGCGGTTCTTCGGCGCCGCGCGCAACATCGATGGCGGTGGCTCGCTGACCATCATCGCCACGGCGCTGATCGAGACGGGCTCGCGCATGGACGAGGTGATCTTCGAGGAGTTCAAGGGCACGGGCAACATGGAAGTGGTGCTGGACCGGCACATCGCGGACAAGCGCATCTTCCCCGCGATCGACATCAACCGGTCGGGCACCCGCAAGGAAGACCTGCTGCTGGACGAGACCGAGCTCAACCGGGTCTACCTGCTGCGGAACTTCCTGGCCGACATGCCGCCGGCGGAGGCGCTCGAGTTCCTGCTGGACCGCATACGCCGCACGAAGACGAACAAGGAATTCCTGGACAGCATGGCCAAGGGCTGACCGTCGCCGGCGGGCGACGGCCGGAAGGGAAGGCGCGGGGGCGCGGGGGTTTCTTCCCGCGCCCCCGTCGTGCATCCAGGGGCGATCAGAGCTCGCGGCGCCGGCGCACCAGGAGGTCGAAGGTGGCCTTCTGGGCGGGCGAGGGTGCCGCGGGGACGAGGAGTGGCGTCACGCCGCGGCGCCCGTCCTCGGGGACGAAGATCACCAGCCGGCCGGCGGCGGGCGGCTCGTAGCCGGCGGCGCGGCCCGCGGCGTCCACCGCCAGGGTGCGACCCGGGCCGCCGCGCTCCGCGATGAAGCGGCCATAGCCGATCCATGCATCCAGCGGCGGCTCGCCTCCGTCCGCGATCGCCGGCACGAGGGAGCTCTCGAAGTAAGCGAGCGCCTGGGCAAAGGCGGCGGGCTGCTCGGTGCGCAGGATCTTGAGGCGATCGCGGCAGGCGATGCGGGGGTCCTCGACGCCGGCCCCCGCCAGGGCCTCCTCCAGCCGGGCGTCGGCGCGGGCACGTGGCTCGTCCATGCTGCAGAATGCCCGGGACGGCGCCCGGCCGCAAGCCGCGCCGGCAAGCCGCGCGGCCCGCGGCCGCGGGGCGGCAGAGCGGCTCGGAGCAAGCCGCTACCGTCCCGGGAGGGCGGGCGCTATTATTGCCCCTCGGCCTCTCACATCAGCCGGAAGGTTGCCATGCCCCTGCCGCGTTACACCGCCGGCGGCTCCTCCACGTCGTCCGGCGACCGCATCTTCGAGTTGAGCTGGGAGGTTTTCGGCGAGCTGTGCCGCGCCCTGGCTCTGAAGGTGGCGCAGAGCGGCTACCAGCCGGACCTGGTGGTGGGCATCGCCAAGGCCGGGGTGATTCCCGGGGCGGTCGTGGCCGCCATGCTGCGCTGCGAGTTCTACTCCATGAAGATCAGCCGGAGGGCGGGCGCCGAGCAGGTGCGCAGCCGCCCGACGATCCTCTCGGCCGCGCCGGCGCAGGCGCTGGGCCAGCGGGTGCTGATCGTGGACGAGATCTGCACGACCGGGACGACCATCCGCATGGCGCTGAACGCCCTGCGCAACGTGCGCGCAGCCGACGTCCAGTCGGCGAGCGTCTTCGTGAAGGTGGGCAAGTTCCACCCCGACTTCTACGCCCTGGAGACCGAGGGCAAGGTCATCTTCCCCTGGGACCGGCAGGTCGTCAACGAGTACGGCGACGTGGTGGTCAACCCCATGTACGAGGGGCTGATCTAGCGCGAAATCGCCGGCATCTTCCCGCGGATTCCCGGCGGGATGGCGAGATGGCGGGACGGAAACGGCCCGGGCGTCGAAGGATGCCCGGGCCGTCCGCATCACACCGGGCCCTCCCGCCGCCCCGGCCGCCCGGCGAGCAGGATGGGCGCGGCTTGCGCGCCTCCGGCCTCAGCCGTCGATCTTCTTGTGGAGCCAGCCCTTCAGCTTGTCCGTGGTCTTCTTCCGAGCCTCCTGCTTGGCGCGGTCGGACATCATCTTGTAGGTCACGCGCGCCAGAGTGGATTCCGGCGCACTATGCACCACCTGCGCCATGGTGGTGGCAGCATCCACGTACTGCTTGCGGTCGAAGAGATCGAGCGCCTGGGAGTACTGTAGCGTGATCTTCAGATCGTCGATCCGCTCCGCCTGCTGCGCCGCCTCCAGCCTGGCCGAATCCTCGGGAGACAGCACCACGTCCAGCCCCTTGATCAGCTCCCTCGAGAGCTTCTGCTACAGCTCGAAGAACTTTTTCTGATCGCCGGTGACCTGCGCAGTCTTGACGATCTCGCCGCTCTCCACGCGGATCACGCGCGTGTCGAGACGCATGCGCGGGTCGAGCGCCGTGATCGCGCCCGTGACCACGTACTGGGCGCCGACGAGCTTGCCGACCCGCGCCGCCGTCGCCGGATCCACGAGTCCCGAGTGCTGGAGCTGCATCTCGCTGGTGAGATCGTTGAGTCGCTCGCGCTCCACGAGCTGGATGGACCCGACATTGGAGAGGTCGGTGATCATCATCGCCGCGATCCCCTTCCCCAACGGATCGTACTGCGCGTCACCGGAGCCGTTCGTGAAGCTCAGCACCGCCACGGTCTTGCGATCCACGGACGCAGCGATCTTCTGCGTGGAAGGCACAGCGATAGCCGCGACGGTGGCGAACGAAAGGACGAGCAGGAGAGGTGGGTGCCGCATCGGCACTTCCCAGGTTGGAGTGGTTGCTAAGATAGGAGGTCGCAAGCGCCGCGCCAGTCCGGCAGCGCGTCGGCGTGCTCAGCGTCCAGCCACTGGTGGAGCGAGAGCGCGCCCTTCACCTCCCACTCCGGCGTCGAGGGGATGCGCGCGACCTCCAGCTCCCTGAGCCGTTTCTCGGTCCAGTGGTAGCGCAGCAGCCGCGACACGTTCTCCTCGACGCCGTAGCCGATGCACGTGGCGTCGGCATGAGAACAGAGCCCCGCGAGGGGCGGGATGCCGTCCGGCGGGACCGGCCGCGCTTCCCCACCGTCGACCTCGCCCTGCGCCTGCCGCTTCGATGCCATTCCTCCCCCCTGGCGTCAGATCGTGTGGTTCACGGATGGCGACGCAAACTCGTCGCCAGTGTGTCTGGACAGGGCGCGGGCGGCCCGCACGCCGCCGTTGACCGTCGCGATGGCGCTCCGTAGCATCCCGCGCATGAAATACACAACGCTCGGCGCCACCGGCGTCACGGTATCCCGCATCTGCCTCGGCTGCATGAGCTTCGGAAGCTCGAAATGGCGGCCGTGGGTCCTGGACCAGGGCGACGCCCTCCCCTTCTTCCGCCGCGCCATCGAGGCGGGGATCAACTTCTTCGACACGGCCGACATGTACTCGCTGGGCGTGAGCGAGGAGGTCACGGGCCGGGCACTGCGCGAATACGCCAGGATGGAGGAGGTCGTCCTGGCGACCAAGGTCTTCAACGCCCTGTCGGACGGTCCGAACATGGGTGGCCTGTCCCGGAAGCACATCGTGCAGGGGTGCGAGGCGAGCTTGCGCCGTTTGGGGGTGGAGACCATCGACCTGTACCAGATCCATCGCTTCGACCCGAAGACGCCCATCGAGGAAACGCTCGCCGCCCTCGACCACCTGGTACAGTCGGGGAAGGTCCGCTACATCGGCGCGAGCTCGGGCTGGGCCTGGCAGTTGGCGCAGGCCCTCGGCGTCTCCGAGCGCCACGGCTGGGCGCGCTTCGTTTCCATGCAGGACCACTACAACCTGCTCTACCGGGAGGAGGAGCGGGAGATGATCCCGCTCTGCGCCAGGGAGAGAATCGCCGTCATCCCCTGGTCACCGCTGGCGCGGGGGATGCTGGCGGGCGGGCGCAGCTCGCTCGAGGACCGCAGCTCCAGCACGCGCGCCGCGACCGACGAGTTCGGCCGGATGCTCTACACCGATCCGGGCGACTGGGAAATCGTGGAGGCTGTGAAGGCCGTGGCCGGCGAGCGGGGGATCGCCCCGGCGGAAGTCGCGCTGGCGTGGTTGCTCTCCCGGCCGGCGCTGACCGCCCCCATCGTGGGGGCGACCAAGCTGCCCCACCTGGAATCGGCCATCCGCGCGGTCGAAGTCACGCTCGAGCCCGAGGAGATCGCCCGGCTGGAGGCGCCGTACCGGCCGCACCCGGTGCGGGGGCACCAGTAGCCGAGAAACAATGGCAGGGGCAGGGGCAAGGGCAGGGGCAAAAGCGAGCCGGCAGGGCCAGGGCCGTGGCCACTGCCGGATCGCTCTCGCGCTCGAGCTTCCTCCCCCGCCGGGCCCTACTTGTTCGACCCGCCCGCCGTCGCTCCTTCCAGCCCCGGCCGGTAGCGAGTGACGGTCAGGCGCTCGATGTCCTGCTCCGTGAAGGCGACCGGCTTCAGCTCCTTGCGGGCGAACATGGCCGCCTGGTCGGAGTGGTGGGGCGAGCCGGGCTTGATGCTCTCGCCGTAAGCCAGGACCGAATACGCCCTGGGCGTGCCGTCGAACTCCACGGCCAGGATCCAGCCATCGCCGCCGGCCGCCACCAGCTTGCCATCGGCGGCGGGCTCGTACCAGAGCACGCGGAAGCAGCCGAGTGCCCCGTTGCAGCCGCCGATCGGCTCGTCCACGCCGTCGATGCGGACGCGGTGCACGTCGCCCCAGGCGACGTCCCAGGCGCCGAAGCGCCGCCGGGTCTCGTCCACCGCCCAGGCAAAGGCGTCGGCGGCACGCTTGGGGTCGGCCAGGCCGGCGGGGGTGTGGGTCGGGTCGGCCGCTGTCCAGGGCCGCTTGAACACGACCGCCTCGCGATCCGCGCCCGGTGCGGCGGCGGTGCGCTGATAGCGGGTCCACCAGCTCTCGAACAGCACGCCGCCACGGCTCTCGGGGGCGACCGTGTTGTCCCAGTGCGCGAGCAGCTCGGCGGCGGCGGCGACGTCGCCCGTGGGGGGGGGCGATGCGGCGCGGACCGCGGCCAGCAGGTCGTCCTTGACGCGGTCGGCCAGCAGCATGCGCATGCTGTGCTTCAGCCGGATGACGTCCTCGAGCGCGAGCTTCTCCTTGCCGCCCACGAGCTGGAGCGCGAGCTGGCTGCGCAGGCCGAGACGAGGCGCGGGGAACGACGGCGGGAAGCTCGCCGCGAGCAGCGGCTGGTTCAGGTTCGTATACTGGAAGCTGTCGTTCTCGTTCTGCAGGTAGCCGCCCTTCGGGTTGCGCAGCTGGGGCAGCGAGTCGAAGGGGATGAGGTGGTTCCAGACCTGGGCTGAGGAGAGCGCGGGCAGGGCGACGCTGTCGCCGCCGGACGGGCCGGGCAGACTCGGCACCTGGCCGTACCAGACGTAGAAGACGTTCCCGTCGCCATCGGCGTAGGTGAAGTTCGACGACGGCTTGGCCAGCAGGCGCATGGCGTTCTTCCACTCGGCCAGGTTCTGCGCCCGCATCATGCGCAGCCACATCTGGCCCAGGTGCCAGTCGCCGGCGCCGCCGAAGTGCCAGACGTAGACCTTGCCGTTCGCGCGGTGGACCACCGGCCCCAGCGGGCTGGACCAGGATTCGCGGCTCTCCTCCGCTACGGCGTCGCCGTTCCTGAACTGAACGGTGACGACCTCCCGGTGGAGCGGAATGGAGGCGCCGTCGAAGAGGACGTGGTCCGGGTGGGCGGGGTCCGCGTCCAGGGCGTAGACCTCGTCCGGATCGGGGTCGTTGTTGGTGGTGGACCAACCGAGGTGGCGGTTGAAGCCGCCGATCGTCTGGAAGGGCCCGCCAATGCGATAGTCGCCGTAGAAGTCGAGCACGCCCGGCACGGTGACCTGCGCCTCGTAATAGCCCGCGTTCCAGTTCAGGTGCGGGTTGCGCAGCAGGATGGCCTTGCCTGACTTCGTGCGGGAGGGGGCGAAGGCCCAGGCGTTGGAGCCCTCGTCGGGATTCGGGGTCGGGCCCTCGGCAGCGGCCGCGCCGGTCCGCGGGGGCAGCGCGCCCAGCTTGCGCAACACCTGGCGCAGCCCCGAGGCGTCGGGCAGCTCCATGTCCGTGGTGAGCGCGTCGATGCCGCTGAAGTCAGCGCCCATGCCCGGGAACTCCGTGGGGTGCAGCCGGATGTAGCGGTTGACCCCGGCGGCGAAGCCCTCGTAGACGTCGCGGGTGTCCTGGTCCAGCAGGTGATAGCTGTCCGCGGCCTGCAGCCAGTTGGGCCGGTTGCGGAAGTCGGATTCGATGCTGTCGTGGCCAAAGTGCAGCGCCAGCTCGCCCCGGGCGCGCAGCAGGCCCAGGGGCACGACGGCGCCGTAGTCCTCGAGCTGGACGTAGCCCAGGGCGTAGCCCGCGGCCTTGAGGTTCTCGGCCCGGATGTGGGGCACGCCGAACGTGGTGCGGCGGATCTCGACCTGCCGCGCCAGGGTGCTGTCCTGTGCGCGCAGGGAGGGTGCGGCGGCAAGGACCGCCAGGAGAGCCGGGAAAGCCCATGCGCGGGCGCGGACCCGGCGGGGCGTCCGATGCGGGCGGACTGGAGCAGTCATCGCTCGATTCCTTCCGTTGTGGTTCCAGGTACGACTCAGCCGTCGAAGGCCGGGGCCATCCGCCCGAGAAGCCGGGCGCAGCCGCGGCCGACGTCGGTGCCGAAGATGCAGCCGAGCACGGCCATGCGCCGTGCCGACGACACCGTCGGCAGGAAGAAGGCGTAGAGCACGGGTGGCGTGATGTCGGAGATCTTCGGCAGAGCGGGGGCCCCGGCTCGAGGCATGATTCGATCCGACAGGGAGATCAGGATTCCACCACGGCAAGATCCAATCTATGCTACGGGAGCGCCGTGGGGAACGCGAGCGGGAGGTGCGGCCAGTGGAGCATCGGCGAACCAGGGTGGGCAGCTTCGTCATACACTCGGTGCATGCCGGGTCGGGACCGCCCGTGGTTCTGCTGCACGGGTTGAGCGGCTCTCATAGCTGGTGGCTGAAGACCATCCCGGCCCTGAGCGCCACCTTCCAGGTACACGTCCCCGAGCTGGTGGGCTTCGGCGCGAGCCGCAAGCAGCTCCGGCAACCGGACATCCCCGAGATGGCGCAGCTCGTGGGCGAGTGGATGGCGGCGCAGGGACTGGCGCGGGCGCACCTCGTCGGCCACTCCATGGGCGGCCAGGTCTCCATCCACCTGGCCGCATCCTCGCCCGCCTCCATCGAGCGCCTGGTGCTGGTGAGCGCGTCCGGGATTCCGCGCCCGCGCTCCGTGCGTGAGCTGGGCCGCTTCGTCACGGAGCTCGCGCGGCCCCGGGCCTGGACCCGGCCCCGCTTCGCCCGCACGCTCGTGGTGGACGCGCTGCGCGCGGGGCCGCGCGTGCTGGCGCTCTCCGCCCGGTACATCCTGGGCGACGACGTGCGGCCGCTGCTACCAGCGATCCCCCACCGCACCCTGGTGCTCTGGGGCGCCCTGGACGCACTCACGCCCCGCGCGCACGGCGTCGAGATGGCGGCCGCGCTCCCCGACGCCCGCCTGCTGGTGCTGCCGCGGGCCGCCCACATCCCCATGGTCGAGTGCCCCGTCGAGTTCAACGAGGCGCTGCTCGACTTCCTGGCGGAGCCGTGAGCGAGACCCGGCAGGGCTGGGCGACCGTGTGGGGCAAACGCGCCCACTACGCCGAGGCGGGCGCGGGCCCGACCGTGCTGGTGGCGCCGGGACTCGGGCTGTCCACCCGCTTCTACGAACCGGTGCTCATGAGCTTCGCCCACGCCGGCGTGCGACTGATCGTGCCCGACCTCCCCGGCTTCGGCCGGACGAAGGGACCCGCCACGGGCATGGCGGTGCCCGACGTCGCCCGCTGGCTGCTCGGGCTGGCCGATGCCCTCCAGCTGCAGCGCCCGGGCTGGCTGGGGCATTCGGTGGGCTGCCAAGCGGCGCTGGAGATCGCGGCGGCGGCGCCGGAGCGCGCCGCGGCGCTGGCGTTGGCGGCGCCCACGGGTGTCCCCGCGCGCTTCCGGCTCGCGCGCCAGCTCCTGGCCCTGCCCTGCGCCGCGGCGCGCGAGCCCGCCCGGGTGCTGCTGGCGGTGCTCCGGGACTACGTGCGCGTCCCGCTCGGCGCCTACCTGGGCAGCTGGATCCGCGCCGGCGCCGACCACCCCGTGGGCAGGCTCGACCTCATCCGCTGCCCCACGCTGCTCCTCGTGGGCGCCCGCGACCCCATCGTGCCCTGGCGAGACGTCGCGCGCCTGCGCGATGGCATTGCCGGCAGCCGCATCACCGTCATCCGCAGGGGCTGCCACGCCCTGCCCCTCGACGCCATGGACGTCTTCACGCCCGCCGTGGCCGATTTCTTCCGGGGCGTGGTGCCCTTCGATTGACGCTGGACCGCCGGCGGGCCAGTCTTCCCCGATGGAGCTGATCCTGCGACGCCGCTTCCGGGTGGCGAGCTACAACGTCGGGCCGGGCGGCACGGCGCGCCCGTCCGCGATCATGGGATTCCTGGAGGAAGCCGCCGGGGCCCAGAGCGGGGAGTGGGAGCTGAGCGTGCCGCACCTGCTGCGGCGCGGCCTGACCTGGGTGCTCTCGCGCTATCACCTGCGACTGCTGCGCCCGCTGCATTTCGGCGAGGAGGTCGAGGTGGCGACCTGGCCGTCGGCCCGCTCCACCCTGTTCGCCCTGCGCGACTTCGAGGTGACCGGCGACGACGGTGCCGTCGT
Source organism: Gemmatimonadota bacterium (assembly GCA_017881445.1). Lineage (GTDB taxonomy): Bacteria > Gemmatimonadota > Gemmatimonadetes > Longimicrobiales > RSA9 > JADGQX01. Next base: position 4,230 of record JADGQX010000041.1, on the reverse strand, counting down.
GGCCCTGGCCACGACCTCCTGGGTCGTCATCGACCTCGCCTCCAAGCGCCCCCGGCCGCTGAAGGAGGTCGTCCACGACCGCTTCGCCCTGGACCGGCGCGCGCTGCTGGACGACTTTGCGGCGCTGCCGAAGCTGGGCCCGGTGCCGGGAGGCGTCGAGCTGCCGGTGATGCTGCGCGATCTCGACATGAACCTGCACGTGAACCACGTGGTCTACGTGCAATGGGCGCTGGAGGCCGTGCCGCTGCCGCTGTTGCAGGCGGGCTGGCCCACGGACATCGAGATCGGCTACCAGGCGGAGGCGTTCCGGGGCGATCGCATCGTCTCGACGGCGGAGGAGCAGGCGGGACAGGAGGGCAAGCGCGTCTTCATCCACCGCATTGCCCACGCGACGACCGGGGCCGAGCTGGCGCGCCTGCGGACCACCTGGTAGCGCCCGCAGCGAACGTCAACAGCATCTCACCGCCGAGGACGCAGAGAGCGCCGAGCGGCCGCCGCCGAGCACCGGGTCACCCGAACGATCCGTACACGCCAGTGATCCGTCTTTTTGTTCAACAGCAACTGAATTCCGGCGGGAGCCACGTTCGGGGAGCCCCTCCGGCGCCCGGCGGGGCCAGGTTGTCGTTGCAGTTGAACAAACAAATCCGGGGTCCCGGCCTTGCCGCGAGGCCAGCGCCGCGCGCAGACCGCGCCGGACCGGGTGCCGTTCTCGGCGTTCTCGGCGTTCTCGGCGGTGAGATGTGGTTGCAGCTCGCTGACCGGCGCTAGGGCGCGACCTCGTGCAGCGTGACCTCTTTGGCGGTGTCCAGGGCGCGGCGCAGCCACCACTCGCTCTCGAAGATCAGGAGCGGGCGGCGCTTGGCGTCGAAGACCAGCCGCTGGCCCGGGTCGCGACCGAGCTGGCGGATGGCCGGCTCGGGCCCCTCGACCCAGCGGGCGGCGACGTAGCCCAGGGGCTCCAGGCGGGCGATGACGCCGTACTCGTGCTCCAGGCGGTGCAGCAGGACGTCGAACTGCAGCTTGCCGACGGCGCCGACGATGGGTCCGAGACCGGCTGCGGCATCCTCGTAGAAGACCTGCACCGCGCCTTCCTCCGACAGCTGCCGCAGCCCCGTGTCCAGGTGCTTGCGGCGCAGGGGGTCCGGCACGGCCACCCGCGCGAAGTGCTCGGGCGAGAAGCGGGGGATGCCGCTGAAGGCGACGTCGCCATCGGCGGAGAGCGTGTCGCCGATGCGCAGGCTGCCCCGGTCGTGCAAGCCGATGACGTCGCCGGCCCAGGCCTCCTCCACCAGCGTCCGCTCCCGCGCCATGAACTGCGCCGGCGCCGCCAGGCGCAGCTCGCGGCCGCTGCGGATGTTGCGGACCATCATGCCCGATTCGTACGACCCCGAGCAGATGCGCACGAAGGCGATGCGGTCCCGGTGCTTGGGGTCCATGTTCGCCTGGATCTTGAACACGAAGCCGGTGAAGGCCGGCTGGTCGGTCGGCACGACGACGTCGCCCGATTCCCGCGCCACCGGCTCGGGAGCGAGCGTCAGGAAAGAGCGGAGGAAGGGCTCGACGCCGAAGTTGGTGAGGGCGCTGCCGAAGAAGGCGGGGGAAACCTCCCCGCGCGCGAAGGCCGCCTCGTCGAACTCGCCGCCCACGCCGTCGAGCAGCTCGATCTCGTCGCGCAGCCGCTGCAGTGCCGGGGCGCCCACCAGCTCGGCCAGCGAAGGATCGGCCAGCGCGAGCACATGCGAGTCCGCGCGGGTCTGCCCGTGGTCGCCCCGCCGCTCGAAGACGTGCACCTCCCGGTGCACGCGGTCGTAGACGCCCACGAAGCCGCCGGGGCCGAGCACGGGCCAGGTCACGGGGTAGACGCGGATGCCCAGCTCCGCTTCCACGTCATCGATCAGCTTGAGCGGATCCTCGCCCGGGCGGTCGCACTTGTTGACGAAGGTGAAGATCGGCATGCGCCGCCGGCGGCAGACGGCGAAGAGCTTGCGGGTCTGCGCCTCCACGCCCCGGCGGTTGTCCAGCAGCATGACCGCGCTGTCCGCGGCCACCAGCGTGCGGTACGTGTCCTCCGAGAAGTCCTGGTGCCCGGGCGTGTCCAGCAGGTTCATGCGAAAGCCCGCGTAGTCGAACTGCAGCACGCTGGAAGTGATGGAGATGCCGCGCTCCTGCTCCATCTGCATCCAGTCGGAGGTGGCGTGCCGCGCCGCCCGGCGCGCCTTGACCGAGCCCGCCAGGTGGATGGCGCCACCGTACAGCAGCAGCTTCTCCGTGAGCGTGGTCTTGCCCGCGTCGGGATGGCTGATGATGGCGAACGTCCGCCGCCGTGCGATTTCGCTGCTCAACCGCGTGACTGGACTCACTCGTTCTCCTGCCGCGTGCCTTCGGCGCATGAAAAAGCCCCGGGAAGCGATAGGCCTCCGGGGCGTGTCGCGCCGATCCGTGCGCCACGGAAAGGTAACGCAAACGGGCACTTGCGACAACCCGCCAACGACACGGGCGTCCCGACGCTCATCTCACACGAAGGCACGAAGAACGGCCGAAGTCATGCTGTGTCGCGATCCCTCGGGCGGCCGGGCGTCCGAAGACACCGGGCTATGTTGTAACAACAACAACAAAAACAACTTGCGGACGAGATGAAGCGTGGGGAGCCGGAGATCCGGCGGGGCCGGTGGAATGGCTTCGACGTGTTCGGCCCTTCGTCTGAGATGAGTGTTGGGACGCCCCCGGACAGTCGGTGGGCCGAGTCAGCCGACGTACCGGGCGAACAGCTCGTCCAGGGCGCTCGCGGGGTCGTCGCAGACGCCCTCGTGCACGGGGGAGGATTGGAGGACGTCGGAGCGCGGGGACGTGAGCCAGTGGAAGCGCTCGGAGGGCGGTGACAGCGCCACCTCGCCCGCCGCGTCCTCGCCCGCGGCAACCGCCCGCAGCGAGCGCAGATACTCCGCCAGCAGCTGGGTGTCGACATCCGGAACGCGGCGGGCGAGTTCGGCGGGGTCGGTCAGCGCGCGCATGGCGACGAACTCGGCGGTCCGGGCGTGCAGCACGACGGCGACGTTGGTGAACGCCCCGAGATAGACGTGCGGGACCGCTCGCAACACGGCGAACTCGTAGGCGATGGGGGCGATGGGGGCGATGAGCGCGCTCATCGGCGGGCCCGGCGACGTTGGGGTGGCTCGTCGCGGCGGTCGCGCTTGGCCCGGACCGCCTCGGCCACGAACTCGCGTGGCTCGGCCGCGCGCGTCATCAGCCACGCGCGGTAGCGGTCGCGCAGCTCGGGCGGCTCCGGCTCCTCGGGGCGGGTCGGGTCGCGCAGCAGCTCGTCGGGCAGCGCGGCGACCGCCTCGTCCACGAGGTCGCTCGTGATGCGCGGGGCGAGGCGCGCATCGGCAGCCTCGATGTCGCCCGCCTGCGCAAGCAGGACGTGGTGCTTGATGAGCGGGAACGCCGTCCGCGCCCGCGCCTCGTCCGTACCCCGCCAGTCGTGGTGCGCGTAGATCGCGGCGCCGTGGTCGATCAGCCAGGGCTGCCGCTGCCAGATCAGGATGTTGGGATTGCGCGCGGTCCGGTCCGGGTTCGTCAGGAAGGCGTCGAACCAGACCGTCTCCGCCGCCAGCTCCGGGTCGATCAGCGAGCCGGCGGCATAGGGATCGAAGTTGAAGGCGCGTCCAGGTAGCGCATGCCCAGGTTGGTGCCATGGCTCCGGCGCAGCAGCTCCTGGATCTCGGGGTCGCGCTCGGTGCGGCCGAAGATGGGCGAGATGTCGATGAACACGGTCTCGGGGACCGGCAGGCCGAGCGCCCGGGCGAGCAACGCCGCGACGAGCTCCGCGACCAGCGCCTTCACTCCCTGGCCCGCGCCGCGGAACTTGGTCACGAACATGCCCGCCTCGGTGTCCACCACGGCGGGAAGCGAGCCGCCCTCCCGGAGCGGCTGCAGGTAACGCGAGGCGGCGTGGGTCTCGAGCTGGATGGACACGATCTCCTCAGGTCGGCAGGGCGGCGGCCAGCGCATCCAGCTTCATCATGGTCGTCCAGGTGCGCGTGGTCACGGCATCCCCGAGCGCCTTGCCGAGGGCGGGGACGAGCCGGCTCTCGATGTATCCGGCCGGACACCACATGTACGCCACCCGCTCGCCCAGGGCCAGGGCGTCGGGCGTCCAGTCCTGCGGCAGCAGCGGCTGGACGAGGGCGCGGGCTGCGTCGTCCGCCAGGGCCGCGACCAGCAGCCTCG
>JADGQX010000419.1 GCA_017881445.1 Gemmatimonadota bacterium | reverse complement strand
AGATCGAGCATGCCCGTATTCGACCTTGTGCTGCCTTTCTCGCCGGCGGGGGACCAGCCGCAGGCGATCCGCGAGCTCACGGAGGGGGTGCGCCGCGGGGACCCGTACCAGACGCTGCTGGGGGTCACGGGGTCGGGGAAGACCGTGACCATGGCCAGCGTCATCGCGGCGTACGGGAAGCCGACGCTGGTGATGAGCCACAACAAGACGCTGGCGGCGCAGCTCTACGGTGAGCTGAAGTCGTTCTTCCCGCGCAACGCGGTGGAGTACTTCGTCTCGTACTACGACTACTACCAGCCCGAGGCCTACGTCCCCTCCACGGACACGTACATCGAGAAGGACTCGTCGATCAACGAGGACATCGACCGGCTGCGGCTGCGGGCGACGTCGTCGCTGATGGAGCGGCCGGACGTCATCGTGGTGGCGTCGGTTTCGTGCATCTACGGGCTGGGCGACCCGCGCGAGTACCGGCAGCTGATGCTGACGCTGGACGTCGGCCAGCAGATCTCGCGGCGCGACATCCTGCAGGCGCTGGTGGCGGTGCAATACAACCGCAACGACTTCGAGTTCGTGCGGGGCACGTTCCGGGTGCGCGGCGACACGGTGGAGGTCTTCCCGGCATACGAGGAGCAGGCGGTCCGCATCGAGCTGTTCGGCGACGAGATCGAGCGCATCACCCGCTTCGATCCGCTCACCGGCGACACCATTGTCCGGCTGAACCGGGCCGCGATCTACCCGGCCACGCACTTCGTCACGCAGCGTTCGACGGTGGAGCGGGCGGTGGAGCGGATCCGGGCGGAGCTGGAGGACCGGCTGCTGGTGCTGCGCGGGGCAGGGAAGCTGCTGGAGGCGCAGCGGCTGGAGCAGCGCACGCACTTCGACGTCGAGATGCTGCTGGAGATCGGCACCTGTGCCGGGGTGGAGAACTACTCGCGGCACCTGGCGGGGCGGGCGGAGGGCGAGCGGCCGGCGTGCCTGTTCGACTACTTCCCCGAGGACTTCCTGGTCATCGTGGACGAGTCGCACCAGTCCATCCCCCAGATCCGGGGCATGTACAACGGCGACCGCGCCCGGAAGCTGACGCTGGTGGATTTCGGCTTCCGCCTGCCCAGCGCGCTGGACAACCGCCCGCTGCGCTTCGAGGAGTGGGAGGGCATGGTGCCGCGGGCGATCTTCGTCTCGGCGACGCCGGGGGACTACGAGCTGCGGCAGAGCGGCGGCGTCGTCGTGGAGCAGCTGATCCGCCCCACGGGGCTGCTGGACCCGGAGATCGACGTGCGTCCCGTGAAGGGCCAGGTGGACGACCTGCTGGCGGAGATCCGCGCGCGGGAGAAGAAGGGCGAGCGGGTGCTGGTGACCACGCTCACCAAGCGCATGGCCGAGGACCTGAGCGACTACCTGAAGGAAGTCGGCGTGCGCGTCCGCTACATGCACGCGGACGTGGAGACCATCGAGCGCATGGAGATCGTGCGCGACCTGCGCCTGGGCCGCTTCGATGTGCTGGTCGGCATCAACCTGCTGCGGGAGGGGCTGGACCTGCCGGAGGTCTCGCTGGTGGCCATCCTGGACGCGGACAAGGAGGGCTTCCTGCGGGACGCCCGCTCGCTGATCCAGACCATTGGCCGGGCCGCGCGCAACGTCGAGGGCAGGGCCATCATGTACGCCAACACCATCACCGGCTCCATGCGCCGGTGCATCGACGAGACCGACCGGCGCCGGGACATGCAGCGGGAGTATAATCGGGAGCACGGCATCATCCCGCAGACGATCGTCAAGAGCATCTTGGAGATCGAGCTGTCCACCCGCGTGGCCGATGCGCGCATGCACCCGGTGAAGCCGGCCACGGTCGCGGAGCCCAAGACCAGCTACGCCGACGAGGTCAACCTCGAGGAGTGGCAGAAGATCCTGGAGCACCAGATGCGCGAGGCCGCGGCCATGCTCGACTTCGAGCGCGCCGCCCTGCTGCGCGACCAGCTGCTCGAGGTCAAGATCAGGCTCAGCGGCGCCAAGGGGGCGGGGGCGAAGGAGACATCCGCGGGATGAGCGGCACCACGCTGGAGGCGTCGCTGCTGACGCAGCCCATGCTGGAGGCGTGGGGCGAGCGCATTGGCCGGGAGGCGGCCGTACCCCTGGTGCTGGCGCTGCGCGGGCAGCTGGGCGCGGGCAAGTCCGTGCTGGCGCGCGCTATAGCGCGTGGTGCCGGGGTAAGCGGCCACATGCCTTCGCCGACCTTCAACCTGCTCTACCGCTACCACGCCGCGCGCGGCATCGACGTCGTGCACCTGGACCTGTACCGGCTCGAGCACCCCGACGAGGTCTGGGAGCTGGGCTGGGCCGAGCTGGGCGATGGCCAGGAGCTGGTGCTCATGGAATGGCCCGAGCAGGCGGAAGCGCTGCTGCCCACCGACCGCTGGGACGTCACGCTGGCGATCCCGGGCGAGGAGTCCACGCTGCGCAGCCTGAGGGCGGAGCGGCGCGGGGCGGCGCCGGCCCTGCCGGCGCCGCCGGCTGGCGCGGAGACAACTCCTTGAA
>JADGQX010000183.1 GCA_017881445.1 Gemmatimonadota bacterium | reverse complement strand
CACTCCAGTCTCGGCTACGTGAGCCCGGCCGCGTACGAGCTCGCCCTCAGACAGGGGGCAGCCGCCTAACCCGGTGTCCACCCCACCGGGGGAAGTCCAGTGTGAGATGAGCGTTGGGATGCCCTGATCGTCCGGGATGAAGCGACCGACGGTCGGCGGCGTCGCCGTCCCTCCGCCCGACTCAACCGCCGGCGCCGCCGGCACTTGGTGGCTCGGCTCAAACGTCGCCATTGCAGTGTTGAACAAGTTCAGATAGGCTCAACTGCGCACGGAGTTCCCCGGAAGAACCATCATTTGCCCGCCAATCCCAGCGACGCCGGGGCGGCTGGCGAGCGGACTGCGAGGCCAACGTGGGCCGACCCACGATCCAGGATGTGGCGGACCTGGCCGGTGTCTCCAAGGCGACCGTATCGGCGGTCCTGAACGATAAGAGAACGGTCAAGGAGAGCACGCGCTCGGAGGTGCTGGAGGCGATCCGGCGGCTCAACTTCCGCCCTCGCCCCGCCCTCCGCCATCGCGCCGGCACGGAAGGGCTCCGCAGCGTCGGCTTCGTGCTGCGCGAGATCCGCAATCCATACTATTCCGAGATCATCACGGGCGCCGAGAGCTATCTCAGGGAGCGCGGCTACATCACGCTGGTGGCCGCCAGCGAGGGCGACTTCAAGGCGGAGCAGCGGATCATCAACCTGTTCACGCTCAAGGACGTGGACGGGATCCTGCTGACGCCGGTGCTGGACAACGAGACCGACCTCTCGCACATCTTCGACCTGAAGCGCCGCAACGTCCCCTTCGTGCTGCTGGAGGAGATCCGCGGCATTCAGGCGAACCTGGTGGACGTGGACAACGTCGACGGCGCCAAGTTGGCCGCGCGCTACCTGATCGAGCTCGGCCACGCCCATATCGTGCACTTCGCCGGGCCCCAATACTCGCTGCACAGCGAGGAGCGGGAGGACGGGGTGCGCAGCGCCTACAGCGAGTCCCGCCTGATCTTCTCCAACAGGCTGGTGGTGCGGGCCGGGGACAGCCTGGAGGCGGGCTACCGCACCGGGCTGCAGTACTTCCGCGAGCTGCACCCGGACGATCGGCCCACCGCCGTCACCTGCTACAACGACCTGGTGGCGCTGGGCCTCTGTCGGGCGCTCCAGGAGCTGGGCCTGCGGGTGCCGGACGACGTCTCCGTCGTCGGCTACGACGACCTCAACATCCTCAACTACCTGTCGGCGACCTCGCGCCTCACCAGCGTGCGCGTCCCCAAGTTCGAGGTCGGCCGCACCGCCGCCGAGATCCTCCACAACGAGATCGAGGACGCCGGTCCGGGCGCGCCGCGCAAGGTCTACCTGAAGGCGGAGCTGGTCGTCCGCGAGACCTCCGCGCCGCCCAACCCGGCCGCCTGCGGCGCCAGCACGCTGGGCGTGTAGCCCGGTCCGCCCACGGTATCGCCAGATCTGGACGATGAGACAACACACCGGAATGGTAGCCGCCCTCCTGCTCGCCCTCGGGGTCAACCAACTGGCGGCGCAAGGGCCCGGGCCGAAGAAGAACCGCGAAGCCGTGCCCGCCTCGTCCCAGCGTTCGCCGCGCGAGCGCAGCTCGATCGACGGTGACTGGCGGTTCGAGAAGGACGATCCACCGGGGAATGCCTACAACCTGCTCTACGACGTGCGTCCGGCGACCAGGGAGCGCGGGGATGACGGTCCGGCGGACGCCCAGCCCAAGGCCGGCGAAGCAGTCACGGCGCCGGCACGGGCGGTGATCAAGCAGTGGATCCTGCCCACCGGGAATCCCTTCATCAAGGATCCCGCGCGCAGGTTCGCGCGGCCGGCCGGGGATCGGGTCGGCGATGTCGCCTATTCGAGGCCGGACTTCGATGACAGCTCCTGGCGGCGCGTGGACCTGCCGCACGATTGGGCCATCGAGGGGCCGTTCATGACCACGGGCCCAACCGGGGGAATGGGCCGGCTGCCCAGCGCCGGCGTCGGCTGGTACCGGAAGAAGCTGAACATCCCGGCAACCGATGCGGGCAAATCGATCTTCCTGGATGTGGACGGCGCGATGTCGTACGCGACGGTCTGGCTGAACGGCCACATCGTCGGCGGTTGGCCGTACGGCTATTCATCATGGCGCGTCGACCTGACTCCGTACGTCGTTCCCGGCGGGGTGAATCAGCTGGCGATCCGTCTGGACAATCCACCCAGCTCATCGCGGTGGTATCCGGGCGGGGGAATCTATCGCAACGTGTGGCTTACGAAGACCCAACCACTCCACGTGGGGCAGTGGGGGACGTATGTGACGACACCGCAGGTCTCGCCATCGTCGGCCAGGATCGATCTGAAGGCCACGATCGACAACGATTCCCGGAAGCCAGCGACCGTCACCGTCGCCACCTGGATCTACGCGCTGGACGCGCAGGGTCGGAAGCTGGGTGATGTCGTCGCCACCATCGAGCCCGTGGAGGCGGCGGTCGCGGCAGGTGCCAGTGCCACGGTGCAGGGTTCCGTGACCCTGGCCAAACCGAGGCTCTGGGGTCCTCCGCCCAGCCAGAAGCCCAATCGGTACGTGGCGGTCACGACCGTGTCCAGCGAGGGCAGGCTGACCGACAGCTACGAAACCCGCTTCGGCATTCGCGAGCTGCGGTTCGCCCCGGACTCCGGATTCTACGTCAACGGCGAGCGCATCCAGCTCGAGGGCGTCAACAACCACCACGACCTCGGCGCGCTGGGGGCCGCGTTCAACTATCGGGCGGCCCAGCGGCAGTTGGAGATGCTCCGGGAGATGGGCTGCAACGCCATTCGTATGAGCCACAATCCGCCCGCGCCCGAGCTGCTCGCGCTGACCGACAGCATGGGGTTCATGGTCATGGACGAGGCCTTCGACGTCTGGGTCCGCGGCAAGACCGCGCTCGACTTCCACCTCATCTTCCCGGACTGGCACGAACAGGACCTGCGAGCGATGGTCCGGCGCGACCGGAACAGTCCCTCGATCTTCCTGTGGAGCACCGGCAACGAGGTGGGCGAGCAGTACACGGGCGAGGAAGGCGCGGCGCTGGCGAAGCAGCTCGGCGACATCGTTCGCGGAGAGGATCCCACGCGTCCGACCACCACCGCCATGAACTGGGCGAAGCCCGACATGCCGTTGCCGGCGGCCGTGGATGTCATCAGCCTGAACTACCAGGGCGAGGGAATCCGCCAGGACCCGGAGTTCGCGGGCACGGACCGGATCCGCACGCCCCCGCAGTACCCAGCCTTCCACGAGAAATTCCCGGGCAAGGTGATTCTCAGCAGCGAGAGCGCGTCCGCGTTCAGCAGCCGCGGCGTGTACCTGTTCCCCGTGGCGAAGGAGATCAGCAGCCCCGTGCGGGACGGTAGGGGCGGCGACTCGAAGATCCACCAGGTGAGCGCCTACGAGCTCCATGCCGTCGACTTCGGCTCCTCCGCGGACAAGGTGTTCGGCTCCCTCGACCGGCACCCCTACGTGGCCGGGGAGTTCGTCTGGACCGGCTGGGACTACCTCGGGGAGCCCACACCCTACTACACGTCCCGCAGCTCCTACTCGGGGATCATCGACCTGGCGGGGTTCAGGAAAGACCGCTTCTACCTCTACCAGGCGCACTGGCGGCCGGATCTGCCCATGGCACACATCCTCCCGCACTGGACATGGCCGGAGCGCGTCGGGCAGGTTACGCCGGTTCACGTCTTCACGTCCGGCGACGAGGGCGAGCTGTTCCTCGACGGCAAGTCGCTCGGTCGGAAGACGAAGGGTCCGTACGAGTACCGGCTGCGCTGGGACTCCGTCGTGTACCAGCCGGGCACGCTCGAGGTCGTCACCTACAGGAAGGGCGTGAAGTGGGCCACGGACAGGGTCAAGACCGCGCAGCCGCCGGCGCGCCTGGAGGCGCTGCCTGATCGTTCCGTCATTCGCGCCGACGGCCGCGACCTGTCCTTCGTCACCGTGCGCGTGACCGACAGGAACGGACTGCTGGCGCCTCGCGCCAACAACCGAATCGTGTTCAAGATCCGCGGCCCCGGCGAGATCGTGGCCACGGACAACGGCGATCCCACGAGCTTCGAACCGTTCCAGGCACCGGAGCACAAGGCGTTCAACGGACTCTGCCTCGTGATCGTCCGCGCGAAAGCGGGGCAGGCGGGCAGGATCGGGCTCACCGCTTCGAGCGAGGGTCTGAGGGACGCCAGCACGTTCATCACGGCCGCATCAGCCGGAGGGCATTAAGGATGAATCGAGCGATGAAGCCGACCGCGTATCTCATGCTCTTGCTCGCGGCGACACCTCTCGCCGCGCAGCAGCCGGTCCCGCAGCTCACGGCCGAGCAGGACCGCCAGAACATGATGGACCAGCTCGGGATCAAGCGGCTGCGCCCGGGCCCGAGCGGTGACGAATCGGCATCCAACCACGCCAACTACGACAGCACCCTCGCCAACCCGTATCCGAACCTGCCCGACGTGCTGACACTGAACAGCGGGCGGAAGGTGACGTCGGCGGACATGTGGTGGAAGCTGCGCCGGCCGGAGATCATCGAGGGCTTCGAGCGCGAGGTCTACGGCCGCGTCCCGGCGAACGTGCCGAAGGTCACGTGGCAGGTGCTCGTCAACGAGCGCGAATTCGTCGGCTTCACGCCCGTCATCGCGAAGCGGCTCATCGGGCACGTGGACAATTCCTCGTACCCGTTGCTGAACGTCGACATTGCCATGACGGTGGTGACGCCAGCCAACGTCAGGGGGCCGGTTCCGCTGCTCATGATGTTCGGGCCGAGCCGGCTCCCCGCTCCGGCGCAGCCGCCGCAGGAGGACCTCGACCGGATCAACGCGGCAGTCCGGAAGCTCCTCGTGGGCGCCGACACCACCCTGAAGGCGATCTTCGACCGCTATACGGCCTACGAGCCCGTCGGCCGCATGGCTGCGGCCCCGACGTTCGGCCCGCCAGCCACGCCGGGCGCCGATCCGCCGACCACGCAGCAGCTCCTGGCCGACGGCTGGGGCTACGCCTATGTCGACCCGAGCAGCATCCAGGCGGACAACGGCGCCGGGCTCACGAAAGGGATCATCGGTCTGGTGAACAAGGGCCAGCCGCGGAAGCCGGAGGACTGGGGCGCGCTGCGCGCCTGGACCTGGGGCGCGGCCCGCGGCCTCGACTACCTCGAGACCGATCCCCTCGTCGAGGCGAAACACGTCGGCATCGAGGGCGTATCCCGCTACGGCAAGGCCGCGCTCGTCACACTCGCTTTCGAGCCCCGCTTCGCCATGGGGCTCATCGGGTCCTCCGGAAAAGGCGGCGCGACGCTGCATCGCCGCAACTGGGGCGAAGCCGTCGAGAGCCTGGCCGGCGGCGGGTATTACTGGATGGCCGGCAACTACATGAAATACGGCTCGGCGGAAGGGAAGTACGCCGGCATGACCGCGCAGGCCCTGCCCGTGGATTCCCACGAGCTGATCGCCCTCTGCGCACCCCGGCTCGCCTTCATCAGCTACGGCATTCCCGAGAAGGGCGATGCGAAGTGGCTCGACCACCAGGGCAGCTTCATGGCCGCCGTTGCCGCCCAGCCCGTCTTCCGCCTGCTGGGCGCGAAGGATCTGGGCGTCTCCGCCGACTACCACACGGCCAGGATGCCCTCCGTGAACGTTGGGCTGCTCGACGGCCAGCTCGCCTGGCGGCAACACGACGGCGGGCACACGGACGCCCCGAACGTGAAGTACTTCATCCAGTGGGCGGACCGCTTGATCGGCCACACACCGGCGCGCAACTGACCGGAGCTCCGATCCCCACCGCCCTGGCGCAGGGCGAGGATCGGCTTACGATACGCTTCGAGGCGGCGGAGTGCGGCGGGCTTCCCGCCGTCTTCGGGCCCCGGATGATGCGGGCCGACGCGCCCCGGTGACCGGCGGCGAACCGCTCGAGACAGGAACACCTACAGCGTTGCACAGGAGCCGACTTCGATGCTGAGCGAACCATGATCGAGTATACCCAGATGGAAGCCTGGTTCCTGACGGGGAGCCAGCACCTTTACGGGCCGGAGACTCTGCGTCAGGTGGACCGGGACTCGCGCGCCATCGTGGACGGACTGAATGCCGCGGGCACGCTGCCCGTGAAGATCGTCTTCAAGCCGGCTCTGAAGACCCCCGAGGAGATCGCCGCCGCCCTACGCGACGCCGAAGCCTCGCCCTCCTGCATCGGCGTCGTCACCTGGATGCACACGTTCAGCCCCGCCAAGATGTGGATCGGCGGGCTCAGCCGGCTGAGGAAGCCGCTCTGCCACCTGAACACCCAGTTCAATCGGGACATCCCCTGGTCCTCGATGGACATGGACTTCATGAACCTGAACCAGTCCGCGCACGGGGACCGAGAGTTCGGCTACATCTGCGCGCGGCTGAAGGTCAGGCGGAAGGTCGTGGTGGGGCACTGGCAGCAGCCGGCGGTACAGGAGCGAATCGCCACGTGGCTGCGGGCGGCCGCGGCCTGGAGCGATAGCCAGTCGCTCAAGGTCGCCCGCATCGGCGACAACATGCGCCAGGTCGCCGTCACGGAGGGCGACAAAGTCGAGGCCGAGCTGCGCCTCGGATACTCCGTCAACGGTTTCGGCATCGGCGACCTGATCGCCCGCGTCGAGGCCGCCACCGACGAGCAGATCGACCACCTCTGCGACCAGTACGCCTCCAGCTACGACATGGCGGACGCGCTCGCCCCCCTCGGCCCGAGGCACGACTCCCTGCGCGAGGCGGCCCGTATCGAGGTCGGGTTGCGCGCCTTCCTGGAGGAGGGCGGCTTCCACGCCTTCACCGACACCTTCGAGGACCTGCACGGCCTGGCGCAGCTCCCCGGCCTCGCCACCCAGCGCCTCATGGCCGACGGCTACGGCTTCGGCGCCGAGGGTGACTGGAAGCACGCCGCCCTGGTCCGCTCGCTCAAGGTCATGGGCCACGGCCTGCCCGGCGGCTCCAGCTTCATGGAGGACTACACCTACCACCTCGATCCCCTCGCGCCCGCCGTGCTGGGCGCCCACATGCTCGAGGTTTGCCCCAGTCTCGCCGCCGCCCGCCCGTCCTGCGAGGTGCACCCCCTGGGCATCGGCGGCAAGAGCGACCCCGTCCGCCTCGTCTTCGACGCCGCCACCGGCCCCGCCGTGCTGGCCAGCGTCATCGACATGGGCAGCCGCTTCCGCATGGTCGTGAACGTCGTGGACGTGGTCGAGCCCTTCGAGGCGCTGCCCAAGCTGCCTGTCGCCCGCGCCCTCTGGAAGCCGCGGCCGGCGCTGGAGACCGCCGCGGCCGCCTGGATCTACGCCGGCGGCGCCCACCACACGGCGATGTCCCTGGCGCTCAACCCCGAGCACCTCGAGGACTTCGCGGTCATGGCCGGCATCGAATACGTGCTCATCGACGAGAACACCGACCTGCGCCAGCTCCGCAACGAGCTGCGCTGGAACGACGCCGCCTACGACAGGTAGCGGAAGCGCCCTGAGGTCGGGGGACCCCCACCGGTAAAAGCGCCGCAGGGGTGTGAGCCCCTGCGGCGCCTTCACATTGCCTGCCGTGAGCCCCGGTCGTCGGGCCGCCGGCGCGGGCGGCGGTTGTGGTCGCCCGCGCCCGAAGATGGGCGGAGCCAGGCACGGGGCCACATCCGGACCCGCGCGCGGCGGGGCGAGGCCGCCAACCAGCAAGCGGGTTGACTCCGTCGGGAGGGCTTTCTAGACTGCCAGGAGCGTGTCCCCGATGGTGGACGCGAACGGCGAGGTCATTCCGGGCACGGCCCAGGCGGCCTTCCCGCTGCTGGTCATGAACATCCTGCCGGTGGGCGTTCGCGGCATCGTGGTGGCGGGGCTGCTGGCGGCGCTCATGAGCTCGCTGGCGGGCGCCTTCAATGCGTCGTCCACGCTGTTCACGATGGACGTGTACCAGAAGTTCAACCCGACCGCCTCCAAGGCGCAGCTAGTCTGGATCGGCCGCATCGCCACGGGGATCATGGTGCTGATCGCGCTGATGTGGATCCCGGTGATCCAGGGCGCGCGCGGGCTGTACCAGTACCTGCAGGGCGTGCAGAGCTACCTGGCCCCCCCGATCTTCACGGTCTTCTTCCTGGGCGTGTTCAACAAGCGACTGAACGCCAAGGGCGCACTGGCGGCGCTGGTCGTCGGCTTCCTGCTGGGCGCCTTCCGGCTGGCGGTGGATACGCCCGTGGCCCTGGGGATGGGGACCTTCCAGTACACGTCGGGCTCGTTCCTCTGGTTCGTGAACAACTTCTACTTCCAGTACTACAGCCTCTTCATCTTCCTGGTCTCGGTGGCAGTGATGCTCGGAGTGAGCTACGCGACCGAGGCCCCGTCCTACGAGCGGATCTCCGGGCTGACCTTCGGGACCGTCACGGTGGAGCAGAAGGCGGACACACGCCGCAGCTGGGGCATGGGGGACGTGATCGCCTCGGGCGTGGTGCTGCTGATGATCCTGATGGCCTACCTGTACTTCCGCGGGTAGACGAAGGGGACAATGGCGGCGGCATTCGCGATCGGGCTGGACTACGGCACGAATTCCGTCCGCGCGGTGGTTGTGGACTGCGCGGACGGGGCGACCCTGGGCACGAGCGTCTTCGCCTACCCCTCGGGCGACCACGGGGTGATCCTGGACGCGCGCGATCCGCTGCTGGCCCGCCAGAACCCGGCGGACTACCTCCAGGGCCCTGGGAGAGGCGACGCGAGGCGCGCCGCAGGCGGCCTCGTCGGTACCTGGCTTCACGGCGGAGCGGGTGATCGGCATCGGGGTGGACACAACGGGCTCGACGCCCATCCCGGTGGACGCGGCGGGTCGGGCGCTGGCGCTGGACGCGCGCTGGAGCGACAACCCGGCGGCGCACGCGTGGCTATGGAAGGACCACACGTCCGCGCCGGAGGCGGCCGCCATCACGGAAGCCGCCGCCCGGTACGCGCCGGAGTACCTGGCGCCGATCGGTGGCATCTACTCCTCGGAATGGTTCTGGTCCAAGATCTGGCATTGCCTGAAGGTGGCGCCGGACGTCTTCGAGGCGGCATACAGCTGGGTGGAGCTGGCCGACTACATCCCGGCGGCGCTGGCGGGCGTGACGGACGTGCAGAAGGTGGCGCGCTCGGTTTGTGCCGCGGGTCACAAGGCCATGTACTCGCCGGCCTGGGGCGGCCTGCCTTCGAAGGAGTTCCTGGCGCGGCTCGACCCGCGGCTGGCGGAGCTGCGCGACCGGCTATATGACCAGGCGTATCCGCCCGACCGCCCGGCGGGGAAGCTCTCGTCCGAGTGGGCCGATGTCCTGGGGCTGCCCGCGGGGATCCCCATCGCCATGGGCGGCTTCGACGCGCATT
>JADGQX010000418.1 GCA_017881445.1 Gemmatimonadota bacterium | reverse complement strand
GTGCCGGGAGAGGCCGCGCCCGCGGCGGCCACCGTGACGTGGTAGTAGGGCATGAACGCCACGTAGGCGGCGGATCCTTTCGAGGCTCCGTCGGTGAGGTCGATGGCCCAGCCGGGCGTGGGCAGCTCGCCGTCCGCCTTCTTGAGCGCCGCCGCGAGCTTCTGGACCCAGTAGGCGGTGACCTTCACGTCCAGCGTCAGCCAGGGCAGGTGCGTCATGTAGGCGCGGGCGCCCTCGATGGGTGAGACGCGCACCATCTGCTCGATCTCCCGCCGCACCGACGCCAGGTAGGCCAGCACCTGCGCCCGCAGCAGCGCACCGGTTTCCGTGGTGGTGCGGAACAGGAAGGCCGGCAGGAACAGCCCGCTGGACGCGGCGATCAGGAGCACGCCCCAGGGCAGGGAGGGGTAGCCCGCCCCCCGCGGCCGGACGGCGCTGGTGATGATGAGCGCCAGGGCCCCCGCTTCCATGAGGGCGGCCACGGACAGCAGCAGCACCGAGCGACGCGTGTGGTCCTCGATCAGTCCCTCCGCCAGCGCGTCCCGGCGCAGGCCGAGCAGCGTCGTCCGACGGTAGCGTCGCGCCTTCGTGCCGAACTCGCCCAGGCTGGGATAGCGGCGGACCTCGTCCAGGAACGACTGCTCGAAGGGCGATAGCTCGTCGCCCTCGACGTCGCCGATTTCGACCTCGACACGCTTCTGCCTGAAGATGCCCCTGCCCGTGGACGTGCGGCGCAGCTGCAGGTGGCCGCGGGCGGCCAGGTCCAGCAGCACGGCGGCGAACACCCGCGCCGGCCCGCCCGTGAACTCCGGCAGGATCGCCGCCGCCTGCGGCAGCGACGTGGGGGGCGCCCCCGCGCTCATGGACTCGCGCTTCGGTCCGCGCCAGAGCACGAACAGCCAGATCCCTGGCACCAGGCCGAGCAGGGCCATGAGCGGGATCCTCCAGCGAAGATCGACGGGGAGCCGCGGTCGTGGAGGCGCCACGCCGGCCACGTGGCTCTCCACCCCCGGCCAGTCGCTGCGCCCGGCGAGCGTGGCCGGGAGGTACACGATGACGCGGTAGGCGGTCCGCGCCGGCAGGTACGCATACTGGTAGTCGATGCGCCAGCCGCCCTCGGCCCGCGAGATCTTGCCGAGCGGCGCGCCCATGCTCGCCGAATCCGGCGCCAGCGCTGCCGGCAGCAGCATCACGATGTGCAGGTTGGAGATGGGGACGCTCCACCCCTTCCCGACCGCGTCCCAGTCCACGATGTCGTGGCCGCCGCTGCGGAAGAGCGCACCCCGCACCGTGTAGGCGAGGGTGTACTCGGCCGGCCCCAGTGTAGGGGGGAAGCTCCAGCGGATGCGCTCCGCGCCGTTCTGCCGGCTCAGCTTCACATCGTCCAGCCGCCGCCCGTCCGCCGCCGTCACCGAGTCCAGTGCGAAGCCGCCAAGGTAGCGGCGGGGGATGTCGCGATAGGCGAAGGTGACGCTACTTCCCCGGAAATCGTAGCCGATCCGCTCCGTCACGCGGTAGGCGCCGTCCGCCTGCACCGCCAGCGTGACGTCCATGGACGTGATGGCGTAGCCCTTCTGCGCCTTGACGGGCGCCGGCAGCACCAGGGCGAGGGCGAGGATCGGCAACAGGGCGCTGCGCCCGACGCGGGAGAGGTTCATGGTCGCGTCCGGTGAGAGTGGGATGGGGCTGCCCTCAAGATGCGATGCTGCTGCTGGAACGGCCACACGGCCGTGCACGAGACCGCTCCCGTCGCGTGAACGGTTGCGCTTGCGGCCGTTCGCCTCTGGCGCACCCGTCAACGTGAACGCTCCCGCTCACGGTCATTGCAGTCGCAAACGCCCCGCCCCTTCCCGCTGTACATGATGAGGAAGTCCGACGCACCCCCAACACAATGGAGAAGTCACAATGCGGAAGCTCGCAGGCATCCTCCTGGCCGCGGCGCTGATGGCGCCCGTGGCCCTCAGTGCGCAGCAGCAGCCCGGCCAGGGCATGGGCCAGGGCCGCGGTATGGGCATGGGCAGGGGCATGAACCCGATCTCGATCGCCGTCGCCCACAAGGCCGATCTCGGCCTGAGCGATGACGTGACCGCCAAGCTCGACGCGCTGGCCAAGGAGCTGCAGGAAAAGAACGCACCCATCATGAAGCAGATGATGGACGCCCGCGCCGGCGTCGATTTCCAGAGCATGACCGACGAGCAGCGCCAGGCGATGCGCGAGAAGACCATGCCCCTCATGCAGAAGCTGCGCGACAACAACCAGGCGGCCCGCACCGAGGCCGAGAAGCTGCTCACGGCCGACCAGGTCAAGAAGCTGGCCGACATCATCCAGCAGGAAATGCCGCAGCGGGGCCCGCGGCCCAACAACTGACCGGAGGCGTCCGCCGATTCGCGGGCGGCGCCTGCTGCGGCGCAGCCTCGACACGGCGACACGGCGACACGGCGACACGGCGACAACGAGCCCGGGTGGCTGAGGCTGCCCGGGCTCGCTGCTGTCCGCCAGCCGGCTGACGGCGGCAATGACTCTCCCCGTCGCCCCGTCGCCC
>JADGQX010000182.1 GCA_017881445.1 Gemmatimonadota bacterium | reverse complement strand
CGGAGCAGGACCTGGGCTTCCTCGGCCGCATCGCCGCCAACGGCAAGCACCTGCTGGAGCTGATCAACGACATCCTGGACCTGTCGAAGATCGAGGCGCGCAAGGTGGAGATCCTGCTGTCGCCGACGTCGCTGGCCCACGTCGTCGCCGACACGCTGACCCAGCTTCCCCACCCCGCCGAGGGCGTCCGGCTGGTGACGGAGGTGC
The DNA here is from genome assembly GCA_017881445.1 of Gemmatimonadota bacterium. GTDB lineage: Bacteria > Gemmatimonadota > Gemmatimonadetes > Longimicrobiales > RSA9 > JADGQX01. Next base: position 9,151 of record JADGQX010000182.1, on the reverse strand, counting down.
CGGAGGCGTTGCCGGAGATCCTCACCGACGCCGGGCGGCTGAAGCAGGTCCTGATCAACCTGGCCTCCAATGCGCTGAAGTTCACGGAGTCGGGAACCGTCACCATCGCGGTGGAGCCCGACGGTGGGGGCCGGGCGGTTGCGATCGAGGTGCGGGACACGGGCATTGGCATCTCGCCCGACCGCCTGGAGGCGATCTTCGATGCGTTCCAGCAGGCGGAGACGGGCACATCCCGCAAGTACGGCGGCACGGGGCTGGGACTCGCCATCAGCCGCTCGCTCTGCGAGCTGCTGGGCTGCCGCTTGACGGCACGCAGCACGCCGGGCGTGGGATCGGTATTCCGGGTGGAGCTGCCCAAGACCGAGGGCGTGCCCGCGCTGGACGCGTCGGCGGAGCCGCCACCGGCGGTGCACGAGGCGGCGCTGCACCGAATCCTGATCGTGGACGACGACGCCGACACGCGCGCGCTGGAAGCGAACCTGCTGGCTGAGATGGGCGGGTGCGAACTGTGCATGGCTGCGAACGGGGTGGAGGCGCTGGAGGCGCTGGGCAGCTTCGGGCCGGACCTGGTGCTGCTCGACCTGGTCATGCCGGTGATGGACGGGTTCGAGTTCCTGGAGCGGGTCAGCGCGAGTGCGCGTCCCCTGCCGCGCCCGGCCGTGGTGGTCACGGGCAAGGACCTGACGGCAGAGGACATGGAGCGACTGCGGCGCTACGGCGTCGCCATCATCGCCAAGAGCGGACATTTCGAGCGGGATCTGCGCCGCACGGTCGCGGCGCACCTGGCGTCGCCGGTCCCGACCCCTCACGCAGCGGGGGAATGAGGCGTTCATGGGCAACCACTGGCTGGTGGCAGCCGCCGGCCGGGCGGGGCGCGCCCCGTCCGGTCCGCTGGAGATCCCGCCGGCGACGGCGCTGCCGCAGGCCTGGGCGGCGGTCGCCAAGGCTCTCGCCCTGACTGACGACGAGCTGGCGGAGGCCGTGGCCCGGGCGTTCCGCATGGGGGTGGCCAAGCTGGAGCGGGTCGAGCCGCGCGCGACGCGGCTGGTGCCGGAAAAGGTGGCGCGGGAATTCAAGATCCTGGGAATCCGCGAGACGGACCGGGAGATCTTCATTGCCACCTCGGACCCGACGAACCAGGACGCGGAGCAGGCCGCGGCCTTCGCCGCGGGGCGGCGCCCGGTGTTCGAGATGGCACCGCCGCGCCTGATCGCGGAGGCGCTGGAGGCGCACTACCCCTCGGACGGCGCGCTGGAATCGCTGCTCAGCACCGTGGACGCGGAGGCGGCCGACTCGGTGCGGGTGGTGGTCGAGACCGGCGCCGAGCCCCTGACCGCGGATGACGTTTCGGCCGCGCCGCTGATCCGGCTGGTGAACCTGATCCTGCGCGACGCCGTGGTGCAGCGGGCGAGCGACATCCACATCGAGGGCGGGCGGGCGGGCGGCAGCGTGCGCTTCCGCGTGGATGGCGTCATGCGCAACCACATGCAGCTGCCGGTCTGGGCCGTGAACCGCGCCATCTCCCGGCTGAAGGTCATGGGCGAGATGGACATCTCCGACCGGGTGCGGCCCCAGGACGGGCGCGCCACCATCCAGGTCGACGGCCGGAGCTATGACCTGCGGCTCTCGACCGTGCCCACGCGCGAAGGCGAGAAGGCGGTGATCCGCATCCTGCGCGGTGAGGTGGGCGTCAATCTGACGGCGCTGGCGCTGCCGGCGTCCGAGCTGGCGCAGCTGCGCGCCCTGCTGGCCCACAGCGATGGCATGGTGCTGGTCACGGGCCCCACCGGCTCGGGCAAGACCTCGACGCTCTATGCCGCGATCCGTGAGCTGGCCACCGGCAAGGTCAACATCATGACGGTGGAAGACCCGGTCGAGTACGAGCTGCCCGGGATCACGCAGATGCAGGTGGACACCAAGCGCGGTGTCACCTTCTCCTCCGCATTGCGCGCCATCCTGCGCCAGGACCCCGACGTCATCCTGGTGGGTGAGATCCGGGACCTGGAGACCGCCCAGATCGCGGTCCAGGCGGCCATGACGGGGCACCTGGTGCTCGGTACCGTGCACGCCAACGACGCCGCCGGCGTGGTCGCCCGCCTGGTGGACCTGGGCCTGGAGCGGGCCAGCATCGCGGCGACGATGAGGGGCGCGGTGGCGCAGCGGCTGCTCCGGCGCGTCTGCCGCGAATGCGGCGTCGCGGCCACCGACCCGGTCCCCGAGGAGGAGCAGCGCCTGGCGGCCCGGTACGGCGTTCGCCCCGCCCGGCGTGCCGTGGGCTGCAGCCGCTGCGCCGACACCGGCTACCTCGGCCGGCTGGCGGTGCTGGAGGTGCTGAGCGCCACGTCCGCGTTCCTGGAGCGGCTGGGCGCGGGTGCCTCGTCGCAGGAGCTGACGCGCATCGCGGTGCTCGAGGGGATGAACCCCCTGATGCAGGTGGCGCTCAAGCGCGCGCAGGAGGGCGCCACCACGCTGCAGGAAGTGGAGCGCGTACTGGGGGAGACCGGTCAGAGCGAAGGGGCGCGGGACGCGCGCGAGGACCGGCCCCACGTCCTGGTGGTGGACGACGACGAAGCCAACCGGATCCTGGCCCGGGCAGTGCTCGAGCGCGACGGCATGCGTGTGACCGATGCGACCGACGGGGTGGCCGCGCTCGAGCTGATTGCCGCGGGCGAAGGCTACTCGCTGGTCGTGCTCGACCTGGCCATGCCGCGCATGGACGGCGCGGAAGTGCTGGCCAAGCTGAAGAGCTCCGTCGCTACCGCCGGACTGCCGGTCGTGATCCTGACCGGCACCCAGGACGAGAGCGCGGAGGTTCGGCTCATGGATGCCGGCGCCGACGACTACATCCGCAAGCCGCTCGAGCCCGCGCGCTTCCTGGCGCGGGTCCGGGCGTCCCTGCGGCGCTCGGGAGCACTGACGTGAACGCGCCCGACCTCCTGGACCCGGCGGCGATGGAGCGGCTGTACCGCCTGGGTGGCCCGAAGCTGGTGGGGAAGATGATCAACGCCTTCCTCTCGGGCGCGCGCGCCCGCCTGGCCGAGGCCGCTGCCGGCCTCGCCGCGGGCAACCTCGCCCCGGTTCGCTTCGCCATGCACTCGCTGCGCGCCACGGCGGGCAACTTCGGCGCGTCCACGGTGCCCTCGCTGGCGCAGGGACTGGAAACGGCGGCGGTCGCAGGCGACATGGAGGCGGTCGTGAGCGGGATGCCCGCACTGGAGGCGGCCTTCGCGGCGCTGGCAGACCGGCTGCTGCTGGAGCGCGAGAGGTGCCGGTCATGATGCGAATCGCACTGGTCGAGGACAACGCCGACAACCGCATGCTGGTGCAGGCCATCCTCGATGGGCTCTACGAGATCGACGAATACGAGAGCGGGCCGCAAGCGCTGGAGGGCATCCGCCGCCAGCGCCCGGCCCTCGTGCTGCTGGACATCTCGCTGCCGGGCATGGATGGCGTGGCCGTGCTGCAGGAGATCCGCCACGACCCGGACCTCGCCACGCTGCCCGTGGTCGCCCTGACCGCCCACGCCATGGCCGGCGACCGGCAGAAGTACCTCGACGCCGGCTTCGATGACTACGTCGCCAAGCCGATCGTGGACGACACGCTGCTGACGGGCGTGATCAGCTGGCTCATCGGTTAGGGAGGACGGCGGCAGCTCACGCAGAGGCGCAGAGCACGCAGAGGTGGGCCGCTCGGGGACCCGGGGACATCCTCCGGCAACCGGGATCGTCGCGATCTTTTCTTTTGTCTAACGGCAACACCCTGCGCAACCTGGGACGCGGCGGTCCCGCCGCGAGCCGGGCATGATGTAACCACATCAAAGGGACGTCGGCTGTCGCCGCGGGCTCTGCAAACCGACCGGATGCCCCTCCGCGTCCTCGGCGCCTCTGCATGAGCCCCAGCTTTGCGCGCCCGCAGTTCTCACTTCCCGGATTCCTCCCGTTCGAACTTGCGATAGAGCAGGTACGTGGCCACCGCGGTGAAGGCCAGCAGCAGCGCGGGCACGACCACGGCCCAGAGGAGGCCCGTCATGGGCGGTCCCGCGGGCAGTGGCGGCGCCGCGGGCCCGGCGGCGGTCTGGATCCAGGCGTGAAGACTCATCGTGGCGCCTCCGGGCGCGAATCCGCCGGCGCGGCGCCGGGGGCGCCGGCGCGGGCGCGCCTACGCCAGGCCAGCCAGGCCAGCCCCATGCCCAGCAGGGAGGCGGCGTAGGCGATGGTCATGCCGATCAGCGTCACCAGTCCACGGTCCATGGCTCAGACCTCCAGGGTGCGGGGCTGCGGGGCATCGGTTTCCCAGCGCGTGCGCGCCTCGAGGTCGCGCAGGTACGCCGCCTGGCGCGCCTCGTACTCGCTGGACACGGCCCGCAGCTTGGGGTCGATGACCCAGTAGCCGCCCAGCACGCAGACAATGGTCGCCAGCAGGTAGAGCAGTCCATCGGCTTGCAGCAGCATGAGCTTGGCCGCGGCCAGCATGGCGAAGGCGAAGGAGAGCGGCGAGAGCACGATGACGATCCAGTCCTCGCGGGACCAGTCGTCGGCCTCCCGCGCCGTCCACTGCCGCCGGATCAACGGGCGCCGGGTCGTGGCTGAGGCAGCGGCGCCGGCGGTGGCGACGTCGCCCGGCTCGGCCTCGATCAGCCCGCGGCGCAGCGCCTCCGCCCGCACGGGCCCCCACCAGCCGATGGGCCGGGTCATGACGTAGTACCGGACCAGGTGGCTCATGTCCTCGGGCCTGGTGAGCAGTGTCGCCGGCAGGAAGACGACGGCGCCGAGCGCCATGAGCAGCCAGAACTGCAGGTAGTCGGGGAGGGGCGGGATGACGTGGAAGGCCGGCAGCACCCAGACGACCAGCCAGGCGATGCCCAGATTGGCGATCCAGGAGGCCAGGTAGCCCCAGGCATTGAAGCGCCACCAGACGACCTGCAGGATGTTGGGCAGCCAGATGCCCGCCATCATCAGCCAGAGCGCGAAGATCAGCCACTGCGTGATCTGCTCCATCATCAGGCCGTAGAAGAACGAGCCCGCCAGCAGCACCGCCGTGGCCATGCGCCCCATCCACACCAGCTGCTTCTGCGTGGCCTGCGGCCGGACGTAGCGCTGGTAGAGGTCGCGCGTCCAGTAGAGCGCGCCCAGGTTCAGGTGGCTGGAAATCGTGGAGAGATGGATCGCCAGGATCGAGGCGAAGAACACGCCCAGCAGCCCCACGGGCAGCAGCTCGAACCCCAGCCGGTACCAGCCGGTCTCGAACTGCGCCGTGTCGGTCATGCCCGGCGCCATGACGAAGAACGCCACGATGGACGCGGCCCAGATGCCGTTGCGCACCAGGGTGACGAAGCCGCCCGCCCAGATGCCGTAGCTCGCATCGCGCACGCTGCCCGCGGACTGGATCCGCTGCGCCTCGATGTACCAGTCGATGCTGGTGCCCATGCCGAATCCGCCCACGATGGCGATGACCAGCATGGTCAGCCACCAGGCCACGGGGAAACTGCCGGAGAGCCAGCCGGTGAAGGCGAAGGCGTTCAGCTTCCACGCCATCCCCATGTGGGCCAGGTTGGAGGTGACCGCGTGCGCGCCGCCCGCGGCCAGCACGCCCACGATCGAGACCAGGATGATGGAGAAGGCGGCGACGATGCCCTGCAGGAAGTCGCCCATGACCACGCCCCAGTAGCCCGCCGCGAGCGTGTAAATGGCCGTGATGGCCGTGGGGATCACGAGCCCGACCCAGAGCGGCCAGCCGAACGCCATGTTGCCGACCTTGCCCATGGCCATGCCCACCCAGCCCAGGATGAACATGTTCATGAACACCTGCCAGCCGGCGATCCAGCCGCGCAGCAGCTCCGCGCCCAGCCCGCCGTAGCGCAGCGACTGCCACTCGGCCTGGGTGAAGGCCAGCGAGCGCCGGTAGATGCGGGCGGAGACGAAAGCGCCCACCGAGGTCCAGGCGGCGAAGAAGCCGTACCAGAGCCCACGCAGGCCGTTGGGGTAGACCACGCCCGTCAGCCACATGGGCGTGTCGGTGGCGGTGTGCGTGCTGAAGACGGAGGCGGCCGGTAGCCACCAGGGCAGGCGCCGGCCCGCCAGGAAGAACTCGCTCTCGGAGCGCCGCGCCAGGCGATAGAAGAAGAACGCGCCGCCGACCATGAGCGCCAGGAAGGCCAGCGTCCAGAACCAGTCCAGTCCTTGGAATTTCATGGGCCGCCTCGCCGGAGTGCTCGCCTATCCTGCGGGTGTCGGGCGAAGGTAGTCGGGGTGCCGAGGGGGCCGCAACGGGCCGAGGCCCGCCGAGGCTGGGCGACGGCCTCTCTCAGCGCTTCAACAAGCGCCCATCGAAGGGGCGGACCGCGATCACGGCGATGCGAGCGGCGTCGGGGTGCCGGGGGTTGAGCAGGATACTGTGCTCCTCCGGAACCATGGCCGAAGGCACCCGCAACAGCAGGGTCCTGGCCGCGGCGGCCCAGGCGTCGCCGCGGGCGAGACAGGCGGGATGGTCCGGGAGCTCGTTCCAGTCGCGCGGCAGGTCATCAATGTCGACCGCTTCGCCCGGCACATCGTCCGGAACCTCGATCCGCATAGCGACGAGGTCCGCCGGCACGTCCGGCTCGATGATCCGGACCACCCGCGCCAGCCGATCGGATTCCGCCGGCGAAAGTCTGCCACGTGCCTTCTTCTTGCGCAGCAGTGTCCGGCGTGAACCCACGAGCTCGAAGGCCTACGAGGGCGCCAGCGCCTGCGAACGCAGCGACCGGCCCGGCCCGCCCTACTTGCTCCGCAGCACCACCGACGCATAGGGCGCCAGCGGGAGCTGGTCGACGCGCCGGCCGGTGTAGAGGTCGTAGTAGAACATGTTGTGCCGGTCGTACACGTTCATCGCCCCCGCCTGCAGCTGGAGCTTCCCCACCGGCAGGTCGAAGCCGCGCTCCAGCGACACGTCGAGGCGGTGCATCATGGGCAAGTGCCCGTTGAAGGGCCGGTCCAGCAGCATGCGCGCGGTGCCGTAGGACTTGCTGGGGTCGTACAGGTCGACGGTGTAGTTGAAGGCCTCGTCGAAGCCAAGCGGCCGTGTGAAGGGCAGCCCCGAGCCGAACTGCCAGCGCGCCGAGGCCTTGAATCCCGCCGCGTCGAAGCTGACAATGGCGTTGATCTGGTGGCGCCGGTCGTGGGGCGGGTGGTAGCTCTGCACGGGCTCACCGTACCAGGAGGCGAACTCCGCCTGCGAGGACTCGTACTCCGTCCAGGAGTAGCCGTAGCCGAGGAACGCGTATAAGTGCGGGAGCGTGTACTCGAGGCGGGCATCCCCGCCGTAAGAGGTGCCGTCGGCGCGCGTCAGGTCCGTGGTGAACGCGGCCGTGGCCCGCCAGACGGGCACCGGGAGGTTCTTCATCGACTTGTAGTAGCCCTCGGCGGAGAAGCGCAGCCCGTCAGCGAGCGACTGCTGCCAGCCGAGAGAGCCGTAGGTGACCTGGAGCGGCTGGTCGTTGGGGGCGACCATCCAGGCGGTGAAGGCGGAGGTCACGTCCCGCATGTCGCTCACGCCCACCAGGTTCTGGCGGTAGACGCCGAAGGCGCCCTGCACCTTCTCGGTCGGCCGGCCGAAGGGTTGCCAGCTCGCTCGCACCCGCGGCTCCACGGCGGCATACGGCAGGCCGTTCAGGACCACCCCCGGCTGCACCTCCACCCGGTTGCCGAGCGGCAGGGCGGCCTCCAGGTACGCATCGAGACCGAAGATGGCGTCCTCGAGGCGGCCGATGCCGAACAGTTCTGTCAGGTCATACCTGGTGAACTCGCCCGAGAGGTGGTAGCCGCCGTACAGCGGCACGGTTCCGATCATGGTCGTGAGCCGGGCGTCGTGCTCGACCTTGCTGACCCTCGAGTGGAAGAGCGACGCCCCACGGTTCACGGCGTCATTGTTGAAGCCGCTGTAGCTGAAGTTCACCTCGGCCAGGCGCAAGAACCCCGTGAGCTGTGTCACGCACCGCCCGCCGAAGAGGAGGTTCTGCCAGGCGATGTGGGAGACCGTCTCCTCGGGGTCCAGCCGGCCGCCGTCCGAGGTGTGCAGGAAGAGCGCCGAGCAGCGCTGATTCTCGCCGTTCAGCATGGTCAGCTTCAGCAGTTCGCTGTCGAAGGAGTACGGCTGCTTCTGGCCCAGGAGCGCGCCGCTCGTCTGCTCGATGAGTGAGCGGCGCGCCGAGGCAATGACCGACACTCCCCGGGCCACGGGGCCGTCCACCATGGCCTCGGCCAGGAACGGGCTCAGCGAGGCCATTCCCTTGATCCTGTTGGGATTGCCATCGCGGAGGCTAACGTCGAGCACGGAGGACGTCCGCCCCGTGTAGCGGGCACCGAAGCCGCCCGCGTAGAAGTCCGCGCTGGAAACCAGGTCCTCCGGGAAGACCGAGAAGAAGCCCACGATGTGGAAGGGCTGGTAGATGGGGATGCCGTCCACCAGCACGAGGTTCTCGGCCGGCGTGCCACCGCGGACGTAGACCTGGCCGCCGCGATCGCTGGTGGTGGCCACACCCGGCAGCGTCTCGATGTAGGTGGCCAGGTCGCCGGTGCCGGCAGGCACCGGCACCCGGCGGATGTCCGCCGGCGTCACCACCTGCCGCCCCAGGTCACGGATGGTCGGCCCCTTCTCCGGCGTGACGGAGATGCCCTCCAGTTCGACGGGCGCGATCTCCAGGCGGAAGTTCACCCGCCCGGGCTGGTCGGCCGCGAGCGTCACGGTCTCCCTGTGCTCCATATAGCCGATGCTCTGGCTGCGCAGCACGTAAGGTCCCGGCTGGATCCGGCCGATCACGTAGAAGCCGTTGCGGTCGGTGAGCGCGCCATAGACCTGCTTGCCCGCCCTGTCGAGCATCACCGCCACGCCTTCCAGCGGACTGCCCGTGCTCGAGGAGATCACGACCCCCTGGAGCGACGCCTGCTGGGCACAGGCGGCGCGAGGCAGGCCACAAAAGGCCGTGATCGCAACCAGCGTGATGCCCCAGAAGGCTCGGGCGGTCGATGGACGCATCTCAGACATATTGCCACCGGCTGAAGTGTGGCGGCGGGGTTGGGTCGGCCGTGAAACGAAGCGTGTGGCGCGCTGAAGGAAGCCGCTAAAGGTGATCTGTTGCTCATCATCGGCAGGTGCTCGCGACGTAATTGAGCAG
>JADGQX010000181.1 GCA_017881445.1 Gemmatimonadota bacterium | reverse complement strand
CCCTCGTCGTCCATTGCCCGACCGCCGCGCCGGTCAGGGTGAGCACCGCGATGAGCAGGCTGAAGCCTTCCAGCCCATGCGAGTTGAGATCCGCCCACCTCTCCGAGTCGGATCCGGCGGGGGGTGGGGTCCACGCGCCCGCGGGCAACGCCACTCGCAGCGGCGCCCAGGTCGGGAAGCTACCGTGCGGCCCCCAGGCCAGCCATTCGAGCAAGCGTATCACGTAGCCCTGCAGGAGCAGGCCCAGCGCGGCAACCACCAGCGCGAAGCACAGAACCTTCTTCCAGGAGGCGCCCCGCGCGCCCAGTGGGACCGCGGCCGCAAACGCGGCGTACCCCAGGATGACGTTGAGCTCCCCCGCCACGGTGATCTCCGCCAGCCGTGCGAAGATCCCCATGTTCAGCGGACCCGCCTGCATCAGGTTGAGCAGCAGCTGGACGACCAGCACGGCGGCCATGGCGGCCGACCAGGCCAGCAAGCGGAGCCAGAATGAGTTTGTGTTCATGGTGGTCACGTGGCTAATGGGCGTTTTCGGTACGGCTCATCCTAGAGAGGCCCGCGGGCATGGAAAGGGTTTAGTGCCCCGACACGTCGAGTCGGTGCGCGCGACGCAACGACAGAGAGGGCCGGCTCCATGGAGCCGGCCCCCTTCGTCGTTCTCGCAGCTAGTCATCGCCCCGGAATGGCGACCGGTGCCCACGACTTCTTCGCCAGCGCCAGCTTTTCCTGCAACCGTTTCCCGATGACCTGCTGCAGCTTGCCGTTCCCCGGGCAGAGCTTCGTGTTGGTGCTATTGGCCGGGCGCACGACGGACGAGGCGGCGGTCTGCACGATCGTGTGTCCCGCGCCTTCGGCCGCCGCCTGGCTGCGGAGCTCGATGAGGAGCTGCCCGCGGGTTGCGTCGTTTTCGTACGATCCCCAGCACTCGAAGTATCGGTCCACCCGGACCCCACCGATGCGCTGGACCCGCTGGCGACTGCTCATTAGCGTGTAGGTGGCGCCGTCCACGACGGTGACCGGGATCCCCAGCTCGGCGTAGACCTCGGTCAGCGCGGTCCAGACTTGCTCTACGGGTGCGTCCAGCACCAGCTGGTCGCTCGAGATGATCCTGGTAGTCGTGCCGCCGGAGGGGTTTTCCAGCACTTCCGCGGCCGTCGGCGGCGAAACCACAGAGGGTCCGGTCTGCGTTGAAGCGCATGCCGCCGCGCCGAGTGCGACGGCGATCGTACCGAGAACAGCTCGACCGTACCGCTTCTTCACGCTCACCTCCGCGTGTTCATTGTGCGTGGTAGATGCCTGCGTGGCGGTCAGTACTGGCAACGGTCACGAGAAGTTCCTGGCTCGCCGCCTGCTCGCGTCGGACTTCTTAGCCCCGGCAGCGCCCCCTACACGTCCAGATTCCTGACGTTGGGCGCGTTCTCCTCGATGAAGCGGCGGCGGGGCTCGACCTCGTCGCCCATGAGGGTGGAGAAGATCTGGTCGGCCTCGACGGCGGACTCCATGGTGACCTGGAGGATGGTGCGGCTCTCCGGGTCCATGGTGGTCTTCCAGAGCTGGTCGGGGTTCATCTCGCCCAGGCCCTTGTAGCGCTGGACGTTGACGTTGGTCTTGCCGTCCTTGCCGCCGTTGTAGCGGGAGAGCAGCTGATCGCGCTCGGCGTCGGAGTAGGCGTACTGCTCTTCCTTGCCCTTGGCGACGCGGTAGAGGGGCGGCTGGGCGATGAAGATCATGCCCTCCTCGATCAGCTCCTTCATGTGCCGGTAGAAGAAGGTCAGGAGCAGGGTGCGGATGTGGGCGCCGTCCACGTCGGCATCGGTCATGATGATGATCTTGCCGTAGCGCGAGTTCTTGACGCTGAACTCGTCCTCGCCGATGCCGGTGCCGACGGCCGCGATGATGGTGCGGATCTCCTCGTTGGAGAGGACCTTGTCGATGCGGGCGCGCTCCACGTTCAGGATCTTGCCGCGCAGCGGCAGGATGGCCTGGAAGGCACGGTCGCGGCCCTGCTTGGCGCTGCCGCCGGCGGAGTCGCCCTCGACCAGGTACAGCTCGCAGAGGGCGGGGTCGTTGATGGAGCAGTCGGCGAGCTTGCCCGGCAGCACGCTGCCCTCGAGCGCGTTCTTGCGCCGCACCAGCTCGCGGGCCTTGCGGGCGGCCACGCGCGCGCGGGCGGCCTGCACCGCCTTCTCCAGGATGGCCCGGGCGACGGCGGGGTGCTCGTCCAGGAACATGGAGAGCTTCTCGTTCACCACGCTCTCGACCGCGCCCCGGATCTCGGAATTGCCCAGCTTGGTCTTGGTCTGCCCCTCGAACTGCGGCTCCTTGATCTTGGCCGAGAGGACGCACGTGAGGCCCTCGCGCACGTCGTCGCCCGAAAGGGCATCCATGTCCTTCTTCAGCAGCCCGTTCTTGCGGGCGTAGTCGTTCAGCGTGCGGGTGAGCGCCGCCTTGAAGCCGGTGAGATGGCTGCCACCCTCGTGCGTGTTGATGTTGTTGACGAACGTGAAGGTGTTCTCGTTGTAGCCCTCGTCGTATTGCAGTGCCAGCTCGAGCTCCATCTCCTCGCGGCTGGCGGAGATGAAGATCGGCTCCGGGTGCAGCGGCTTGCGCGTGCCGCGCAGGTAGCCGACGAACTCGACGATGCCGCCCTCGTAGTGGTACTCCTCGACCCGCGGCTTGGCCCCCTTCTCCACCCGCTCGTCCGTCAGGGTGATGATGAGGCCGGCATTCAGGAAGGCCAGCTCGCGCAGCCGGGTGGACAGCAGGTCGAAGGTGTAGGACAGCTCGACGAAGATCTCGGGGTCGGGCTTGAACGACACGATGCTGCCGTTGCCCTTGGCCGAGCCCACGACCAGGAGCTCCGTGGTCTTGTCGCCCCGGGCGTAGCGCTGGCGGTAGATCTTGCCGTTGCGGTGGATCTCGACCTCGAGCCACTCGGAGAGCGCGTTGACGACGCTCACGCCCACGCCGTGCAGGCCACCGCTGACCTTGTACGAGGTGCGGTCGAACTTGCCGCCCGCGTGCAGCACGGTCATGGCCACCTCGACGCCGGGAAGGTTCTCCGTGGGGTGCATATCCACAGGAAAGCCGCGGCCGTTGTCGATGACGGTGATGGAGTCGTCGGGGCGGATGAAGCAGTCGATGCGCGTGCAGTAGCCCGCCAGCGCCTCGTCCACGGAGTTGTCCACCACCTCGTAGACCAGGTGGTGCAGCCCGCGCGAGCCGGTGGAGCCGATGTACATGCTCGGGCGCTTGCGGACCGCCTCCAGCCCCTTCAGGACCTGGATCTGCTCGGCGTTGTAGTCGTTCCGGTCCGGCTTCTCGTTGGCCATAATCCCCGTTCGTTCGACTGCGCCAATTCCGTTGGTTTCCTATACCCCTGCGCCGGGCCGGTGTGCCGGCGGGCGACGGCGCTTCCGCCGCGTCCGCGGGCGATTCTCCGGCGCCCTACCCCTCCGCCATCACGAAGCGGATGCGGACGAACTTTCCGTGCTTCCGCCCCGCGTTCACCCGCTCCAGGATCGAGGCTTCCATGAGCTTCAGCTCCATGAGCCAGGCGCTGGAACGCACGGCCACCAGCAGCGTGCCGCCGGTGACCCGCAGCGGCGTGGTCACGGCCGCGATGCCGGGGCCCACGCGCTCCGCCCACTCGGGCACGGCCGCGGCCTCGTCGATGCGCTCCTCCAGCCCGGCCGACTTGAGGTAGTGCTGCAGCGCCTCCTGCACCGCCATGGGATCGTTCGGGCGACGTCGCGTCATGCCAGCACCTTTCCATCCTCGATGCGCCAGTGCGGCAGCGATCCCCGGCGCACCTCCAGGTCACTCTGCTTGGGCGCCGTCAGGATCGCCTGGCCCGGCTCCTCCTCCTCCAGCAGCTCCAGGATGCGCCGGGAGCGGCCCGGGTCGAGCTCGGCGAAGACGTCGTCCAGCAGCACCACCGGCTCCCGGCCGCGCGCCTGGCGAATGGTCTCCGCCTCCACCATGCGCAGCGCAATGGCGGCCGTGCGCTGCTGCCCTCCCGAGCCGTAGTCCCGCAGGTCGCGGTCTTCCCCGGCACGGTGCACCAGCAGCGCCAGGTCGTCCCGGTGCGGGCCCACCAGCGTCACGCCCCGGTCCCGCTCCCGTACCGCCACCCGCGCCAGCGCGCCCCGCAGCAGCTCCGCCGCCTGGGCCGCGTCCACCAGCTCGCCCGCCTGCGGCACCGAGGGCGCATACGCCAGCCGCGCCGACTGCCCCTGCGAGATCGCCTCGTAGCGCCGGCTGAAGCCCGCACCGGCCAGCAATGCCCACTCCGCGCGCATGGCCATGACCCGGCCACCGGACTCCAGCAGCCCCGACTCCCAGGCCAACAGCAGCGCGGGCGAGGCGCCCGTCCGGAGCAGCGCGTTGCGGTTGCGCAGTGCGTGGCGATAGCGCTGCAGCGCCGGGAGATAGCCGGGCCGGTTCAGCGACAGGACGATGTCCAGGAAGCGCCGCCGCTCGGCGGGCGAGCCCGCCACCAGGGCCACGTCCGAGGGCGAGAACACCACGGCGCCCACGCTGCCGAGCGCGTCGCCCAGCCGCTCGGGCGGGGCACCGTTCACGCTCACCCGCTTACGCCGCCCCCGCCGCTCGAAGCCGACCGCGACCTCGCTGGCGCCCGATGCGCCGTCCACGGCCGCCCGGGCGAAGAAGCCATCCTCGCCGAAGCGAACCAGTCGCTCGTCGGGAGCACCCCGGAAGGATCGGAAGATCTCGAGGTAGTAGAGCGCTTCCAGCAGATTCGTCTTCCCTGCGCCATTGTCGCCGATGATGGCGACGCCGGCGGGAGGGAGGCGGAGGTCCAGCTCCGCGAAGTTTCGGAACTGCCGGAGACGGAGCTCCCGGAACGCGGCCGACGTGGGGGCGACGGTCATCTTGTGCGTTGGAATATACCTCGCGCGCGCGCGTGGGGGAAGCCGGGAAACAGGGCCTCTCCCGCCGCTTCAGCGTCCGCGGAAGTCGGGCGGGCGCTTCTCCAGGAACGCGGCCATGCCTTCGCGCATGTCCTCGGTGGAGGCGAGCAGGCCGAAGAGGTTGGACTCGAAGCGGAGCGCGTCCTCGGTGGAGGCGTGGAAGCCGTGGTCCACCGCCTCCAGCGCCATGGCCACCGCGATGGGGCCGTTGGCCATGATCTTGTGCGCCAACCCCGTGGCGGCGTCCAGCAGAGCCGGCTGCGGGACGACGTCGTTTACCAGGCCGATGCGGTAGGCCTCGTCGGCCGGGATCATCTCGCCCGTCAGAATCATCTGCAGGGCGCGGCCGCGACCCACCAGGCGGGGCAGGCGCACGGTGCCACCGTAACCCGGGATGATCCCGAGCTTAACCTCCGGCAGGCCGAAGCGCGCGTTCTCACTGGCGATGCGCAGGTGGCAGGCGAGGGCCAGCTCCAGGCCGCCGCCCAGGGCGAAGCCATTGACCGCCGCGACCACGGGCTTGCGCATCAGCTCGATGGCGCGGAAGGCGTCCTGCCCCTGCCTGGAGACGGCAACCCCCGTCACCGGGCCTATCCTCGAGAGCTCCGCGATGTCCGCCCCGGCGACGAACGCCTTCTCCCCCGCACCGGTGAGCACGACGCCGCGCACCGAGTCGTCGCGCTCCAGCGCCCGGAACACCATGCCGATCTCCTCCACGGTGTCCGCGTTGAGCGCGTTCAGCTTGTCGGGGCGGGAGACCTTCACGGTCGCGAGGCCGGCCTTCTGCTCGACCACGACGAAGCGGTAATCCGGCATGGGGACCTTGCCTTCGAGGATGGGTGGGTGGGGGCAATATAGGCGGGCGAAGAATGGGGACAACAAACGTCAACGGCCGCAGACGCAGGCGCAGGCGCAGACGTTCACGAAGACGTCTTCCGTGAACGTCGACGTCTGCGCCTGCGCCTGCGTTTGCGGCCGCTCGTCGGCATTCCCCGCGGCCTTTACTTCCCGCCTCCCGTCCCCCTCACGATGCCCTCCACGATGCGGCCGGGCTCCAGCCAGCGCCGGACGGCTTCCAGGATGCCCTCGGCGGTCACCGCGCGGATGCGGTCCTCGTGCTCGCGCAGCTCGGCCATGCCCTGGCCCAGCAGGAGCGCGCCGGCCAGGTCGGAGAGATGGGCGCCGTTGGTCTGGGAGCGGATCTGCCAGCCGCCGATGGTGTAGCGGCGGGCGCGCTCCAGCTCCTCCTCGGAGACGGGCTCCTGGCGCAGGCGCTCGAATTCGAGCAGTAGCCCCTGGCGGGCCTCGTCCTCGCGCTCGGGCGCGGTGGCGATGTAGGCGATGTAGGCGCCCGCCAGCCAGCGCGCGACCGGGTAGGCCGTGACGGTGTAGGCGAGGGAGCGCTTGCTGCGCAGCTCCTCGAAGAGCCGCCCGCCCAGGCCGCTGATCACGTTGGACAGGACCTGGAGCGCATAGCGGTCCGGGTCGTTGCGGGCGGGGCCGGGGAATCCGAGCACGAGGCCCGTCTGGGCCTTGCCCAGCTGGGCCGCCTCGCTGCAGGGCGCGGCGGCCCAGGTCGGCGCAAGCAGCGGCGTCTCCTCGGCCGCAGGCTCGAGCCCTCCGACCTCCCGGGCCACGGCGGCGGCCGCCGCATCGGGGTCCACGTCGCCCACCACCAGCACCCAGCGGCGGGCACGCAGGACGGCGCCCCGGTGCCAGGCGACCAGGGCGTCCCGGTCCAGCCGGCGGATGGCGCTCTCGATCTCGCCCAGGGAGTAGCCATACGGGCTGCCGCCGAACGCCGATTGCAGGAAGAGCTGCATCGGATACTGGAACGTGTCGTCGCGCACGCGCTCCAGGTCACTGAGCATGATGGCCCGCTCGCGCTCCAGCTCCGCCTCGGGGATGGACGGGTGCAGCACGACGTCGGCGAGCAGCTCGAAGCCGCGCTCGAAGTGCCGGCTGGGCAGCGAAAGCGACCAGCCGAACGCATCGGCCCCCACGCTGGGGCCGATGGCACCGCCCAGCGCCTCGGTCTCTTCGGCCAGCTCCAGGGCGGTGCGCGTGGCGGTTCCCTTCACCGACACGCGGCCGAGCAGGCCGGTGATGCCGGCGTTGTCGGGGCTCTCCCGCAGCTCGCCGCCCCGGAACCAGATGCCCATGGACACCAGGGGGACGGATGTGCGCGGCTGGATGGCCACGTGCGTGCCGTCGTCCAGCACGAAGAAATGGACCCCGTCCTCCACGGCGACGGGGGCCGCCCGGCCCGGCGGCCGCGTCGGAGGCTCGTCGGGCGCATGCTCGCTGCGGACCGGCCCGGCCTTGCTCCCCGCGGTCTCCAGGCGCTGGCGCAGCTCGCCGGCGCCCAGGCCCAGAGCAGCGGCGCTGCGCGGCCGGTAGAGCAGCACGGTGGCGGTGTCCAGATCGAGGTAGTCCCGGGCCACGCGCCGGACGTCCTCCGCACCGGCGCTCATCAGCCGCTCCAGGTACTCGCCGGCCAGGCGCCAGTCGCCCAGGGCCTGCCAGTCCGCGAGCATGGTGGCCTGCCCCTCGGCCGTCTCGGTGCGGCGCAGCATGCGCGCCTCCAGCACGTTCCTGGCGCGCTGCAGCTCGCGGGAGGTCACGGGAGCGGAGCGCAGCTCCTGCACCTCGCGGGCGACGGCGTCCAGCACGACCCCCGCGTTCTCCGGGCGCAGCTCCGCCGAGATGCCGAAGACGCCCAGCTCGGTGGGGGTGTAGTTGTACGCGCCCACCGACGTCGCCAGACCCAGCTCGCGCACGCCGCGGTAGAGGCGGGACGCCCGTCCGTGCCCCAGGACGGCGGCGAGCAGGTCCAGGACCGGCGTGTCGGGGTGGGCCGTCTCGGGCGTGCGCCAGCCGAGCTCCGCGTAGGCGTGGACGATCTCGCCCTCGATCTCGCGCAACCGGAACCCGCGGCGCGGCGGCTCGGCCGGGCGCGGCTCCCGCACCGTCTCGCCGCCGGCCATGTCGCCGTATAAGCGCTCCACCAGGGCCAGGCTGCGCTCCGGGTCCACGTCGCCGGCGACCACCAGGATCACGTTGGAGGCGCGGTAGAGGCCGCGGTAGTAGCTCCAGACGTCCTCCCGCCGCAGCCGACGAAGCTCCTCCTCCCGGCCGATGCGCCAGCGGCGCATGGGGTGCGCGTCGAACATCTCCTCGTAAAGCGTCTCGGTGGCGACGGCGGACGGGTTGTCCAGCTTGCGACGCGCCTCCTGGATGATGACGAGCAGCTCGCGGGCCAGCTCGTCCTCGTCGATCTGCGAGTGCTTGAGCGCGTCCGACTGGATGTCCAGCCCCATCTCCAGCGAGGACGCGGGCAGTACCGTGTAGTAGGACGTGTAGTCGTAGATGGTGCCCGCGTTCACGTAACCGCCGGCGCCCTTGGTCTCCTGCGCAATCTCGCCCACGCCTCGCCGGGCCGTCCCCTTGAAGAACATGTGCTCCAGCACGTGGCTGATCCCCACCAGCTTGTCCGGCTCGTCGAAGTAGCCGGCCTTCACGTGCGTCACGATGGCGACGACGGGCGCCGCGTGATCCTCGCGGATCAGCACGGTCAGTCCGTTCGGCAGTGTTCTCTCGTGGGTGGGAAGGCGGGACAGGAACGACGGCTCGGTCATCGCGGCGCTCGCTCGCGGGGTCAGGGGTCCGGGCGTCAG
Source organism: Gemmatimonadota bacterium (assembly GCA_017881445.1). Taxonomy (GTDB): domain Bacteria; phylum Gemmatimonadota; class Gemmatimonadetes; order Longimicrobiales; family RSA9; genus JADGQX01. Next base: position 756 of record JADGQX010000181.1, on the reverse strand, counting down.
GCGGCAACGGGCGTGCCCGACAGCGCGTGGCCCGGGAGCATACTCGACGACACCGCCTTCGGGAACCCCGCAGCGCTGATCTCACCCGACGTCCGGGGACTTCTCAGCGTTCATCTCACGCGAAGACACGACGTCGGCCGAAGAGATCTCTGCCGGGCCCGAAGCCTCCTGGTAAGGCCAGATCCTGATTGATGTAAACTGATGTAAACAACAAAGGAGACGCTGCCCCGCCGGAAGCGTATCGGCAACGCCGGCCGAATGGCTTCGGCAGTCGTCGTGTCTTCGTGTGAGGTGAGTTGTGGGACGCCCAGGGAGGCTGGGTCAGGCGAGGAGGTCGGCGAGCGGCCGGAATTCGTATCCCGCCGCCCGGGCGTCGGCAATGATCCCCGGCAGGGCGTCCGCGGTCTGAAGCCGATCGCCGCGGATGTCGTAGCCATCGCCATCGTGGAGCAGCAGGATCGAGCCGGGCCGGATCTTCGCGCGCATGCGCCGGCGGATCTCCTCCACCCCCGGCCGGGCCGTGTCCCACACCCCGAAGCTCCAGCCGACCACGCGATAGCCGAGACGCCTGGCCTCCGGTACGACGAACGGATTGCGGAACCCGTGGGGCGCGCGGAAGCTCCGCGGCGCTCGCCCCGTGATGCCCACGATGGTCTCGTGAGCCGCTTCCAGCTCCCGGCGAATGGTGGAGGGAAGGCGGCGGTGCAGCTTCACGTGCGAGTCGGTGTGATTGCCGATCTCGTGTCCCCCGGCCAG
>JADGQX010000180.1 GCA_017881445.1 Gemmatimonadota bacterium | reverse complement strand
TCAGACCCGCCATCCCGCGGGCGCCGCCAGTGTCGGCCGGCCTCCCAGGGCATCGGTGCAGATCGTGTTCACCTGGAACTCGAAGTCGCAGCCGGGCACGGCGTCGGCCGCCTGGCGCGCCGACTGCTTCATCTGCAGTCCGCGCACGGCGGGCGCCTCGTCCGAGTTCAGGTTGTACGCGCCCCAGTAGTGCGTGAAACGGAGCGCCTGGTAGAGCTGCTGCGGGCTCAGTCCCGAGTGCCAGCCGACGTACAGCCCGGGAACGTAGCCGGCGCCGGCCACCGCCGCGTGCCAGCGGTTGCAGTACATCGCCACCTGCGCCGGCGGCGTCCCCTCCGCCACGCCCTCCAGGTCGCACCAGACGGTCACGCCGGGCGGGATGCCGATCTGCGCCGCCTCCTGTGCCGCCACCAGCCCGTTGGCGGCGCCCGTCTCCGGCGCCGGGACCCACGAGTCCTCGGATTCCACGTGCTGCACCACCATCAGCCCGAGGCCCGCCTGCAGGATGCCGGCGGCCTCGGCAGCCGTGAGGTCGAACTCGTGCCCGACCTGGCGCCGCACGTAGCGCACGACGAAGCGATACCCCTGCTTGAAGTACGCCGGGGAGGCACCGTCAGCGTGACCCGCAGCTCCGAGCCCTCGACGGGCGCGATCGCCGCCACCTTGTTCCAGAGCGAGTGCGCCAGGTGGTAGGCCATGTGAGCGCCGTTGGAGTGACCGGTCACGAACACACGCGCGGGATCGATCGGGTACCGGGCGACCAGCGTGTCGATGAGCGCCGAGATGAAGGCCACGTCGTCCGTACTGGTAGCCCTTCGGGTAGACGACGACGAAGCCCTCACGGTCCGCGATGGCGTCGAAGCCCGTGGTGGCCTCGAAGTTCTCCGGGTTGTCCGAATAGCCGTGCAGCGCCAGCAGCAGGGGCAGGCGGCCCCCCGGCAGTGGCTGGGGAAGGTGCACCTTGTAGAGGCGGAGCAGCCGGCCGGAGCGGAACCCCTGGAATCCCGTGGGCACGACCGAGTCGCCGGGGGGTGGCAGCACCGTGACCGGCGGCGTGGTCGACGGTGGCGACGTCGGCGCCGCCGCCGGGTCGGCGCCGCAGCCGATGGCGCCGGCGAGCAGGACCGGCCAAACCACCGCTCGCGAAGCGAACCCCGCCACACCCCACCTCCATGGGTCGAGCCGCGTCACTCCGCTTCGATCTAGTCGCACCTGGAGCGGCGCACCAGCGGCACAACCACGTCACCCCGCGCGGGCCGCGCCGGCGGGCGGCGCGGGCGCCGTGCTGGCGCGCAGCGTGACCTCGATACGGGTGCCGCCGCCGGCCGGGGAAACGACCGCGATCTCGCCCTCGTGGGCATCGGCGATCCAGCGGGCGATCGAGAGGCCGAGCCCCGCGCCCGTGCTGCGCGCCCGCGCCGGATCCCCGCGGAAGAAGCGCTCGAAGACGTGCGGCAGCTGGTGCGGCGGGATACCCGGTCCGGTATCGGAGACGCTGGCGACGACGTCCTCGCCCCGCCGCGTGACTCCGACCCGGACCTCGCCTCCCGCGGGCGTGAACTTCACGGCGTTGTCCAGCAGGATCATCAGCAGCTGCCGCAGCAGCGCCGCGTCGCCCAGAACGGGGGCCTCCTCCAGCCCCTCCACCTCGACCTGCACGCCTTTGCCCGCGCCCAGCACGCGGGCCGCGGCCGCCGCATCGAGGACCAGGTCGTCCAGGAAGAGCCGGGCCCGCACGACCGGCCAGTCGCCGGCATCGGCCCGCGCGATGGTCAGCACGTTCTCCAGGATGCCGCCCAGGCGGCGGGCCTCATCCGCAATGCCCGCCAGGGCGGCGCGATAGTCGTCGGGGTCCCGGGAGCGTCGCAGCGCCACGTCGGCGCGACCGCGCAGCACGGCCATGGGCGTGCGCAGCTCGTGCGCGGCGTCCGCCATGAAACGCCTCATGCGTGTGAACGCCGCCTCCACCGGCTCCACCGACTTGCGCGCCAGCCACCAGCCGCCGAGGGCGACGGCGCCCAGTGCCAGGATGGCGGCCACGGTGAAGCGCAAAAGCAGGTCGGCGTACTGGTCATCGAGCTCCAGGGCATCCCCCGCGGCCAGCGCCACGAGGGTCTGCCCCCCGAGGGTGAAGCGCTCCGCGTGCACGCGCCAGTTGACCTCGTGGGCGACGTGCCGCTCCTCCACGACGACGCCCTGGCGCAGTGCCCGGCGCGCCACGTCCACGATCCACACCGGGACCCGGGCCGGGTGGATCGATGCGCCCCGACCATCGAGCAGGAAGAGGTAACGCCCGGGGATGCGCAGCTCGTCCAGCGCGTCCAGATGCGGCCCGGGCGAGGCCGCTTCCTCCCGGCGAATCGCTGCGGCGCGCATCACGTCCTGGGCGGCCCGGGCCAGCGAGCGGTCCAGCTCGCGCGAGGTCACGGAGCTTATCGCCAGGAAGACCGCGCCGCCGAAGCCCGCCAGGATGAGCGCGAAGACGCCGACGTACCACGCCGTCAGCCGGATGCGCAGCCTTCGGAGCGCGGGGTTCACGGGGAGTCCGGGCCGGTGGGTCCGGTCGCCGCGGCGCCGGCCGCGGGCGCGGTGGGCCCGAAGCGGTAGCCCGCGCCGCGCATGGTGTGGATCAGCTTCGGCTGGAAGTCGTCGTCGACCTTGGCGCGCAGGCGACGCACGAGCACCTCCAGCACGTTGGTGAAGGGGTCGTGGTTGTCGTCCCAGACGTAGGCCGTGATGGCCGCGCGGTCCACGACCTCGCCCGCGTGCCGGAGGAAGAACTCCAGCAGCGCCCACTCCTTGCCGGTCAGCTCGATCGCCCGTCCGGCGCGCGCGACCTCGTGCGTGCGCAGGTTCGCCGTCAGATCGGCGACCGCTACAAGCTCGGCTGCCATCTCCGGCAAGCGCCGGCCCAGGGCCCGGATGCGGGCGAGCAGCTCGCGGAAATCGAACGGCTTGGTCAGGTAGTCGTCGGCCCCGGATTCCAGCCCCTGCACGCGGTCCTCCACCGCGCCGCGCGAGGTCAGCATGAGGATCGGCGTTTGGACGCCGCGCCCGCGCAGGTGGGAACACAGGTCGAAGCCGCTGCCGCCCGGGAGAAGAACGTCCAGGACGATCACGTCGAAGGTGCCGAGGGCCGCCTTCGTGCGTCCTTCACCGAAGCTCGCAGCCGTGACCACCACCAGCTTCTCCTCGCTCAGCCCGCCGGCGACGAGGTCGCGCAGATCCGGATCGTCTTCGACCAGCAGGACGCGCACGGGATCTCCTCTCCTTGCCGAAACACGGCCCGTATACCCCTCCGGCGACGAGGCCGTTCTGCCGGCCGCTGTAACCTGCCTGTAAGGACGCGCCGCTACCTTCCCGACGAAGACACCTGGAACGCCTCGACCACTGGAGAACGACATGCGAACCATGCGAGCGGTCCTTCTGAGCGGCGCCGCTACCCTGCTCCTGGCCGGCGGCCTGCTGGCCCAGGGCAAGGCGCCCAAGCCCCACGTGAAGATCAAGGAAGCGCAGGCGCGCGTCACCGCGCTGGCCCGCGTGCCGAACTCCGCGGTCAAGGCGGAGGAGCTGGAGCACGAGGGCGGGCGCTGGATCTACTCGTACGACCTGACGGTGCCCGGCAAGTCGGGGATCGACGAGGTGAACGTCGATGCCAACACGGGCAAGGTCGTGGCGGTCCAGCACGAGGGGCCCAAGGCCGAAGCAAAGGAGAAGGCCGCGGACGCGAAAGCGGCGGCCAAAGCCAAGGCCTCGCACCGCTGACGGAGGCGGTCGGGCCCGCCGCCGGTCGAGCGCAGGCTCGGCCGGCGGCAGCCGTCCCGGCGACGACCGTCAAGCTCAGCCGCCGCCAGCAGGCTCCGGCAGGTCCAGCGTGTCGGGGCGGTGCTCCTTCGGCGGCTTGCCGAACATGTAGTTCACCCCCAGGAACACGCCCCGGGCGTGCTGGCGGCGGTCGGACTGCTGCGTAAAGCGCGGGTCTATGGTGGTGAATCCCTCGGTGTTCGTGTTCAGCACGTCGGCCACCCGCAGCGTAAGGCTGGCCCGGTCGCCGGGCAGCTTCTGGCGCATGGCCAGGTTCACCATGGTGCGGGCCGACGACCGTCCCTGCTCCTGCGTGATGGGGGAGCGGTAGCTCAGCAGCGTCTGCACGTCGACCAGCGGCGTGGCGTGTACGGTCAGGTTGGCTCGGCCGGTCCAGCCGTAGGTCTGCGCCGAGAGGCCGGCGCCGAGATTGGCCGCGTCGCTCACCTGCCGGAAGGCGCTGGCACCGGCGAAGCCCGTGACGCGCCCCTGTCGCATGGCCACCTCGAGGTCAGTGCCGTAGGCGTCGCTGGTGGACACGTTGGCGAAGGTCGTGGTCGCCACGCCCAGGTCGTCGATGGTCCGGATGCGCCGCACCGCGTTGACCGTGCGCCGGAAGAAGGGCGTGAGCTGGAGCGTGGACCTCGAGTCCGAGCGCTGGAGGCCGAGCTCGAGCGCGTGGATATACTCCGGCTTCAGGTCCGGGTTGCCGCGGGACAGGTTCAGCGGGTCCTGGTAGTGGATGGTCGGGTCCAGCAGGTCCACGTCGTCGGGGCGCCGGATCCGCTTGGAGTAGCTCAGCGTCACCTCGTGCGTTTCGTCCCGGGTGAAGGCGATCAGCGCGCTGGGGAAGAAGCTGTCGTAGCCCCCGTGGAAGTCGTCGCTCTGCGTGCTGGTGCCGAAGCGCGTGCTGGTGTGCTCCAGGCGCAGTCCCGGCTCGAGGGCCAGCCGCCCGCGCTCGAGGTGCAGCAGGGCGTACCCCGCGTGGACGAACTGCCGGTAGCTGAAGGCGTTCGTCCGGGTCGTGTCCGGCGCGAACGCGTTCGTGACGTAGCTGAAGACGTCCGTGTTCAGCGTCGTGCGGAAGCCGCTGGACGTCCCCTTGTATCCCGCCTCCAGGCGTGCATGCGCTCCGAGCGGCCGCGAGTAGTCCGTCTTGAGCGACAGCACGCGCGGGCGCTCGCCCGAACGCTCGTTCTCCCGCTGCGGACTGCCCAGCGGGCTCCCGCTCAGCGCCATCGAGTCGCGCGTGAAGCGATTCGTCCCCGACTCGCTCGAGATGTCCGCGCGCAGCTCGGTGGAGAGCGAGTGTTGCTCTCCTGCGAACGCATGCTTGTGGGAGACGGCGCCCTCGAAGCTGCTCTCGCCGTGATCGCCGCTGGTGAGCTGGTTGCGCAGGTCGGTGAGCGACTGCGTCGCATTCAGGTCCCGGTACAGGATGCTGGATTCCCGCGACCCGCTGCGCGTGCTGAAGAGCAGGTCCGCGCCCAGCTCGTCACCGGCGCCCAGCTTGTAGGCGGCATTGCTCGTCAGCGTATGGGAGCGGGGCCAGTCGGTGCGGCTCGTCGTCTCGTCCAGGAACGTCAGCGGGTCCAGGTACAGGTTCTGCCTGAAGAGCGACTCCGTGCGGACGCGCCGGTCGCGCATGAAGCCGTAGCTCCCATACAGGCTCAGCGGACCGCGCTGGTAGCCGACGTTGCCCGACCCGGTGAGTTGGCCCGTGGTCCCGCCGCCGGCCGAGATGCCTCCGCTCGTGCCGAAGTCGGTCTGCTTCTTCATCACGATGTCGACGATGCCGGCAATGCCCTCGGGCTCGTACTTCGCCGACGGATTCGGGACCACCGCCACCTTCTCCACCGTGTTGGCCGGGAGCTGCGCCAGGAAATCCCCGAGCTGCGACCCCTTCATGGGGCTCGGGCGCCCGTCGATCTGGATCACGACGTTGCTGTTGCCGCGCAGCGAAACGACGTTGTCGATGTCCACGTCCACGCCCGGGACGTTGCGCAGCACGTCGATGGCCGTGCCGCCCTGCGTGGCCGGCATGTCCTTGACCGCAAACGTGTTACGATCCGGCGTCAGCACCACCTGCCGCCTCTGGCCGGTGACGGTCACCCCCTCCAGCGCCACGGCGCTCACAGCCAGCCGAACCGTCCCCAGCTGCACGTCCGGCGCGGCCGCCGTGACCTGCACCCGGCGCACCGCCGTCCGGTACCCCAGCGCGCTCACCTGCACGTCGTAGCGGCCCGCGGGCAGACCGCGCAGCCGGAACGCGCCGTCCGCCGACGTCAGGGCGCCCGTGACCAGCACCGAATCCGCGCTGCGCCGCACGGCCACCGACGCGGCCGCGACCGGCGCGCCCGTGCCGGCGCTCTGCACGGAGCCACGAACGATCCCCGGGCCGGCAGCGGGAACCTGCGCCGCACGGTCGGGTCGGGATGGCGGACGCTGCGCGTGCGCGCCGCCCGGGACGCCGAGGGCACACAGGGCCACAACCAGCAACAGTCGTCGCATATGAGGAATGCTTCTTCGAAGGCGATAACAAGACCGTACCCCGCGGCCGGAGGGCTCGTGGGCTGAGGCGAAGGTAGTGCAAGTTACCTTACGGGCGGATTACAGGACACCAAAGGCTCGGATCGTGCGGCCCGTGAACTGGCATGCGAACGACGTCGGTCTCACTCCCGGCACTGGCCGGGGCAGCATTCCTGGCCGCCGCCGTCGTGGTGGTCGTCGCCCTCGTCGTGGCGCGAGGCGTCCGGCGGCCATCCGGACCTCGAAGCCCCTGGCTCCAGACGCTGGTGCTCGGCTTCATCCTGGCCAGCACGGTCGCGGCCGCCGCCTTCTTCGCCCAGGTCGCCGACGAGATGCGCGAGCGGGAATGGGCCCCCTTCGATGCGGCGGTCCGCGCCTTCGTGTTCCGGCACCACTCCCCGCCGCTGGACGTGCTGTTCCGGACCGCGACCTTCGTGGGGTCGACCTGGGTCGTGGCCCCGGTCTGCATCCTGGCCGCGGCTCTCCTCTGGCGGCGCGGCCACCAGCGGTTCACGGCCGCGGTCCTGGTGGCGCCGATCCTCGGCGCGGGGCTCTTCCCTCTGCTGAAGGCCGGCTTCGAGCGCGTGCGCCCCGCTGGCGCCCTGGCGGCCCACGTCGCGTCCTACAGCTTCCCCAGCGGCCACGCCACCACCTCCAGCGCCGTCGCGCTCACCTTCGCCTGGGTGCTGGCGCGCGAGCGCCTGGCGCCGCGCCCGCTCGTGCTCGCGCTCGGCCTCCTGGTCCCGTTCACCATCGGGCTCAGCCGGGTCTACCTCGATCTCCATTGGGCGACGGATGTGCTCGCGGGCTGGGCCGTCGGCTGCTTCGTCGCCGCCGTATGCGCGGCGTTCTACGAGGGGCTGGGAGGCCCGCGCCGCGCAGCGTGACACGGCGCGGGCCCTCCGTTACCTACCGCCCGAGCACAAGCAGCGTGAACGATCCCGGAATCACGGGCGGCCTGCGGCGAGGATTGTCGGGCGTGGGCGCGGCCGGCGCCGGGCCGAACTTCGCCGAGACGGTATAGAGGCGGTGCGTCGCGGGATCCAGCGCCATCGTTCGTGCACCCGGCATGGTCTCGACCGTCTGCAGCACGCTGAAGCGATCGGGCGTGTCCTCGTGCACGACGGTCAGGGTCCCATCGCCGTTGGAGGCGAACGCGTCGCCGGTCGCGGGATCGAAGGCCGCCGCGTCCACGCCGGCGCCGATCGGGACCGTGGTGATGAGCCGCCCGGCCCTGGCATCGGAGATCGCCATCAGCTTGTTGCGGCAGACGCTGAAGAGCCGGTGGTGCACGCGGTCGATGGCCAGGCCGGTCGGCGACTCGCAGGGCGCGATGGGCCAGGTGCGGAGGACGCGCATGCCGGCGGCATCGATCTCCGCCACCTCGCCCTTGTCCGCCAGGTTCGCGTACACCTTGCCGTCGCCCGCGCTCACTGCGAACTCGGGCTTGCCCCCCAGGGGGACGGTCCCGACGCGCTGCCCGGACGCCGGATCGATGACGGACGAGGAGTTCGCGTCCCCGTTCATGGTGAAGATGCGCCTGGACGCCGGGTCGTAGAGGACGGCGTCATCGTCCACGGCGACGACGGTTCGCCCGAGCACCTTGAGCGTCTTCAGGTCGAACATGGTCACGGTGCTGTCCGCGCCCGAGGTCGCGAAGCCGTGGCCGGTTGCGTAGGAGAACGCCACGCCGTGGGCACGGTTGAGCCCGGGGATCTCACCCAGGACGCGGCCGCTGGCGGGATCCACGACGGTAATGCGGTCCTGGTGCCCGATGAACAGCCGGTGCCCGACCGTGTCCAGGGCCAGGTAGTCCCAGCCGCCGTCACCCCCGATCGCGTAGCTCTGCAGGACGCGGTAGCCCGGCGCCTGGCCGGCCGCCGACAGGGCCAGCACCGGCAACAGGGCCAGCAATGCGGCCGAGGGCCACCATGCGAATCGAGTCATGGTCACACTCTCTGGAGCGGGATCGAGCGTCACCGCGGGGGACCCGCAACGTAAGCGCCGCGACGCAGCCCGACCAGCCGGAAGCGCGCGGCAGGTGGCCGGCGCCAACGTCCGACCGTGCTCGCCTGTAACCTGTCTGTAAGGAAGCGGCGCGTAGCTTGGCATCGCCCGGGCACGGTCCTTGTACCCCGGCAGCCGATGGCGTAGCATCCGCGCGCCAGGCCGCTGCTGGAGCCGCGCCGCGCCGGCGGCGCGGCATCGCAGGAACGGCAGCGCGGCAGGACGTGCGCAATCCCGCGTGGAGCCGGATGCCGCTCGCGCTCGACAACCCGGAGAGAACACTGCCGAAGCCCCGATGGATGTGGATCGCGGGGAGCGCGTCCGCGCGCGGCCCCGCGCTCCTTCGTGCCCTGGCGGCGGCCCTGGCGGTGGCCCTCGTGGTGGCCCTCGTGGTGGCCCTGACGCCGGCGGCGGCGCTCGCACAGGAGCCGCGTCCCGTCACACTGGGCGAGGCGGTCGCCGCCGCGCTGGCGGCGCCGCGCATCGCCGCGGCGCGCGCCGATTCGGCGGCGGCGCGGGCCCAGGTGCGCGTCGCGCGGGCCTTCCCCAATCCGAACCTCGCCTACGACCACAGCACGGCCGTCCCCACGAGCCACCTCATCGGCGAGCAGCCGCTGGAGTACCCCTGGGTTCGAGCCGCACGCATCCGCGCCGCGGCTACCGGCGCAAGCGCGGCCGGCTACCTGCTGGCGGCCGAGCGGGCGGCGGTGCGGCGCGACGTGGAGGTGACCTACGTGCAGGCGGCGGCGGGCCGGGAGATCGTGAGCCTCTCCCGGCGCAACGTGGCCGAGGCCGAGGAGCTGGTCCGGATCGCCACCGCCCGCCGCAACGCCGGCGACGCCGCCGAGCTGGACGTCCTGCTGGCACGCGTGGCCGCGGCGCAGGCCCGCAACACGTACCTCACCGACTCGCTTACCGCGATGACCTCGCTGCTGGACCTGCAGACGATGATGGGCCTGCAGGCGGAGCGGGTGGAGATCGCCCTGGCGGACTCGCTGGACATGCTGCCGGCGCCGGCACCGGGTCCCGCCGTGCCGGGCGCG
>JADGQX010000417.1 GCA_017881445.1 Gemmatimonadota bacterium | reverse complement strand
GCGCGCGCCCAGCCGCTCGGCGGGATCGGCGACACGGCGCAGCAGCACCAGCACCAGCAGGACCGTGTTGACCACGGCAAGGACGGCGAGGGCCCACATCAGCGGTGTCATGCGTTCGATCTACTCCCCGGGTGTCGGGATGCCGCCGGGCGGCGGCTCCCACAGCTCGAAGCGGTTGCCCTCCGGGTCGGTGGCCCAACCGAAGCGGCCGAACTCCGACTCGTCGATGCGCTCGTCCACCGGCACGCCGGCGGCGCGCAGCCACTCCAGCATGGCATCGAGGTCCGACACCCGGTAATTGACCATGAGCTGGGCCACGCCCGCCCCGAAGTAGCCGGTCTTGGCCGGGAACGCGGACCAGACCGTCTGCAGCGGCGCACCTGTCGCATCCGGCGCCGCGGCCGTGAACATGGCGTGCAGCGCACCCTCGGCCACCGGCAGGCCCAGGTGCTCGCGGTACCACGCGGCCAGGGCGGCGGGATCGCGCGCCTTGAAGAAGACGCCGCCGATGCCCGCCACGCCCGGCGTCGCCGGCCGAGCCTGGCCACCGTTCGCCTCCCCGTTCGTGCCGCCGCGGTCCATGTGCACCTCAGGAGTGGTCGTGGATCATGCGCCAGCCGTTGGGAGTGCGGGCCCAGATGGTGGTGAACCAGCCGCTGCGGTCGGCCCGCCCGCCGCCGCTCAGCACGTACTGCCCCGTCACCAGCGCGTGGTCGCCATCCAGCAGCCGCACGTCCAGGTGCTCGTAGCGGAGCTGCTGCGTCGGGCGACCGGTGCGCCAGAAGCCCTCCCGCATGGTCTTCTCGATGGCGTCCCGCCCGCCGGCCGGGCCCGTGGACAGCATCTCCGTCGCCGAGTCCGCATACGCCGCCAGGTAGGGCGCCAGGTCGCCGCGGTTCCAGCCGGCGGCCGTCGAGTCCAGCACCGTGCGGATGGCGGCGACGGCCCCCATTGTCTGGGAGGCGGACGGCTGCGGGGCATGCGCTCCGCCGGAGGCGCAGGCGGCCGCAGCCGCCAGAACCAGCAGCGACAGAGTGGAAGCTCGGATGGACACGTCGCCGGCTCTCCTGCCTGGGAGGGATCGACGAATATTCGCGCGGCACCCGGTCTTGCGCGAGGGGTTTGGCGCGCAGGGCGCTAAGGGAAGCGGCGTTCCCAATGCGCGGGCGTGGAGCCGAGCGCCGCGACGAAAGCGGCCAGCCCCCCGCCGAGCGCCGCGCCAAGGGGGACGCCAACGACCACGGGCAACACGCAGTTCTCGTGCGTCTCGGACTGGCCGCAGAAGGCCGCGACCACCAAGCCCGCGAGGGTCCCCCCGGCCACCGCCCCGATCATCGCGGGGACCTTCCACCTCTGATCGCCGGGGATGCGCGCCCAAAGGGTATCGACGCGAGTCAGCGGCACCGCGGCCGGCCAGTCGAAGCCCCGCACGTACACGGAGTCCGCCGTGAGGCGCGTGACCTGGCCCGTGGCCGTGCGGCCGTCGTAGTGCACGCGGACCGTTGCGTTGCGGTCGAAGCGCTCGAGCGCGCGGTGTGCCGGCGATGCCGTGTCGGGCCGCTGCGCGGGCAGCGCGGCGGGAACCGCCCAGGCCACGGCGCAGGCGAGGCCGAGCGCCGCCGTGGCTGCGCGAACACTCATCGGCGGTAGGCTCCGCCGAGCAGTTCGTACCCCCACTGGACCGTGGATGGCGAAAGGATGACGCCGTGAGCCAGAGGATGGGTCCCGGCGAGCGTCCAGGGCGATACTTCCGCGCATTCCTGCACGCGGTGCCCGGCGAACGCGATGCGGACGACATCGGTGATCGTGGATGTGGCCGGGGGGAAGAGGGCCTGCGTGCCGGCCGATCCGGCTCCGCCGGAGACGGGCCCCGTCGGCGTACACTCGACGGCAACCGTCAGATCGGGAACCCGCAGGCTCCCCCGCCAGTGCCCCGTAGAGTCCCGTCGCAGCTTCACATCGCCATAGTCGGCGAAGTGGCCCCTGGCGCGCATGTAAGCGGCGTAGGCGCTGTCGGGCAGGCAGAAGGCGAGGACGAGGAGCGGTCGCCCCGGTCCCAGGTCTGTCGCCGGGTCGGACGGCTCGACGCGGGCGAACCAGAGCGCCGCGGCGCCGTCCGCCGGCCAGTTGGGCGCGCGTCCGTCGATCGTGAACGTCCGCGCGCGAATGATCTCGATGAAGGAGATGCCCCAGGAGCCCTGCGCAGGATGGGCGGCGAGGTAGTCGGTCGCCCAGCCGACACCGCCCGAGGCCAGCTCCTGCACGGTGATGAAGCGCAGGGCCGGAGGGAGCCGGGACCCGACGGTGGCGGGATCGAACGTGAGGTAGCCGGCGATCTCTTCCGGTCCCCGCACAACCCATTGCGTGCGGGCACCGGCGGGCAGAGCCGGCACCTGTCCGGAAAGCGGTGCGACCGAGAGAGCAAGCCCGGCGGAAATGGCCGACAGGCATAAGTGGAGACGCATGATGCCTCCATCGGCATCGAGGGGGGGCCATCTTCACTAATCATTGCCTCGCCCTGACACCCGGGCAATGCGCATGAGCAGGCGCCTCCCACC
>JADGQX010000179.1 GCA_017881445.1 Gemmatimonadota bacterium | reverse complement strand
GACGACGACGCCGCCCGCGGATTCCGGCGAACCGCGGCATTCGGGTGGAGCAGTGGATTTCGGGCCCGGGCCCGGGCCCGGGCCCGGGCCCGATTTCTTGGAGCGGCTCTTCCACATCCGGGCGGCGGGCAGCACGCCGCGCATCGAGGTGGAAGCGGGGATCACGACGTTCCTGACGATGGCCTACATCATCGTCGTGAACCCGTCGGTGTTGCACAGCGCGGGCGTGCCCTTCAGCGGCGCGCTCTTCGCCACCTGCATCGCGGCGGCGCTCGGCAGCATGGTCATGGGGCTGCTGGCGAACTACCCCTTCGCACTGGCGCCGGGGATGGGGCTGAACGCGTACTTCGCCTACGCGGTGGTGCAGGGCATGGGGCTGCACTGGACCGTGGCGCTGGGCGCGGTGTTCCTGTCGGGCGTGGCCTTCGTGCTGCTGACGCTGGGCCGCATCCGGGCGCTGGTGGTGGACGCGATCCCGCGCTCGCTCAAGACCGCCACCGCCGCGGGCATCGGGTTGTTCATCGCCTTCATCGGCCTGCGCAACGCGGGGGTGGTCGCCTCCAGCCCGGCGACGTTCGTGACGCTGGGCAACCTGGCTCATCCCGGGACGCTGCTCTCCATCGGCGGGCTGATCGTGACCGCGGCGCTGCTCGCCCGGGGGAACCGCAGCGCCATCATCCTGGGCATCGTGGGCGTGACGGTCCTGGCGATGGGGCTGCGTCTGTCACCGCTGCCGACCGGGATCGTCTCGGCGCCGGACGTGCTCTCGACCGTGGGGAAGCTCGACATCCGCGGCGCGATACACCTGGGCGTGCTGGAGGTGGTGTTCGTCTTCCTGTTCGTGGACCTCTTCGACACGGTGGGGTCCACGGTGGGGCTGGCCGAGCAGGCGGGCTTCGTGGATGCCGAGGGCCGGATCCCGCGCATCAACCGGGCGCTCATGGCCGACTCCGTCGCCACGGTGGCCGGGTCGCTGCTGGGGACCTCCACGGTGGTCACCTACATCGAGAGCGCGGCCGGGATCAGCGAGGGCGGGCGGACGGGGCTGGTCGCGGTCGTGGTCGCGCTGCTCTTCCTGCTGGCGACGTTCTTCGCTCCCATCGCCGGCGCCATCCCCGCCATCGCCACGGCGCCGGCGCTCGTGGTCGTGGGCGCCCTCATGATGCGCTCCGTGCGCACCATCGCCTGGGATGACATGACGGAGGCGGTGCCGGCCTTCCTCACCATGATCGGCATGCCCCTGACCTTCTCCGTCGCCAACGGCCTGGCGCTGGGCTTCATCAGCTTCCCGCTGGTGAAGCTGCTGGCGGGCAGGGGCCGGGAAGTCTCGTGGCTGACGTATCTGCTGGCGGCGATCTTCCTGCTGCGGTATGTGTGGCTGGGGGCGGCCTAGCGGCGGGCATAGACGACGCGCTTGACCGCCGCGGGGGCCGGAGCGATCCTTGGCGCCGGCAGGAAGGCCAGGCGGCGAGCGGTCGCCGTCGATGCACCAGGAATCCCACCGCAGTCCGGAGGTTTGCGCGATGAAGCGACGCCCTGGCTCGATCGTGCTCCTGATCTCGAGCGCGCTGCTCCTGCACGCTTCTGGAGCGCTGGCGCAGGTGACGCCGGCACCCACCGGGCCGGTCCGGAAGATGCCCTCGCCTCCCGCCGGCGTGGTGCCGGGCGGGCCAGTGACGAACCTGCCGGCGGGCCCGGCGCTGCCGATCAGCCTCACGGTGTCGCCGGACAAGCTGGTCATCGGCGCGCCGCTGGCGTTCGCGGTGGGCATGGCCGGCTCACAGACGACCCCGACGACGTTCAAGGTGCTATCCGAGCTGATGAACCCCTTCACGGTCACGTTCCCCGCGGGCCGGATCTGGGCGAGCTCGACCCAGCCGACGCCGCCCTTGCTGACCTGGCAGTACTTCCACTTCTGCGTGACTCCCGATCTGAACGAGCAGCGCTATCCCTGCGTCAGCAAGGATGCGAAGAGCGCGACGGTGGCTCCCTTCGACGCCGCGACCGTCCAGATCAGCACCTTGAAGCTCAACGGCGACGCTGGCACTGGAACGGCCGTGATCCCTCGCGGGAAGTCGGTGGTCGCGGAGGTGAGGCTGAACGCGATCCTGCCCGCGGCCAACATCACGGTGCAGTCCTCCGCGCTGAACAACTTCAACCAACTCATCTACGCCAACAACATCCCTGTCGCCGCCACCGCAATTCCGGTCGCCATGCAGCTGCCGTTTGGCGGCAAGAAAGGGACAGGCACGATCACGGCGGAGCTGAACGGCAAGACGGTCACCCGCAACATCGAGATTCCCCCGCTGAAGCAGGTGGACAAGACCTGCTTCTTCGACAACACTCCCACGGCCGGGAGCTGGAGCGCCACCGTCGACTACTGCACGTATCAGATCAGCCCGGCGGCGGTCACGGGCGGCCAGACCGCGAACGGCTTCGTCCGGCGCGGATTCGCCTCCGCAGAGCAGGTCTACCTGGAGTTCTCGAGCAGCGATGCGGCCATCGCGACGGTTTCCCCCGCCTCGGGTAGCATCCCGAACCAGCAACGGGGGCTGACCTTCATCGTGAAGACCGTGCCGACCGGAGGCACCTCGAAGACGGTCACGATCCGCGTGCTCGAGGGCGGTGTGTTCGAGTATCTGATCCCGCTGACGATCAACTAGAAGGAAAAGGGGAGAGGGATCTCGAGAGCGTGAGCGTTGGGGCCGTAAGTCGTTTTGTCTTCGTGGGGTTGCGCGTGAGGGGCGGGGGCGCGAGCTTAATCGGCTAATGAACAACCCGGCGGACCCAGGCAGCGGGTGCGGCGAGCGGCGCCCCCGGTGGGAGGGGTGGGTCGTGCCTTCCTGAGAGAGAGTGTCAGTGCCGAGACGCGACGACATCCACACGATTCTCCTGCTCGGCTCGGGCCCGATCGTGATCGGCCAGGCGTGCGAGTTCGACTATTCCGGCACCCAGGCGGTACGGGCCCTGAAGGAGGAGGGGTACCGGGTCGTGCTGGTGAACAGCAATCCGGCGACGATCATGACGGACCCGGAGCTGGCGGACCGGACGTACATCGAGCCCATCACGGCGGAGTGGGTCGAGCGGATCATCGAGAAGGAGAAGCCAGACGCGCTGCTGCCGACCATGGGGGGGCAGACGGCGCTGAACGTGGCGCTGGAGCTGTACGACAGCGGGGTGCTGGGGAAGCACGGAGTGGAGCTGATCGGGGCGGACGCACGGGCGATCCGGATGGCGGAGAGTCGCGAGGAGTTCGCGGAAGCGATGCACCGCATCGGCCTGGAGGTGCCGACGGGCGGCTTCGCGCGCTCGATCGAGGACGCCATGCGGATCATCGAGCTGACGGGCTACCCGGCGATCATCCGGCCGTCGTTCACGCTGGGAGGCACGGGCGGGAGCATCGCGTACAACCTGGAGGAGTTCCAGGAGGGGATACGCCGGGGGCTGGACCTGTCTCCGATCCGGGAGGTGCTGGTCGACCGGTCGGTGATCGGCTGGAAGGAGTTCGAGCTGGAGGTGATGCGGGACGGTGCGGACAACGTCGTCATCGTGTGCTCCATCGAGAACTTCGATCCCATGGGCGTGCACACGGGCGACAGCATCACGGTGGCGCCGGTGCAGACGCTGTCGGACGTGGAGTACCAGGAGATGCGGGACGCGGCCATCGCCATCATCCGGGAGATCGGGGTGGAGGCGGGCGGCTGCAACGTGCAGTTCGCGCAGAACCCGGCCAACGGCGAGCTGCTGGTGGTGGAAATGAACCCGCGGGTCTCGCGCTCCTCGGCGCTGGCATCGAAGGCGACGGGGTTCCCGATCGCCCGCATCGGCGCCAAGCTGGCCGTAGGCTACCGGCTGGATGAGCTGCCCAACGACATCACGAAGCAGACGCCGGCGTCGTTCGAGCCGGTGCTGGACTACGTGGTGGTGAAGGTGCCGCGCTTCGCCTTCGAGAAGTTCCCCACGGCCGATCCCACGCTGGGTGTGCAGATGAAGTCGGTGGGGGAGGTGATGGCGATTGGCCGCACGTTCAAGCAGGCGTGGCACAAGGGGTTGCGCGGGCTGGAGACCGACAGGGCGGGTTGGGACGTCGGCGCCCGGCTGAAGGACGACGGCCTGACGGACGACACGGACGACAGCCTGCGCAAGGCGCTGCGCCAGCCGACGGCGGAGCGGCCATTCCAGCTCAAGCGCGCGCTGGAGCGCGGCTTCGCCATCCACGAGCTGTACGAGCTGACGGGGATCGACCCGTGGTTCCTGGCGCAGCTGGCGGAGCTGGTGGAAGCGGAGGCGTGGTACGCGGGGCTGGAGTCGCCGGGGCGGGCGGAGCTGCGTCGCATGAAGCGGCTGGGCTTCTCCGACCGTACGCTCGCGCGGCTGCGGGGTGCGACCGAGCGGGAGGTGCGGGATTGGCGGCAGGGCCTGGGGCTGCGCCCGACCTACCAGATGGTGGACACCTGCGCGGGGGAGTTCCCGGCGGCGACGCCCTACCTGTACTCGTCCTATGAGGACGAGAGCGAGTCGCCGCCCTCGAAGCGACCGAAGATCGTGATCCTGGGAAGCGGCCCGAACCGCATCGGCCAGGGGATCGAGTTCGACTACTGCTGCGTGCAGGCGGCGCTGGCGCTGAAGGAGGACGGGTTCGAGACCATCATGGTGAACTCGAACCCGGAGACGGTCTCCACGGACTTCGACACGTCGGACAAGCTGTACTTCGAGCCGCTGACGCTGGAGGACGTGCTGGAGATCGTGCAGCGGGAGCAACCGGTGGGGGTGATCGTGCAGCTGGGGGGGCAGACGCCGCTCAAGCTGGCCGCGAAGCTGGAGGAGCTGGGCGTGCCGATCCTGGGCACGACCGTGGAGTCGATCGACCGGGCGGAGGACCGGGACCGCTTCGCGGAGGTCTGCCGCAAGCTGGGGGCGACCGTGCCGCCGAACGGGATCGCGACGTCGCCGGCGGAGGCGGTGGCGGCGGCGAACGCGATCGGCTATCCGGTGCTGGTGCGCCCGTCCTACGTGCTGGGCGGGCGGGCCATGGAGATCGTCTACGACGAGCCGTCGCTGCTGGACTACTTCGACCGGGCGGTGCGCGTCTCGCCCGACCACCCGGTGCTGATCGACCGCTTCCTGGAGGACGCGTTCGAGGCGGACGTGGACGCCATCGCCGACGGCGAGCGGGTCGTCATCGCCGGCGTCATGCAGCACATCGAGGATGCGGGCGTGCATTCGGGCGACTCGGCGTGCGTGCTGCCGCCCTACCTGCTGAAAGACCACGAGGTCGAGGAGATGCGCCGGCTGACGCGCGCCTTCGCCGAGGAGCTGGGCGTGGTCGGGCTCATCAACGTGCAGTACGCCGTGAAGGACGGCGTGGTCTACGTGCTGGAGGTCAACCCCCGGGCGTCGCGCACCGTGCCGTTCGTGTCCAAGGCGACGGGCGTCCCCTTCGCGCGGGTGGCGTCCCGGGTGATGGGCGGGAAGAAGCTCGCGGAGCTGGGGGTCACCGACGAGCCGCCGGTCTTCGGCGTCGCCGTGAAGGAAGCGGTCTTCCCCTTCAACAAGTTCAACGTGGACGTGATCCTCGGCCCGGAAATGCGGTCCACGGGCGAAGTCATGGGCTTCGACGACTCCTTCGGCATGGCGTTCGGCAAGGCGGAGATCGCGGCGGGCGGGCCGCTGCCGGAGAAGGGGACGGTCTGCGTCACCGTGAACCCGCACGACAAGGCCACGGTCACGCCCATCATCCGTCGCTTCCACGACCTGGGCTTCCGGATCATCGCGACGGAAGGCACGTCGAGGTACCTGCGGGCGCGCGGCATCCCGGCGGAGCGAGTGTTGAAGGTGGGCGAGGGCCGGCCGCACATCCTGGACAAGCTGATCAGCGGCGAGATCCAGCTCCTGATCAACACGCCGCTGGGCAAGAAGTCGCAGTACGACGACTACGCCATGCGCCGGGGCGCCATCGCCTACAAGGTGCCGTACTGCACCACCATGTCGGCGGCGAGCGCGGCCTGCGACGCGGTGATCGCGCTCCGGTCGCGCCGCCGCGAGGTGATGAGCCTGCAGGAGCGCTACGCGGCGCAGGCGCAGGCCCGGCTGGCGGCGGTGTAGCGCCCACAGGCGCCCAGACACCACATCTTACCGCCGAGAACACCGAGGACGCCGAGACGTGTTCCGAGGCGACATTGGCGTCCGTAAGATAATGTAATTGTTGTTTTTACAACAAACAAATCTCGGCGGCAGTTCCTCGGCGCCCTCGGCGCGCTCGGCGGTAAGAGGTGGTTTGCTGGGCGTGTGGATGGGCTCTGGCGGCAGGCGTGGCGGGGCGACAGGTTACTGGCCCGGTGCGCCTGGTGCCGCCGTTGCCTGACCCTGACATCGAGCTGGTTCCATGAAGCGACGCGAGTTCATTCGTCGAAGCGCTGCCGGTGCCGGCGCGGCCTCCCTGTTCGGCGCGGCCGGGGTCGAGGACGCCCTGGGCCGCGGCGTGACGCCGGAGGTCCGGCCGGCGACGTCGCCCACACCACCGGGAGAGCCGGCCCCGATCTCGGAGGCGGAGCTGGCGGCGCGGCGGGAGAAGGCGCAGCGGCTGATGGCGGAGCGGAAGATCGCGGCGCTGTTCATCGAGCCGGGCGCGAACCTGCTGTACTTCACGGGCATCCGCTGGGGGCGGAGCGAGCGGCTGTTCGGCATGCTGCTGCCGGCCACGGGCGCGGCGGTCTTCATCGCGCCGGCGTTCGAGGAGCAGCGGGCGGGGGCACAGATCGCGGAGCGCTACGCCATCCGGGCGTGGCAGGAGGACGAGAGCCCGTACCGCCTGATCGCGGACACGCTGGCGGGGCAGGGGATCCGGACGGGCACGGTAGCGATCGACGAGAGCGCGCGCTTCTTCGTGCCGCACGAGCTGGGGCACGCGGCGCCGGGGCTGGACGTGACCATGGCGGACGAGGTCACGCACCTGTGCCGGGGCGTGAAGAGCGCGCACGAGGTCGAGATCATGCGCTACGCCAACCGGGTGACGCTGGAGGTGTACCGCGCCGCGCTGCAGACGCTGCGGCAGGGGCTGACGCAGGCGGAGCTGTCGCAGGAGGTGGCGAACGCCTTCCGGAAGGCGGGCTACGAGGGCTACGCGCTGGTGCTCTTCGGCGAGTCGTCGGCTTACCCGCACGGCAGCCCCAAGCCTCGGGCGCTGCAGCCCGGCGACAACGTGCTGGTCGACGGCGGCTGCACCGTGCTGGGCTACGAGTCCGACATGACGCGCACCGTGGTCTTCGGCACGCCCACGGCCGAGCAGCGGCAGGTGTGGGATGTCGTGCACCGGGCGCAATCGGCGGCACTGGCGGCCGCGGCGCCGGGGCGGAAGTGCGGCGACGTGGACGCGGCGGCGCGCAAGGTGATCACGGACGCGGGCTACGGCCCCGGCTACAAGTACTTCACCCACCGGCTGGGCCATGGCATCGGGCTGGAGGGCCACGAGTGGCCCTACCTGGTGCGGGGCAGCGAGATCGTGCTGCAGCCGGGCATGAGCTTCAGCGACGAGCCCGGGATCTACCCGTACGGCAAGTTCGGGCTGCGCCTGGAGGACATCATGGTGATCACCGAGGGCGGGGCCGAGCTGCTCACGCCGCAGGCGACGTCGCTCTCACCGTCACTGGCGTAGCGAAGCGCCGATGCACCCGACCGCCCTCGTCCTGCACCCGGACTGCGCCCGCCACGAGACCGGCTGGCGCCACGCCGAGCACCAGGGGCGGCTGCCCGCCATCGTCCAGGCGATCTACGAGGACACGCCCGCGCTGCTGCCGCACATGCTGCAGCGGGAAGCGGAGCCCGCCCGGGTCGAGGACCTGGTGCGGGTGCACACCACGCGGCACATCGCCCGCATCCGGCAGGCGGCGGCGGAGGCGGCGCGGGGGCGGCTGGTGCACCTGGACGCCGACACGGTCGTCTCCCCCGAGTCCTGGCTGGCCGTCCTCGCCTCCGCCGGCTGCGCCATCAGCGCCACCGCCCTGGTGGCCGAGGGAGAGGCGGCCACGGCCTTCGCGCTCTGCCGCCCGCCGGGCCACCACGCCATGCCCGACCAGGCGGCGGGCTTCTGCCTGGTGAACAACGTGGCCGTGGCCGCCCGCTGGCTGCAGAACCGGCGTCCGGGCGCGAAGGTGCTGATCGTGGACTGGGACGTCCACCACGGCAACGGCACACAGGACGTGTTCTACCAGGACCCGTCCGTGTTCCTGCTGTCCATGCACCAGGCCGAGCACTACCCCGGTACCGGCCACCCGGAGGAGAGGGGCAGGGGCGCCGGCGCCGGCAGCACGCTCAATTTCGAGCTTGCGCGGGGCACGTCGGGCGAGGAGTACCTGCGTGTGGCCGAGGGGGCGCTGGACAGCGCCTTCGCCGCCTTCGCACCGGACATGGTGCTGGTCTCCGCGGGTTTCGACTGCCTCGAGGGCGACCCGCTGGGCGGCCTCTGCCTCGAGCCCACCGACATGCACACCCTGGCCACGGGCGTGCTGTCGCGGGCCCGGGCGGCGGGCGCCGGCGTGGTGGCCGTGCTGGAGGGCGGCTACGTGCCCAAGCGCGTGGGTCTGGGCGTGGTCAATGTGCTGCGGGCGTTCTCCGGGCTGGAGGCGAAGGCGGGATAGCGGGATAGCGGGAAACGGCAACGGAAAACAGACGCAGGCGCAGGCGCAGGCGGTGACGTTTACGTTCGCGGTAACGTCTGCGTCTGCGTCTGCGTCTGCGTCTGCGCCTGCGTCTCCGGCATTCGCCTATGCCCTGGTCTTTGCCGTCTCAGCGCGGCATGCTCCGGTCCCATCCCACCCTTGCCCCACCCGGAGCGGGGTCTAACTTCCAGGGCATGTTCCCCATGGAAATGAGCGCGAGGGCTTGAGCGCCGGCGATGTGGTCGCCCGGCCGGGGCGGCGCGTGCTCTTTCCGCCGGGCGGCGAGTCGCTGTACCGGCACATCGCGCGGCAGGTGGAGCTGACGGCGGAGAAGGAGTTCGTGGTCGCGCCCTGCGGTGCGGGCGTGACCACGGTGTTCCTGGCATCGCTGACGGGGGCGGCGGGAGTGGGGGTGGACCCGGACCGCAGGCTGGTGGAGGCGGCGGCGGCGCGGGCGCGGGCGCGGACGGTGGCAGGGGGCGGGCGGCTGCACTACGACGTCGCCCCGGTGGACGACCTGCCGTACCGGGACGCGGTCTTCGATGTGGCGATCGGGGAGCTGGGCCTGGGCGCGCTGCCGGAGCCGGAGCGGGCGGTGCGTGAGCTGGTGCGGGTACTGCGGCCGCGGGGGATGGTGGCGCTGGTGCAGCTGGCCTGGATCCGGCGGCTGGACCCGGAGGGGGAGCGGCGGCTGGTGGAGCACCTGGGGGTGAGGCCGTGCCTGCTGGTGGAATGGAAGCAGATGCGGAGG
>JADGQX010000416.1 GCA_017881445.1 Gemmatimonadota bacterium | reverse complement strand
GCGCGGCAACGGGGGTGGGCGCGAGCGCCAGGGCGGGCGCGGCCGGGTTCACGGTCGCCGGCGCGGTGCTGTCGCGGGGCACGGGCTGGAACAGCCCGCGGTTGCCGGGGACGCCCGCGTAGCCCACGCCGTAGAAGGGCACGCCCACGACCAGCTTGTAGGACGGGATAC
This sequence comes from Gemmatimonadota bacterium, assembly GCA_017881445.1. Classification (GTDB taxonomy): domain Bacteria; phylum Gemmatimonadota; class Gemmatimonadetes; order Longimicrobiales; family RSA9; genus JADGQX01. Next base: position 2,398 of record JADGQX010000416.1, on the reverse strand, counting down.
CCAGGGCGAGGTACGCGCGCACGGTCCAGTCCACGTTGTAGTTGGGCGTGGGGTCGCCAACGGGGCTGAAGAGCGGCGCGTTGAAGTGGGCCATGCGGCCGCCGCTGTGGTAGTCGTAGCACATGATGTTGAAGAAATCGAGCGACGTCGCCAGCCGCGCGAGGTCCTGGTTGGCCATGTGCCCGGCGCCCGCCGGGGACGCCTCCGTCAGCAGGTAGTGCGTGTGGGCGGCGGCGCCGTCCGCATCCAGCCGCTGGCGCAGCTCCTCGACCAGGGCAGTGAAGTTGGCCCGGTCGTCCGGTCGGTAGGAATTGGTGGCCAGGCCGCCGCGCACCGGGAACTCCCAGTCCAGGTCCAGGCCATCGAAGAGGCCGGGGTAGCGCCGGAAGAAGAGCTCCATGGCCGAGTCGATGAACGCCTTGCGGGACTCCGGCGTCGCCGACGCGTCCGAGAAATGCGTTGAGCGGCCCCAGCCGCCTATGGAGATCAGCAGCTTCAGATGCGGGTAGCGCTGCTTGAGCTGCCTCAGCTGCCCGAACACCCCGCCGTCCGGATAGGGGTTCCGCTGCCCGGGCGCGCACTGGCCGATGTCGATGCAGGGGTTCTCCAGGCGGGGCAGCCCGTCCGGGCCGATGTCCGCGAAGGCGTAGATCAGGTGCGTCAGCCGGTCGCCGCGGATTCTCTGCGGGTCCACGCCCCGCAGCACGCCCGTGCCCATGAAGTAGCCGACGACGCGCCGCCTCGCGATGCCGGGCACCGTCCCCAGCTGCTCGGGCGTCGCGGGCGCGGCTGCGCGAGCGGCCGCGCCCGGCATGGGCGCCGTCGGGCGCGAGGGCGCCGCTGCGCAGGCGGCCAGCAGCGCGCAGGCGCCGGCGAAGAGCGCCAGGCGCGAAATTCGAGCGTCGAATGACATAAGCGGATTCATCCCGTGGGGTTGGGGGGTGACTCCAAGGTAACATCCGGGGACGAGGTGGAGCACGAGCGTCGAGCGTCGAGCGTCGAGCTCGAGCTCGAGAATCGTCGAGGATGTGGGCTGAAGGGGTGGAGAGGTCTGGCCCGGGATGGAACCCGCGACCCCTGCGGGCGCGTATAGGTGGGGCGGCGCGGCGAGGGCCGCGCCGTGCCGGGAGACCCCCCGCACCCAGGTGCTGCATGCCAGGTCGCTTCGCCACGCTCTCGCTGCTCCTGCTCGCCGCGGTTCCTGCCGCGGCCCAGAGCGCCTTACCGCTCGACCGCGGCTCCCAGCTCGTGACTGAGCACCGGTACGCGGAGGCGAGGCAGTTGCTGGAGCCCATTGCGCGGGCGGAGCCGAACAGCGCGCCGGTCGCGTACTGGCTGGGCCGCGCCCGCGCGGGAGTGGACGACATCAAGGGCGGGCAGGAGATGATGGAACGCGCCGTTGCCCTCGCGCCCGGCAACGCGGAGTACCACCTGTTCCTCGGGCGCATCTACGGCTTCCAGGCGCAGCGCGCGAGCATCTTCTCCAGGCTCGGACTGGCCAGGAAGTGCAAGGCGGAGTTCGAGCGGGCGGCCACGCTCGACCCCGACAGCTACGTCGCCAAGGCCGCGCTCGTCGACTACCTGCTCGCGGCGCCGGGGTTCGCCGGCGGCTCCAAGGACGATGCCCTCGCCCGGGCGCAGGCGCTCGCGCGCCGCAACCCCTACCAGGGCGCGCTGCTGCTCGCCCGGGTGAAGCGCGCCACCAAGCGGGACGACGAGGCGATCGCCGGGCTGCGGGCGGCTGCGGCCAGCTACCCGGACAGCGCGGCGCCCGTCTCGCTCCTGGCGAGCCTCTACGGTGCCAGCCACCGCTACGAGCCCGCCTTCGCCGCCGTGGACGCCTTCCTGAAACGCCGGCCGCGGGACCCGGTGGGGCTCTACGCCCTCGGCCGTCTGGCCGCGGTTTCCCGCCAGCGGCTGGACGATGGTGAGAAGGCTCTGCGCCAGCTCCTGGCCACCGGCGCCGACCCCGGCGGGGTCTCCGTCGCCAGCATCCACTGGCGGCTGGGCATGATCCTCGAGGCCCGCGGACGGCGCGAGGACGCGCGCCGCGAGTACGAGGCCGCGGTCCGGATGGAGCCGCAGAACCCGGAGATGCAGAAGGCACTGGCCGCGGTGAAGGCGTAGGAGCCGGGACGACTTGCCCGACGGCGCGCACTTCCGCGCGACATGGCACTCCCCTTGAAGGCTCCAGGAGCCGATGACACCCTCTCCCCCTCAACCTGAGCGCGGCCCTGGTCGCAGGGCGCCCCCCGAGCCGGTGCTGCGCCGCCTGCGCCAGCGCATGAGCGCGGCGGACGACCGCCTCTGGAGGTGGATCGAGGGGGTGGCGACGCGGCGGCGCGCGGCGCGGCGCGCGGCGGACGCGGCGGCAGAAGCGAGGCGGGCAGCGCCCGCG
>JADGQX010000178.1 GCA_017881445.1 Gemmatimonadota bacterium | reverse complement strand
CACATCCTCGGGCGGGGCGCCGGTTGCGCCGGCGCCCGCCGTCCCATCGGTGGCGCCGGTCGCGTCCGCTGCGCCGTCGGGGCCGGAGCCCTGGGCCGCCTGGGCCTGGTACATGGACTGGCCGGCGGCGTTGAACGCCTGCGAGAGCTGCTCGCGGGCGCCGGTGATCTCGCCCATATCGTCCTGCTTCAGCGCCTTGCGGGCGCGCTCGAGCGCCTCGTCCACCCGCTGCTTGAGATCGGGGCTCAGCTTCTCGCCCCACTCCTTGGTGTCCTTCTCGACCGCGTAGACCATGGAGTCGAGCTGGTTGCGGGCTTCGATCTTCTCCCGCCGCTGCTTGTCCTCGTCGGCGTGGGCGTCGGCGTCCTTGACCATCTTGTCGATCTCGTTGTCGCTGAGACCGCTGGACGCCTCGATGCGGATCTTCTGCTCCTTGCCCGTGGCGCGGTCCTTGGCGGTCACGTGCAGGATGCCGTTGGCGTCGATGTCGAAGGTGACCTCGACCTGCGGCATGCCGCGCGGCGCCGGGGGAATGCCCGTGAGCTGGAAGCGGCCGATCGTCTTGTTATCAATGGCCATGGGCCGCTCGCCTTGGAGCACGTGGATCTCCACGGTGGTCTGGCTGTCCTCCGCCGTGGAGAACACTTCCGTCTTCTTTGTCGGAATCGTCGTATTGCGCGGGATGAGCACGGTCATGACCCCGCCCAGCGTCTCGATACCCAGCGAAAGCGGCGTCACGTCCAGCAGGATGACGTCCTTCACATCGCCGGCCAGGACGCCGCCCTGGATGGCGGCGCCCACCGCCACCACCTCGTCCGGGTTCACGCCCTTGTGCGGCTCCTTGCCGAAGAAGTCGCGCACCACCTGCTGGACCTTGGGGATGCGGGTGGACCCGCCGACCAGGATCACCTCGTCCACCTTGCCCGGCTCCAGCCCCGCGTCCTTCAGCGCCTGCTGCATGGGCGGCATGGTCCGTTGGATCAGGTCGTCCACCAGCTGCTCGAACTTCGCGCGGGTCAGCGTGACGTTCAGGTGCTTCGGGCCTTCCTGCGTCGCCGTGATGAAGGGCAGGTTGATGTCCGTCGACGTGGTCGTGGACAGCTCCATCTTCGCCTTTTCGCCCGCCTCCTTCAGGCGCTGCAGCGCCATGGCATCCTTGGACAGGTCGATGCCCTGGTCCCTCTTGAACTCCTCCACCAGCCAGTCGATGACCCGCTGGTCGAGATCGTCGCCGCCCAGGTGGGTGTCCCCGTTCGTCGATTTCACCTCGAACACGCCCTCTCCCAGCTCCAGGATCGAGATGTCATACGTGCCGCCACCGAAGTCGTAGACCGCGATGATCTCGTCCTTCTTCTTGTCCAGCCCGTACGCCAGCGCCGCGGCCGTCGGCTCGTTGATGATCCGCAGCACGTCCAGCCCCGCGATCTTGCCCGCGTCCTTCGTCGCCTGCCGCTGCGAGTCGTTGAAGTACGCCGGCACCGTCACCACGGCCTGCTTCACCTCGGTGCCCAGGTAGTCCTCGGCCGTCTGCTTCATCTTCTGCAGGATCATCGCCGAGATCTCGGGCGGCGTGAACGTCTTGTCCATGTTGGGGAGAAACACCTGCACCCGATCCTGCGCATCGCAGCGCACCTCGTAGGGCACCTTCTTGCGCTCCTCACCCACCTCGGAGCACTTGCGACCCATGAAGCGCTTGATCGAGAACACCGTGTTCTTGGGGTTCGTGATCGCCTGGCGCCGCGCCACCTGCCCCACGGGGCGGTCGCCGTCCTTGGTGAACGCCACCACCGACGGCGTCGTCCGCCCTCCTTCCGCGTTCGGGATCACGACCGGGTCGCCACCCTCCATCACCGCGACGACGGAGTTGGTGGTGCCCAGGTCGATGCCGATGACCTTTGCCATGTTGTCTCCTTGAGGATGCAAGCCGGATCGAGTCCTCGGCGTGCAACGCATATGCCAAGCGCAGCGCCCGAATCCGCGTCATAACGGCGCAGAACCGTCCCGCGCCTGCCAGCGTGGCAGCGTACAGACCTCCGCCATCCTGGCGGCCCGGGAAGCCCCCGGGCGCGTTGACATGCGGCGCGGAGCCGCGCTATTCTGCGGCGCCGTTGCCCGGACGCCCCGCCCGCGCCGTCCCGAGGAGACCTCTTGTTCCCGCTGCGCGACGAGAACCCCACACTCCTCACCCCCTACGTGACGGTCGGGCTCATCCTGGTGAACGTCCTGGTCTGGGTGTACCTGGAGGGGGCGGGCTTCTCGCCGGACCTGCTGAGCCGCACCGTCTGCGACTATGGCATGATCCCCGCCGAGATCACGGGCCAGACCGGTGATCACGTCGGCGTGCTTCTCGGTCCCGGCGTCGGCTGTCGCTTCGGCGGCCTGACCTGGCAGGCGATCCTCACCAGCATGTTCCTGCACGGCGGCTGGCTGCACATCATCGGCAACATGTGGTTCCTCTGGCTCTTCGGAAACAACGTCGAAGACTCCATGGGCCACGTGCGCTACTTGCTGTTCTACCTGCTGGTGGGCGTCGCCGCGGGCGGATCGCAGATCTTCTCCTCGCCGGACTCGCCCGTGCCGACGGTGGGCGCCTCGGGCGCCATCAGCGGGGTCATGGGCGCGTACCTGGTGCTCTACCCGCGCGTCCGTATCCAGACCCTGTTCATTATCTTCTTTTTCATCAAGATCATCGCGGTGCCCGCGTGGCTCATCCTGCTGGAGTGGTTCGCGGTCCAGCTGCTCTCGGGCGTGGCGAACCCGCGGACCGGTGGCGGCGTTGCGTTTTTTGCGCACATCGGCGGCTTCGTCGCGGGCGTGGTGCTGGTGAAGCTATTCGTGAATCGACGATTAGTGGAGGCGCGGAAGCAGGCTGCCCAGCCTCAGCCGCCGGAGCGGCCCGCGTGGTGAGCTGATCTCGTAATCCCTGGACGTCAGGTCGCGTATCCCGCGTTAGCTGACATGATCCGCCCGACTGCAATTCGCGCGGATGCGTTGGGTTTCTGAGTCGAAGGTTACACGAGCCGGAGATCGCTCGAGATCGTTGCACCGTTCGGATTCAAAAGGAGGGACTGATGGCGCAAACCGAGAAGACCCTGGCCGACACGCAGGAATCCTTGGAGTCGGTGATCAAGGGCGAGGTCATCCGGATGTATCAGGAGGTGGCAGACCACCCGACTGGAGAGTTCCACTTTTTTCATGGCCGCCAGGCTGCCGAGATGTTCGGGTACGACCCTGAATGGCTTGATCGCGCGCCCGTTGGGGCGGTCGCATCCTTCGCGGGAGTCGGCAATCCCCACGAGCGCAGTGATCTCAAGCCCGGCGAGACGGTGATCGATCTCGGGAGCGGCGCCGGGCTGGACAGCATCATTGCTGGCTGGCAGGTCGGATCCAAGGGCCGGTAATCGGAGTCGATCTCAACCCCGCGATGTGCCTTAAAGCGCAAGCGCACGCCGAAGCGACCGGAATTCATGTCGAATGTCATCAAGGTCGGATGGAGGACATTCCTGTGCCGGATGCGACGGCCGACATCATTCTCTCCAATGGAGTCATCAATCTCTCGTTCCAGAAGCGCCGCGTGGTGCAGGAGATGTTCAGAGTGCTGGGACCGGGCGGCCGGATCTCCATTACCGACATCGTGAGCGCGAAACAGCTTTCTCAGTCGATCGTCAACGACCCGAAACTGTGGGCCAGCTGAATTGGAGGCGCTCTCCCGGAGGGAGAGATGTTCGCACTTCTCGAGGAAGCCGGCTTCGAGCGCGTGCGCTCCGCAGTGGTGCCCGGCTTTCGGTTCCGGAAGGGGTCGACGCAGGATGCCGCGGAAACCTTTGGTGTGAAGGCCGTAATCATGACCGCACGTAAGCCGAGATAACACGCGGAGCTGCTGGCCCAGCGTAGTGCCGAGCCGCCGTGGCCTCCCTTTCCGTTGAGCCTGGTATGACTGACCTGACACCGACCCTTGCCTTCCTGCGCGAGCGCCTCACGGAGCGGCCGCGGGTGCTGCTCGCGCTGGGTTCCGGGCTGGGCGGCATCGCGGAAGAGCTGGAAGACGCGGTCCGGGTGCCATTTGCGGAGATCCCCGGATTCGCGCCCGTCACGGTGGCCGGGCACAAGGGCGTACTGGTGGCGGGCCAGCTCGCGGGAGTGGAGTGCGTCGCCCTGCAGGGGCGCTTCCACGTGTACGAGGGGCATGACCCCGCGGCGGTGGCGCTGCCCATCCGGGCGGTTGCGGCGCTGGGCGCCCGGACGCTGGTGGCCACCAACGCGGCGGGCGCGCTGAACCCGCGTTTCCGGCGCGGCGACCTGATGATCCTGGACGACCACATCAACTTCATGTTCCGCAACCCGCTGATCGGCCCGGTCGCGGACGGCGAGACGCGCTTCCCGGACATGTCCCGGCCCTACGACCCGGAGCTGCAGGCGCTGGCGGAGCAAGTCGCCCTGGAGAACGGCATCCGCGTGAGCCGCGGCGTGTACCTGGCGCTGACCGGGCCCAACTACGAGACGCCGGCGGAAGCGGCCATGTTCCGGCGCCTGGGCGCGGATGCGGTGGGCATGAGCACGGTGCCGGAGGTGCTGGTCGCGCGGGCGCTGGGCGTGCGCGTGCTGGGCATCTCTCTCATTACCGATCTCCCCACCGGGACGGCTGCCGAGCCGCAGAGCCACGACGACGTGCTGGCCCTGGCGACGCAGGCCGCCGCCCGGTTCGAGCGGCTGCTGCGCGGGGTGCTCGAGGGCATCGCGACGCGGCCGGACGTCGAGTTGGCCTGAGCGGCCGGCAGCCGTCGCAAACCCGCGTGTGGCTTGCGGCTGCCCTACGAGTCGGCCACATTTCCGGCATCTCTCCGAGCGAAGCACTCCAGCGACGGAGCTCGAGCATGGTCTTCCACGGGCGTGGCAGCACTGGCGCGTTGCTGGTCCTGGTGGCACTGGCGGCCGCGTCGTGCGGGAAAGACCGGTCGGCGGGCGCCCCCAGGCGCGGGGGAACGGCGGTCGTCGCCATCGCGACGGACCTCGAGTTCCCCAACTCGCTGGTGACGGGCGACAAGTGGACGCAGGAGGTCACCCGCTTCGTGCTCTTCCTGCCGCTGATTCAGTACGGCCCGAAGCTCGACTACCAGCCCATGCTCGCGTCGTCCTGGGAGCTGCAGGGGGACACGGCTGCGGTGTTCCACGTCCGGCGCGACGTGCACTGGACCGATGGCCAGCCCACGACCGCCGAGGACGTGCTGTTCACGTACCAGCGCGCCGCGGACCCGAAGACGGCGTTCCCCAACGCCGAGTACTTCACGTACTGGACGGGGGCGGAGCTGCTCGATCCGTATACGATCCGCTTCCACTTCAAGCCGCACGCGGACGCGCTGGCCGGTCTGCCGTTCCTGCCCATCATGCCCAAGCATCTGCTGGACAGCATTCCGTCTGAACGGATGCGGCAGGCGGCCTTCAACCAGAATCCCATTGGCAACGGTCCCTTCAAGCTGCTGGAGCACCGTGCCAACGACCACTGGACCTTCGTTCCGAATCCGGACTTCCCCCGGGCGCTGGGGGGACCGCCCCGCCTCGACCGGCTGGTGATCCGCATTGTGCCCGAGCCACAGGCGCAGCTGGCCGCATTGCTCTCGGGGGAAGTGGACATGACCACGAGCGCGGGCGCCAAGGCGTACAAGGACGTGGATGGCCGACCGGGCATCCTGCGCCTGACGCGACCGACGCGGCAGGTGTCCTTCATCGTCTGGAACGAGAAGCGGCCCGCACTGCGCGACCCGCGCGTGCGCCATGCCCTCGCCCTGGCCGTGGACCGGCGCACCATCCTGGACGCGCTGCGCGGCGGGATGGGCGTGCTGGCGACCGGGCCGATCCCGCCCGCGCACTGGGCGTATGACGCCAACCTCAAGCCACTGCCGTACGCGCCCGACTCCGCCCGGGCCCTGCTGCTGGGACTGGGCTACCGCGACCGGAACGGCGACGGCTTCGTCGAGGATCCGGCGGGCAAGCCGTGGGAGATCGCGCTGAAGGTGCCGGCGAGCAGCTCCTTCAACCGCAACGCCGCCGAGATGGTGCAGGCGCAGCTCGCCCGGGTGGGCGTGAAATCTCGCGTGGAGTCGACGGACGCCCGGGTCTTCCTGGCGGACGTGACGGCGCCGGAGCGGCGCTTCGACGCGGCCTTCATGGTGTACGAGAGCGACTTCCGCATCGTCTACCGCGACCAGTTCCATTCGGCGAGCGTGGGCAAGCCCTTCCAGCTCGCGTCGTATGCCAACCCGGCCGTGGACAGCATCATCGACCGGGCTCCGCTGACCCTGGACCGCCGCGCGGCCAAGCCGATGTGGAACCGCTTCCAGGAGATCCTGCTGCAGGACCAGCCCTGGACCTGCCTCTACTACTTCCCCGACCTCGTGCTCATCCGCAAGGACCTGCAGGGCACGGACATGGACGTGCGCGGCACACTGGTCGACGTCACGCGCTGGTGGAAGGCACCGGCCGGCGCGGCCGCCACGCAGAACTGAGGAACGAATGGCTGGAGGATTCAACTACCCGCCGTGGGTCGGAATCGCGGTGGCGATGCTCATCGGCGGGCTGGTGCGCCTGCTCAAGCTGCCCATCCCGGCGCCGCCCACGGTCGTGGGCGCGCTCATGGTCCTGGCCATGACAGTGGGATACCTGCTCACCAACTGGCTGCTGCACCGCTGACGCGCGGGGCGAGGCGGTCCCGATCAGCGGGCGGTGCGCGTCGCGGCCGTGTCCCCCGGGGACGCGGCCGTGCTCAGCTCCGGCACCGGGGCGAAGTGGTCGAGAGGGCCATGGCCGCTGCCCAGCCCGGGGGCGCCGGCGATCGCGCGCCGCACGAACTCCAGCCCGGCCTCCACGGCCTGCGGCAGCGCCGCTCCGCGGGCGAGCCCGGCCGCGATGGCCGCGGAGAGCGTGCAGCCCGTGCCGTGCGTGTGGCGGGAGGGGATGCGTGGACGCGTCCACACCCGCTGCCCGAGGCCGTCGAAGAAGACGTCCAGGACGGCGTCGCCCTCCAGGTGTCCGCCCTTGATCAACGCCGCTCCCGCTCCGCGCGCCACCAGCTCCTCCGCCGCCCGACGCATGTCATCCTCGCCCGCGATGCGCCGGCCCGTGAGGATCGCGGCCTCGTCCAGGTTGGGCGTGACCAGCGCGCAGAGCGGCACCAGCAGCTCGAGCACGGCGCTCTCGGCGTCGGCGTCCAGGAGGCGGTCGCCGCTCGTGGCCACCATGACGGGATCGAGGACGTAGGCCGCGAGGGCGTGCTCCCGGATCCCGGCCGCGACCGCCTCCACGATGGCGACGGTGCCGAGCATCCCGGTCTTGACCGCCGCCGGGCGCAGGTCGCTGACGACGGCGTCCAGCTGGGCCCGCACGAACGACGGCGGCACCGCGTGGACGCCCCGGACGCCCAGCGTGTTCTGGGCGGTCAGCGCCGTCACCACGGACGTGCCGAAGACGCGGTAGGCACAGAAGGTCTTGAGGTCCGCCTGGATGCCGGCGCCGCCGCCGCTGTCGCTGCCGGCGATGGTGAGCGCGATGGGGAGCATGCTCGTCTTCCCTGGAACGGCCGCGATGGAGGTCAGGGCGGGGAAGCTAGCGAGGCCGGCACCCGGGGCCTAGCCCGGGCACCGACCCCGCAAGTCGGACCGGCGGCGGCGCTACTGCGTGCGAGACTGCGCCGGCGGCGCCGGGTAGCGCGCCATGCGCGCCTTGAAGGTCTGGAACGCCTTGGAGTCCGTCTGCAGCCGGTTCAGCGTCGCGCGCGGCACGGTCTGATTGATCAGCTGCTGGGTGGCCGCGATCCGCTGCTCCTCCGTCGGGTGCGTGGCGAACCACTGCGCCACGACGCTCGGGTTGCCCTGCCGCAGCTGCATGAGCTTATTGAAGAAGTTCGGCAGCCCCTGGGGGCTGATGCCCGCGCGCGTGGTCAGCGTCACCGCGTCGGCGTCCGCCTCGCTCTCCGCGCCGCGGTCGAATTTCGCGAAGACCGCCGTGCCGCCCACCTGGATCGCCGCCTGCTCCACGCCCGACGGCTGGCGCCCCAGCAGCACGTAGGCCAATGTCAAACCCATGTTCGCGCCCTGCGCGCGCTCCAGCTGCTGCACCGAGTGGCGTTCCTCCACGTGCCCGATCTCGTGCGCCACCACGCCCGCCAGCTCCGACAGGTTGCTGGCGTGCGTGATCACGCCGCGATCCACGTAGACGTAACCGCCCGGCAGCGACATGGCGTTGACGACGTCCGAGTTGACGATGTAAAAGTGCCATGGGATGTCCTGCCGCGCCCCCTGGGCCGCGAGCTGATTGCCGAGCTGGTTGATGTAGGTGCTCAGCTGCGCGTCCGTGACCATCGGGAGCTGCTGGTTCACCTGGACGGCCTGGTCGGCCCCGAGCTGCATTTCCTGCTGCGTCGTAACGCCGCAGGCGGCGGCCGCCACGCTGAGCGAGGCCAGCGCCGCCATGACGAGACCGCCGCGGATGCGACGATCGTTCATTTGTTTCTTCATCCGTTCCTCCGGTCACCGGGTCGGTCCGATACCAGGGGGCAAGAGGCGTTCCAACATGGTGCGGCGTGATTAGCCGGGGGGACGAGAAGTTGGTCCGCGCCCTGCGGCGCAGGAAGATCCGCGAGGTGGAGCGTCTCTTCCTGGCCGAGGGCGTGCGCGTGGTGGAGGAGCTGCTCGACTCCGGGCTCGACCTCACGCTGGCCCTGGCGGCGCCCTCCCTGGAGGACACGCCCCGCGGCCGGGCGCTGGCCGTTCGGCTCGAGAAGCGGGGGTCGCTGCGCCGCGTGGGCGAGGGCGAGCTGAACGCGCTGGCGGCTACGGACGGACCCCAGGGCGTGCTGGCGGTGGCCCGCGTGCCGGAAGGCGCGCTCGAGAGCCTCGCGCCGGCGGGGCGCGCCCTGGTGGCGGTGCTGGACGGCATCCAGGACCCGGGCAACTTCGGCGCCGTGGTGCGCTCGGCGGACGCCTTCGGCGCGTTGGCGCTGGCCGCGCTGCCCGGCACCGTGGACCCCTGGAACCCGAAGTCGGTGCGGGCGGCCGCGGGCTCCTCCTTCCGCTTGCCTGTGGTGCAGCCCGGGCCCGCCGAGCTGGTGGAGTGGCTGCGCCGCAACGACTTTCTGATCCTGGGGGCGGACGGGGCGGGTCAGCCCATCGGCGAGCTGCGTCTGCCGGCGCGCGCGGCACTGGTGCTGGGCAACGAGGGCGCCGGCATTGGCGCGGAGATGCGCGCCGCTCTCGACGGTCTGGTGGCCGTGCCCATCCGCGGCGGTGCCGAGTCGCTGAACGTCGGCGTCGCCGCCGGCATCCTGTTGTACCTTCTGACGCGGAGCGGGTAGGCCATGCCGGAGTGGCTGATCCTCACGTACGCGGCGCTCGTGGGCGCGGTCGCGGGCTCGTTCCTGAACGTGTGCATCTACCGCTGGCCGCTGGGCGAATCGGTGGTGCGG
>JADGQX010000415.1 GCA_017881445.1 Gemmatimonadota bacterium | reverse complement strand
AGCCGCCCTGGCGCCGGCGGGCGAGGCGCAGGCGCAGGCCGGCCGTGCCGTCCCCGCCCCCGTCCCCGCCCCCGCCCCCGCCCCCGCCCCCCACGCGGCGCCGGCGGTGGTGGTCGCCTCCAAGCCCTTCGGCGAGTCGTACCTGCTGGCGGAGATGTTCGCGCAGCTGCTGGAGTCGCGCGGGCTGGTCGTGGAGCGGCGGCCGGGGCTGGGCGGCACCGAGATCGCCTTCGGCGCGCTGCGCGCCGGCGCCATCGACGTGTACCCGGAGTATACCGGCACCGGCCTGCTCGCGGTGCTGCACGACACGCTCACTCCCGCGCTGGCGGCCGATCCCCGGCGAGTCTACGACCGCGTCTCGCGCATCTTCGCGGCGCGCTGGGGCATACGCTGGCTGCCGCCGCTGGGGTTCCAGAACACGTACGCCATGGCCGTGCGGCCGGATCTGGCGGCGCGCTACCGGCTGCGCACGCTGAGCGACCTGGCCCGGGAGAGCCCGCGCCTCTCCGCCGGCTTCACCGCGGACTTCATCGGCCGCCCCGACGGGCTGGCCGGTCTGGCCCGCGTCTACGGCGTGCACCCCCGGGAGGTGCGGCCGCTGGCGCCGGCCATCAAGTACCAGGCGCTCGCCGCCGGCTCCGTGGACGTCATCGACGGCTATTCCACGGACGGACTGCTGGCGCGCTATCGACTGGTGACGCTGCAGGACGACCGCCACTTCTTCCCGCCCTACGAGGCCGCGGCGCTGGTGGGCCGGCGCCTGGCGACGACGCGGCCGGACGCCGTCGCCATCCTGAGCCTGCTGAGCGGCCGCCTGGACGAGGCCACCATGCGCGCCCTCAACCGGCGGGTGGAGGTGGAGCGGGAGGACGTGGCGACGGTGGCGACCTCGGCGCTGCGCTCGCTGGAGCTGCTCGATGCCGGCGGCGCCTCCCGGGCGACGCCGGCGCCCGCCGCCGCCGGCGAACCCCCCCTCGCCCGCTACCTCTGGCAGCGCCGGGCGACGCTGCTGCACCTGGCCGCTCGCCACCTCTGGCTGGTGCTGCTCGCGCTGGGAGCCGCGGTGGCCGTCGCCCTGCCACTCGGGCTGGCACTGGAGCGGGCGCGTCGCTCCGCCGGGCCGGTGCTGGGCGCGCTGGGCGTGCTGGAGACCATCCCCAGCATCGCGCTCCTCGCCTTCATGCTGCCGCTGCTGGGCGTGGGCGTCCTGCCTGCCCTGGTCGCGCTCTGGCTCTACGCCCTCTATCCCATCGCCCGGGGGACGTATACCGGGGTGCGGGAGGCGGACCCGGGCGCGGTGGAAGCCGCCGAGGCGCTGGGCGCCACCCCGGCCCAGCGCCTGCTCATGGTCCGGCTGCCCCTGGCCGCGCCCGTGATCATGGCCGGCGTGCGCACCGCCGCCGTGCTGACCGTGGGCGCCGCGACGCTGGCGGCCTTCATCGGCGCGGGCGGCCTGGGCGAGCCCATCGTGGCCGGGCTCGCCCTCGCCGATACCCGCATGATCCTCTCGGGCGCGCTGCCCGCCGCGGCGCTGGCCCTGGCGGTCGATGGCGTCCTGGCGCTGGTCGAGCGCCGCCTCGCCCCGGCTCACCTGAGACGCCTGCGCAGAGCGGGGCGCACGCAGGGATGAGGGAACTGCAACTGCATCTCACACAGAGCCGCAGAGCCGCAGAGGGTTACCGGCGATCCCGCCATGGAGCGGGCGCCCGAAGCCGCGGTTTTTCCGTTCAACAACAGATAACGGGATCTTACCGGGCCCGGTGTGTTGCGGGTGTCCCGGCAGCCGAGGGGCCCGGCTCTGCGGCTCTGCGGCTCTGCGTGAGATTGCCGTTCGCGGCGTGGGACGCCTGCGTGGCTGGCCCCTCGCGTGAGATCGCCGTTCGTCGGCGTGGAGCGTCCGTGGTGCGGCGGCGCGACACGGAGGTTATTCTGACGGCGTCGTTCGTCGCGACCGCTCTGGACCGCCCCCCTGGAGCTGCGGCGTGTGGAACCGGACGCAGCGATCCGGTGGCCTCGGCCGTCGGCGTCGCCCCGCCATCCGGCTCCGCTTCGTCAATGTCCGCAGACCAAAGGAACCGAGATGCTCCGTCTGCAATGGGAGACGTTCAAGCGCGCGGCGCGCCGGCAGAAGCTGGACCGGGTCCCGATGGCGCTCATCATCGACAGTCCCTGGATTCCGGGCTACCTCGGAATCAATCACATGGACTACTACCTGGATCCCGAGCTGTGGTTCGAGTCGAACCTGCGCATTGCCCGTGAGTTTCCCGACATCATCTTCGTGCCCTCGTGGTGGATGGAGTACGGCATGGCGGCGGAGCCGTCCGTGCTGGGGGCGAAGATCAAGTTCTGGCAGGACAACACGCCCAGCGAGGTCCACACCCTCTACCGCCTCGAGGACCTGGACAGCATCGCCGATTACGAGATCGAGGCGGACGCCTTCGCCGCCCTCACGCTGCACCGCATCCGCATGCACCGTGAGCGGATCCTGGACGCCGGCCACATCCTGCCCATGGTGACGGCCCGGGGGCCGCTGTGCACGGCGGGGTTCGTGCGCGGCACCACCGAGTTCATGATGGACCTGGTGGAC
>JADGQX010000177.1 GCA_017881445.1 Gemmatimonadota bacterium | reverse complement strand
GTGTGGTCGAGGGGGCGTTTTACGAGATCGGCGTTCTCTGCGCGCTGGAGCAGTGCATCGCCGGGCTGGAGCTGGACCATCTCGACGTCTACGTCGGGGTGAGTGCCGGCGCCATCGTGGCCTCGTGCCTGGCCAACGGCGTGACCCCCAACATGATGCGCCGGGTCGTTCTCGGCCAGGAGCGGGAGGACCTGAACCTGCGACCGGAGATCCTGTTCAAGCCGGCCTATACCGAGTACGTCCTCAGCGCGCTGAAGCTGCCGGGCTCGGTGTACGGGGCGGTGATGCGGCACCTGACGAGACCGGGGGACATCTCGCTCTTCGGCTCGCTGGTCAAGCTCGGGCGGGCGCTGCCGGTGGGGTTCTTCGACAGCGCGCCGCTGGAGCATTACCTGGCGCACGTGTTCTCCACGCACGGTCGGTCGGACTCGTTCGATAAGCTGCCCAACAAGCTGCGGGTGCTCGCGGTCAACCTGGACCGGTCGCTGCTGGTCGCTTTCGGTGACCCGGAGACGGCGCACGTGCCCATCTCCCGGGCAGTGCGCGCCAGCGCGGCGCTGCCGATCCTGTACATGCCGGTCGAGATCGACGGCGAGTACTACATCGATGGCGTGGCGCGCCGGACGCTGAACGCCAGCGAGGCGCTGATCGCGCGGCGGCCGGGGCGCGGAGCTTTCCTGCAGGCTCCCCGGGCTGCGCGGGGCCGTCCTCGCCTCCGCCTGCCTGCTGGGAGGTGTCCTGGCCCTCGTCACCCACGGGCCGCTCGCCCTCTGGATCGCGCTCTTCGTGCTGGCCGCGCTGTTCACCATCTTCGCGCGCTAGTCGCCCAACGACATCAGCCGCGGTCTGCGGGGCCTTTTCTTGCGGCAGGCGGGCGGCAAGAGAAGGTCCGGGCAGTGCGCGCCGGTACGGATCCGCTTTCGGGGGAATCGTCGTGCGACTCATCAGCGAGTGGCAGCGGCCCGCGGGGACTCCCGCGTATGCCGCCCGGCCGGCGGCCGCGCAGGGCCGCCTCCCCGCCGTCGTGGTGATCCAGGAGGTCTGGGGCGTGGACGCTCACATCCGCGACCTGGTCGAGCGCTTCGCCAGCGCCGGATACTACGCCGTGGCTCCCGACCTGTTCGCGGAGAACGGGCAGCGGCCGCCGGCGCTGGCCGAGGCGCGCGTGGACGCGCTCAAGCGCTTTCTCGACGATGCGCCGCCCGAGGTCTGGCGCGACCCCGCTGCCCGAACCGCCGCGCTGGAGGCGCTGCCCCCGGCGCAGGGCGCTGCGCTGCGCGAGACCATCGCCCTGGTGCTCAACCCCGACCGGCCCTATCCGCGCTGGCTGGCCACGCTCGTGGACGTGGCGGCTGCCGTGCGCGGCGCACCGGCCTGCAGCGGGCGCGTCATGAGCACCGGCTACTGCCTGGGCGGCCACCTGTCGGCGCTCCTGGCCGGCGCGGACCCGGAGCTGTCCGCCGCCGCCATCTACTACGGCATCTCCCCCGACACGGGCGCCATGCACTCGCTCCGCTGCCCGCTCGTCGGTTTCTACGGCGGCCTGGACGCCCGCGTCAACGCCACCGTGCCGGCCTTCGAGGAGGCTCTGCGAGCCGCCGGCCAGCGCTTCGAGACCCACACCTACGACGACGCACCCCACGCCTTCTTCAACGACACCCGGCCGTCCTACCACGTCGGTGCCGCGAGGGACGCCTGGGCGCGAACGCTGAAGCTGTTCGCCGACGCCGCAGCGTAAAGGGGCGTCCTTCTCGCCTCCGCTAGACCGCCTTCTCGCGCGGCGGCCGCGGGCGTCCGACTGCTGACGAGCGCGTGAGCGAGCGCGAGCGCGACCGTGCTCGTTCACGGAGGCGGCCCGCTATCGCGGACCCATCGCCCTCGCGCTCGCGCTCGAATCCCTTGCCGTTGCCGTTCCATGCCCCGCGGCCGCGCACCTCCCCTGGTCTCGCCTCTTGACGCGGAGAACTTTATGCTGCAAAGTATGAGACCGGGTTGGAACGACTGTCTTCAGGAGGGGCCATGTCCCAGATCGTGGAAGCGCTCTTTCCGCCACCCGCGTATCGGCGCACGCCCCTGGGGCTGCTGCAGTGGTGGGAGTCGCGGCGGCTGGTCTACAACGGCGTGGTGGGGGTCACGGGCGTGGTGTCGCTGACGATGGTGGAGCTGTTCGCCTGGCTGCCGCCGGGCCCGCACTTCTCCATCCCGCTGATGGGGGTGGTGGTGTTCGGCGTCGCGGCCAACGTGTGCTACTCGATGGGGTGGTTCGTGGAGAGCGCGGCGGAGCGGCTCTGGGGTCGGGAGGCGCCGCTGCTCGGTCCGGCGCTCTTCCGGCAGGGGGTATCCTTCTCGGTGGGCCTGACGCTGTTGCCGGCGGCCATGTCGGTGGCGGGATGGGCGGGGCGGGTGGCGCGGGCGCTGGGGCTCTTCTGATCCAGGCGACACGTGTCCGCCATCGTTTCACGCCGGGACGCGGCGGAGCGCGACATCGATCACGCAGAGGCGCAAAGCACGCGGAGATAGCCGCTTCGGTAGGGGAAACGTCCTCCGGCACCCGGGCACGTTGCGGCCTCTTCTTGTTTGAAGGCAACACCCTGCGCAACTTTGGACGTGGCGGTTCCGCCGCAACCGTGCGCACTACGAGGCGCCCGCATGCCCTCAGCGTGCTCGGCGCCTCCGGTGCAACGGTGTCTTCCGCTCAGCGGACCCCGCACTCCCGGAGCGCGCGCCGGGGCGCGGCGTGGTAGGGGAGCAGGGCGGCGGCGGTCCGGGCGTAGCGGATGCGCGTGCGGCAGGAGCCGCGGTCGAGCATGAGCAGGTTCAGGCGGTAGTCGCCGGGGTCCCAGGTGAGGGCCGCGTCCACCGTGCGCCGGGAGGTGGAGTCCTGGGTGATGGCCAGGGCGTAGAGCTGTCCGGCGGCCGCGGCCGCAATGCCCAGGGCCAGCACGATGGCGCCGGTGGAAGCCAGGCCCCGGGTGCCGCCGCCCAGGGGCCGGTCCAGGGCCAGCCGCCGGGGCGCCGGCAGCAGGGCGCCGGCCGCGGCGAAGACGAAGAAGGTCGGGGCCGGGAGCAGGAGCACGGCGTCGAAGAGGCCGGTGACGAATGCAGCGGCGAGGGCGCCGAGCAGGGCGACGGCGGCGAGCGCGCCGTAGCGGTCTCCGCCTCGGAGGGCGCCCAGGCACGCCAGCGTGGCCGCGGTCATGAAGCCGAGCAGCAGCATGGCTCCGATCGGTCCGCGCTCCACGAAGAAGGTGACCCAGTCGCTGCTGGGCCAGGGGTTCGTGGGGATGGGGTCGCCGCTATCGAAGGCGGGGTCTCCCGGGGTGGTGACGCGGGGGTAATGGACGAACCAGTTGCCGGGGCCGACGCCGAAGACGGGGTCGAAGCGGAGCATCCTCGCCGAGTTGCGGTACTGCAGCAGCCGTCCGCGGCCGGAGCCGCCGTGGTAGTCCGTGAGCCGGCTGAGCGTCTGGGCGTAGGGGTTGGAGGCGCGCCAATCGAGCTGGTTGGGGAGCGCGACCGCGGCGGCGGCGCCCAGGGCCAGGGCGAAGATGGCGCCGCGCAGGCGGCGCCGGGGCCGGTCGTCAGCGGCGCGTATGGCGCGCCAGCCGATGATGGCGCCCACGAGCATGGCCAGCATGGCGGCGGCCAGGCCGAGCCAGGCGGCGCGGGAGCGCGTGAGCACGATGGCCGCCGCGGCGATGGCCAGCCCCAGGGCGGCGAAGAAGGCGGGTTGCCGGCGGCGGGCGCAGCGGTGCACGAGCAGCAGCAGCGGCACGCCGATGGCCGTCAGGTGCGCGAGGAAATTGCGGTTGCCGAAGGTCCCGCCGGGTGGCCGCGTCGTCCCCAGGAAGGACCAGTTCGCGCCGTAGGCCTGGGCCACGCCCAGGGCGCTGCCCAGAGCGGCCGCGAAGGCCAGTGCCGCGGCCAGCGCGAAGCCGCGGCTGCGGGCCGCCTGGCGCGCGGCCAGGAAGACGATCAGCCCCGAGAAGGACAGGCCGAATCCCGACAGCGCCAGCCACCAGTTCCGCGCCAGCAGTCCCGAGATTCCGCTCCACGCCACGAATGCCGCCAGCAGCGCGTCCGGCCAGCCCAGCCGCAGGCGCTTCCAGCGCGCGAGCAGCACCGGCAGCGACAGCAGGGCGACGACGTGCAACGCCGCGGCCTTGGGCACGCTGTAGCGGTCCAGGTCGTAGACGCTCGAGCGCACTCCCAGAAGGATGATGGCCACCGCGCCCACGGCCAGCAGCGCGAGCAGGTAGTTGTCGCCGGCGGAAGCATCTGCCGCCCTCGGCCCGGAAGCGGTCCTGGGGGAGGGCCCGGGCGCGCCCGGCGCGCCGATTTCGACCCGGTCCGGAGGTCTCACGGCGAAGAGCGGCCGGGTGGGCCGGGTGGAGGCGCGGAGCCGCGCCGGGGATGGTTTTGGGAAGTCATGGCGCTTGCCCAACATAGGCGTCGCCCGCGCGACAAGGCAAGCGCGGCGCGGCCGCAGCCCCTTGCGGCGCGGCGGCCGCACGCCGTATTCCCTGCGGCACCTCTGCGAGGAGCGACCCATGCCGGACCCCGCCGCCAGCCTCACCCGCCGCACGGCCGCCGCGCTTGCCGCCCTGGTGCGTACGGGCGCGGTGAGCCCCCGCGCCGTAGTGCAGGCGCACCTCGAGCGCATTCGCCTGCTGCAGCCTTCGGTCGATGCCTTCCAACTCGTCCGGGCCGAGCGCTCCCTGGAGGAGGCGGATCAGCTTGCCCGGCGGCCGGATCTCGCCACCCTGCCGCTGGCGGGCGTGCCGATCGCCATCAAGGACAACCTGGACGTGGCCGGCGAGCCGACGCGCTTCGGCTCGCCCGCCACGCCGGACGGCCCGGCCGCGGCGGACCACGAGGTCGTCCGGCGCGTGCGGGCCGCGGGCGCCATCGTCGTCGGCAAGACGCGCCTGCCGGAGCTGGGCCTCTGGGGCACCACGGACGGCGCCTTCGGCACCGCCCACAACCCCTGGCAGCTCTCGCGCACGGCGGGAGGCTCCTCCGGCGGCAGCGCGGCGGCCGTCGCCGCCGGCATGGTGCCCATCGCCGTGGGCAACGACGGCCTCGGGTCCATCCGCATCCCGTCGGCCTGCTGCGGGCTGATCGGGCTCAAGCCAGGCCCGGACGTGGTGCCCGCCGGCATCGGGCGGCATTCGTGGTTCGGCATGTCGGAGAACGGACCGCTGGCCACCACCGTGGAGGACGCAGCGTTGCTGTTCGCCGTGATGGCGGGGTTGCCGCCGACCCCTCCGGCGGAGCCGGATCGGCCGCTGCGCATCGCGCTGTCCATCCGGTCGCCCGTGGCCGGCGTCCGCGTCGCCGGCACCTGGGCCGCCGCCGCCCGGGCCTCCGCCGAGCTGCTGAAGCAGGCCGGCCACACAGTGGAGCGCGCGGACCCGCCTTACCCGGTTCGCTTCGTCCCGGCCCTGCTTGGGCACTGGTTCGCGGGCGCGGCCAGCGACGCCGAGGGGCTGGACCCGGCGCGACTGGAGCCCAGGGCGCGGCGCCATGCCGCCCTCGGCCGCCTGGCGTTTCGCCTGGGGCTGGCCGAGCCGCGCCACCGCGAGGGCTGGCGCCGGGCGCACGAGCCGCTCTTCCGGCGCTTCGACCTGCTGCTGACGCCGACCCTGGCGCAGGCGCCCATCGCCGCCGACGAATGGAGGCGTCGGAGCTGGATCGCCAACGTCGCCGCCAACATGATCTACGCGCCCTTCGCCGCACCCTGGAACTTTGCGGGCTTCCCGGCGGCGGCGGTTCCCGCGGGCCTGGACCCGGAGGGCATGCCGCTATCGGTCCAGCTCGTGGCCCTTCCCGGGCGCGAAGCGCTCCTGCTGGCCGTAGCCGGCCAGCTCGAGCGGCTGCGCCCCTGGACCCGGCACCCGTCGCTCTGAGCGCGCAGGCCGCGCCGGCGGAGGGCTGGTCAGGCCGCGCGGCTCGGCCTCCCCGAGCCGCTCCCGTCCGTGCCGGTGCGCAGGAGGGCGCGGAACTGCTCGGCCACGACGCGCGCCTCGAAGCGCGAGGCCACGAGGCGCGGCCCCTCGGCACCCATGCGCGCTCGCGTGACAGGGTCGCGGGCGAGCTGTATCAGCGCCTTCGCCCACGCGCCGGTGTCGCCCGGGGGGAGGAGCAGCCCCGTGACGCCGTCCTGCATCGCCTCCGGGATGCCGCCCACATGGCTCGCCAGCACAGGTACGCCGCAGGCTTCCGCCTCCGCCGCCACGCGACCGAAGCTCTCGGCGATCAGCGAGGGAACGGCCAGCACGTCGAGGGCGGCGTACACCGGCCGGACGTCGCTGGCGAACGGCCGGAGCCGGTGCCGATCCGCATGGGCCGAGCCGGCGAGTCGATCCCCCAGCGCTGCCGCATCGGGGCCGTTGCCGGTCCACAACGCCCGTAGCGCCGGTGCCTCAAGCATGGCGGCATCCAGCGCATCGGCCAGGGCGTAGATGCCCTTCTCGGAGGAGAGCCGGCCCAGGTACCCGACGACCACGTCCCCCGCGTCGTATCCGAGCGCGCTCCGGGCCTGTTCGCGCAGGGCGGCGTCCGGGCGAAACCTCCGCGTGTCAATGGGATTCCGCAGCACCGTAAGGCGCTTGGCGTCGACCCCGCGTCCGATGAAGCTCTGGCGCATGGAGTCGGAAATCACGATGAACCGGTCCGCCAGCCGCGGGATGTACCGCTTGGTCAGCGGTCGCATCTGGAAGTCCATGTGCTTGAAGAGCGCGAGCCGGACGTGCGCCGCCCGGGCCAGCGCTGCCAGCGGCCAGAACTCCTTGCTCACCGAGCCGATGATCCAGTCCGGCCGGAATCGACGGATGGCCCGGCTTACCGCCACCATGCCTCGCACGTCCAGCGCATTCTGGAACGTTCCGTGCACGATCCGGACGGGCATGCCCGAAAGCCAGGCGGCCACGGCACTGCCCGGCCGGACCACGGCGGCGACCTCGTCGCCGCTCTCCGCCATGGCCCGGGCGAGCGTGACGAGGTGGGTCTCGATGCCTCCCGTTCCCGGGCTGGTTCCCACGAAGAGCAGTCGCAAATCGATCCATCGCGTTCGTTGTCGATTCCGCCCGGAGTCGCGCCCCGGGGAGTGCCGTGCATCTCGGCCAGTTTCGAGCCGCGCCGGCAGAGCGCCGATCCCGCTGTGCCGATCGTGCGCCCGGACCGGCGCCGCGGGGGGGTAGGGCGCGGGTGCGTGCCCGATATTATATTGGGGGCAATCACTCTGCCACCTGCCCGCGCGACGACGTGCAAACCTACGAAGGGGAACTCGTAACCTCATCGCTGGTATGAGTATATGGCTTATTCTGACCGCATTCGCTTCCGGGGATTACGATGTCCTTGAATCTGCCCAGTAACCTCCCGGCGCAGCTGCGCCCCCTGGTTCCCCTCGCCTACAATCTCCGCTGGAGCTGGCATGCGCCCGCGCGCGAGCTGTTCGAGCGCGCCGACCCCGCGCTCTGGGCGGCCACGGGCCACAACCCGGTCCGGCTGCTGGCGGAGCTGTCGCCCGCGCGCCTGGTGGAGCTGGCCGCCGACGGGGACTACGCCGCCGCCGTTGCGGCGGCGTCCGAGGATCTGGCCGCGTACCTGGGCGGCGACTCGGCCTGGTTCCGGCGGGAGCGCTCGAGCGAGGCGGATCTGCGGGTCGCGTACTTCTCGGCGGAGTTCGCCATCACGGAGTGCCTGCCCATCGCCTCCGGCGGACTGGGCGTGCTGGCGGGGGACCACCTGAAGAGCGCCAGCGACCTGGGCATCCCGCTGGTCGCCGTAGGGCTCTTCTACGGCGAGGGCTACTTCACCCAGCGGGTGGACCGCACCGGCTGGCAGTACGACTCGTACACGCCCACGTCGCCCTCGGACGTGCCGCTGGTGCTGGAGCGACGGCCGGACGGCTCGCGCACCGTGGTGACGATGCCGTTCCTGGATCACAAGCTCCACGCGCAGGTATGGCGTGCGGACATTGGCCGGAACCCCCTCTATCTCCTCGACACCAACATCCCCGAAAACCTCTCCGAAGACCGCCGGATCACCGATCGCCTCTACGGCGGCGACTCGGAGCACCGCATCCGGCAGGAAATCGTGCTGGGGATCGGTGGCATGCGCGCGCTGCAGGCGCTGGGGCAGCGGCCGGCCGTGATCCACCTGAACGAGGGCCATGCGGCCTTCGCCGGGATCGAGCGCGTGCGCCAGGCCGTCGAGGGCGGCAGCTCCGACTTCCGCGAGGCGGTGGACCGCATGGCCGCGGGCGTGGTCTTCACCACGCACACGCCCGTGCCCGCCGGCCATGACTTCTTCACTCCCGCGCTCATGGAGCGGTACCTGGGCGGCTATGCCTGGGAGATGCGCGAGCCGTGGGAGCGCTTCCTCTCCCTGGGCCGCCGCACCACCGACGCGGGCGAGCACTTCTGCATGACGACGCTGGCGCTCCGGCTGGCCGGGCGACGCAACGGCGTCAGCCGCCTGCACGGCGAGGTCAGCCGTGCCATGTGGAAGGACCTGTGGCCCGGGCGCGAGGAGAAGGATGTGCCGATCGGCCACATCACCAACGGCGTGCACCTGCCCACCTGGGTGTCGGCCGAGGTGGCTGCCCTCTACACCCGCTGGCTGGGCGAGGAATGGCGCGACGAGGTGGACGAGCTGCGCTGGCAGCGTGCCGCGCACATCCCGCTCGCCGAGCTGTGGGACGTGCGTCGCGCCCGCAAGCAGGCCCTGGTCGCCGAGGTGCGGCGTCGCTTGCGCGAGCAGGCCACGCGCCGGGGCGAGGACGCCGCCTGGACGGACGGGGCGCTCGATCCCGACGTGCTGACCATCGTCTTCGCTCGCCGCTTCGCCACCTACAAGCGCGCTTCGCTTTTGCTGATGGATGTGCCCCGCCTCGAGAAGATGCTCTGCTCGGGCAGGATCCAGTTCGTCTTCGCCGGCAAGGCGCACCCGCGTGACGAGCCCGGCAAGGAAATGCTCCAGCAGATCTTCACCTTCGGCGCCCGCCCCGAGGTCCGGAACCGCTTCGTCTTCCTCGAGGGCTACGACGTGGAGCTGTCCCGCGCCCTCGTCTCCGGCGCCGACGTCTGGCTCAACGTGCCGCGCCGGCCCCACGAGGCCAGCGGCACCAGTGGCATGAAGGCCGCCGCCAACGGCGTGCTGAACCTCAGCATCCTGGACGGCTGGTGGGCCGAGGCGTGGCAGGACAACAACCGGCTGGGCGACCCGGTCGGCTGGGCCATCGAGGGCGTGGCCCACCATCCCGACGGCCAGGACCGCGCCGACTCCGAGGCTCTCTTCGGCCTCATCGAGAACGACGTCATCCCGGTCTACAACGACCGCAACGGCGACGGCCTGCCCGCCCGCTGGCTCGCTCGCGTCCGCGCCGCCATGCGCCAGCTCTCGCCCGTCTACAGCACCCACCGCATGGTCCGGGACTACACCGACGAGATGTACATTCCCGCCAGCGCCGACGTGAGGGCCGCCCGCTCTGCCCTGGAGTCGGTCGC